>REEB01000263.1 GCA_007695295.1 Puniceicoccaceae bacterium
GCCTGGGTAGGAAGTGACTTTTGCTCCGAAGTGATCGGAGGCGACGGCGGGGACGGTGTGGGCTTCATCGAGCACGACGGTGTCGCCGGGGAAAAGCACGCCCGGGCCGCCCGGACCGGCGCCGGCGCCGACGAGGGCGAAGAGCAGACTGTGGTTGACCACGATGACGTGGGCCTGCTCGATCTCGGCGCGGGCCTTGCGGTAAAAGCAGGTGGCGGGGGAGCAGGTGCGCGGGGAGCAGGCGGAGGAGTCGGCATTGACCAGTTCCCAGACCTCGGCTTCGGGGCGTTCCGGCAGTTCCTGAAGGAGGCCGGTTTTGGTGTTTTCGGCCCAGCGGCGGAGTTTTTCCAGTTCGTTGTCGCGGCCTTGGCCGAGGAGTTCGAGCTGGTGGCGGCGGGCTTGGGCGAGGCGGTGGGGGCAGAGGTAGTTTCCCCGGCCGAGGAGGAGGGCGGCGCGAAAATCGGCGGCGTCTTTGAAGCGGGGATCGGCGGCAAAGAGACGGCGGCAGATGGGGAGGTCTTTTTCGAGGATCTGCTGCTGGAGGACGATGGTTTTGGTGGAGACGACAAGCGGCTTCTTGGCGGTGGTGGCGTGGAGAATGCCGGGGATGAGGTAGGCGAGACTTTTGCCGACGCCGGTGCCGGCTTCGCAGAGGAGCGGATCCCCGGAGGCGATCGCTTCGGCGGCGGCGGCGGCCATGGCGGCCTGCTGCGGGCGGTGTTCGAGGTGGAAGCGGGAGGCGGCGAGGCCGCCCGGACCGAAGACGGCATCCGCCAGCTCGCGGGGATTGTGGGACGGCGCCGGTCCGCCCTGGACAGTGTCGTGAAGTCCGATCATGCCGGAGCGGCGGCGGCCGCGAGCTCTGCCTTGAGCCGGAGGGCGCGCTCGAGGGCGCGGGCGGGGTCGGGGTCGAGGACGGTGAAGTGGCCCATTTTGCGACCCGCGGCGGGCCGGGCTTTGCCGTAGAGGTGGAGCTTGACCGTAGGGTCGGCGAGGAGGCCGGCCCAGTCCGGTTCGCCGGCGGCCCAGAGGTCGCCGAGGAGGTTTGCCATCACAGCCGGGCAGAGGGAGCGCGGATCGCCGAGGGGCAGCCCGCATACCGCCCGGGTGTGCTGCTCGAACTGGCTGGTGAGGGCGGCATCGAGAGAGTAGTGGCCGGAGTTGTGGGGGCGGGGGGCAAGCTCGTTGACGAGGAGGCGGTTCGAGCGATCGAGGAAAAGCTCCACCGCGAGCAGCCCCTCAAGATCGAGGGCGCGGGCGAGGTCGGTGGCGAGATCGCGGGCCTGGCCGGCGACGGCGGGCTCGAAGGCGCCCGGGGCAATGGTGACGTCGAGGATGTGACGAGTGTGGCGGTTTTCGACGGCCGGAAAGGTGCGGATCTCCCCGGAGGGGGAGCGGGCCACAAGGACGGAGAGCTCGCGCGAGAAGTCGATCCAAGCCTCAATCACGCCGCGGGGGGCGCCGAGGCGCCTCCAGGCTTCGGCGGCGGAGAGACCGCCGGGGGCGAGTTTGACCTGGCCCTTGCCGTCGTATCCGAAATCCGCGGACTTGAGCACGCAGGGCCGGCCGAGGTGGCCGATGGCGGCTTCCAATTCGTCGGCGGAAGCCACGACCTCGAAGGCGGCGTGGGGAAAGCCGGCGGTGCGGAGAAAGGACTTCTCGCGCTCGCGGTTTTGGCAGATCTCGAGGATGGCGGGGGAGGGCCGGACCGGCATCCGGGTGGCGGCGCGGCGGGCGGCCGCGGCGGGCACGTTTTCAAATTCGTAGGTGAGAACATCGACGCGGGCGAGCAGGGCGTCGAGGGCGGCCTCGTCCTCGTAGGGAGCGCAGAGGTGGGAATCGGCGGCGGCGGCGGCGGGGCAGTTTTCCGCTGGGTCGAGGACGTGGATGCGGTAGCCAAGGCGGCGGGCCGCGAGGGCGGTCATGCGGCCGAGCTGCCCGCCGCCGAGGATTCCGATGCTACGGCCGGGAAGGATCATGGCAGGCTGGTGCCGAGGACGGTCTCGGTCTGCCGCTGGCGGAAGGCGGCCAGCTTTTCGAGCAGAGCGCTGTTTTCACCGGCGAGCAGGGCGACGGCGAAGAGGGCGGCATTGACGGCCCCGGCCTTGCCGATCGCGAAAGTGGCGACCGGGACGCCGGCCGGCATCTGGACGATGGAGAGGAGGGAATCCACGCCCTTGAGTGCGGCCGACTCGACGGGGACCCCAAGCACGGGCAGATCGGTGAGGGCGGCGGCCATGCCGGGCAGGTGAGCGGCCCCGCCGGCGCCGGCGATGATGCAGTGCAGACCGCGTTCCCGGGCGGCACGGCTGTAGGCGTAAAGTTTGTCCGGAGTCCGGTGGGCGCTAACGATTTCCTTTTCGAAAGGCACTCCGAACTCCCCGAGGGTGCGGGCGGTGTGTTCGAGGGTGGACCAGTCGGACTGGCTCCCCATGATGATTCCAACGAGTGGTTTGGCCATGAGTTGATGCGGTGCGGATGGTTTCGCGCCAACCTTGCCCGCCCGAGGTCAAAATCCAAGCCGCAAAAGGCCCGGGCGGCTGGGGGCGGGCGCCCTTGGGAAGCGATTACCCTGGGGTGGAGGAATCAGCCGATCAGGAGAGCGGGTCAGCGCCCCGCGTAGCGGTCGACGGCATCGAGCAATGCCTGTTCCTGGACGTAGAGGCGGTAGGGGTGGTTGTGAAACCGGATGGTGAGCTGGGCGTGATCCCGGACCTCGGACCAAGGGACGTGGAGCGGCCGGGTGGGTCCGTACGTGAGCCCGCGGTAGCGTCCCCGCATCCAGAAGCCCTCTTCATCGTAGCCGTAGTCGACGCGTCCGCGGCGGTAGCCGCCGCCGTCGGAATCCGCGAAGACGTGGCGGCGGTTGGGTGGGCGGATGACGCCGACAACGGCCCGCTGGTGATCGTAGGTGAGATGGGCGGGAGCGGGTCCGAAATGGTCGACGAGATCGTTCCAGCCCGAGCGGTGGTTGGCGAGCCACCACATCGTGCCGCCCCAGGCGGGAAAGGCGGCGAGAGCCAGAAGGAACAGCAGGTAGCCCTGCCAAACCGGCCGGTGGGAAGCCGAGCCTGCCTGCGCGGGGGATTCCGGATCTCGGGTCATAGCAGGGATGGGCGGGGGCGGCGGTTTTCGATGGGGTGAAAAGACCAGTCCGCTGGGCGGCTGGGCGCACTTATAGGCTTGGAGGCGCGGATGGACTGGCTAATTTCGCATGCGGCCATGTCAACCGCCGAGCTATTGCGTCTCAATCTCTTCTCCCCGGTGATTCTCTGTTTTTTCCTCGGGGTGGCGGCGACCTTGGTGCGGAGCGATCTGAAATTTCCGGACGCTCTCTACCAGGGCCTTTCGATCTATCTCTTGCTCGCGATCGGATTGAAAGGCGGGGCGGCGCTGAGTGCCAGTGCCGAAGCCGGCCTCTGGCTGGTGTTGGCGGCCGGCCTCGTGCTGGGTGCCGCGATCCCCCTCTGGTGTTATCCGGTTCTGCGGTGGCTGGGGCGGTTCAAGCCCGAGGATGCGGCCGCGGTGGCCGCGCACTATGGATCGGTCTCGGTGGTGACCTTTTTGGCCGCGATCGCCTTTCTGCGGGCGATGAATGAACCATTTGAAGGCTACCTGCCCGCGCTGGTGGCGGTGATGGAAGTGCCCGGAATCGCGGTCGCGCTCTTGCTGGTGCCCCGCCCCGCGGGATCCGGCCGCGTCTGGGGGGAAACGCTTCATACAGTCCTGGCGGGGAAGAGTGTGTTTCTCCTGCTCGGCGGACTGTTCGTGGGGATGCTGGCGGGAGAGCGCGGGATGGAGAAAGTGGACGCCTTTTTCGTCGCACCCTTTGCCGGGGTGCTGTGCCTCTTTTTGCTCGAGATGGGGATGGTGGCCTCGCGGCGTTTCGGCGATCTGCGCCGGGCGGGCCTGTTTCTGATCGTTTTCGCCCTGCTGATGCCGCTGTTGAACGGAGCGGTCGGGATCGGCTTGGGCTGGCTTTGCGACCTCTCCCGCGGTGGTGCTTTTGTGCTCGGCGTGCTTGCCGCCAGCGCCTCCTACATTGCGGCTCCGGCGACGGTGCGGCTGGCCTTGCCCGCAGCCAGTCCCGCAATCTACCTGACGGCCTCGCTCGGGATCACCTTTCCCTTCAACCTGACCGTGGGCATCCCGTTGTACTTTGCACTTTCGGGATGGCTCTACGGCGTCTGAATCCGCGCCGATACGTATTATGAAGACAACTACAATGACCCGCGTGACCATCATCGCGGAAGCGGTGGTGGCGGAACGGATTATCGAAGACCTCCTGCGCCTGGGCGCCTCGGGCTATACCCGGACGGAGGCGGAGGGCCGGGGTTCGCGGGGGGTCCGCGCGAGCGAGTGGGAGGGCAAAAACCAGAAAATCGAAACGGTGGTCCGGCCGGCGGTGGCGGAAGCGGTCTTCGACCACCTGGTTCAGGACTACTTCGAGCATTTTGCCGTCATCGCCTACGCCCACCCGGTCGAGGTGGTGCGGGGGGAAAAGTACGGCTGAGCCGGCAGGCGGATTAGCCCGCCGGGGTGGGATCGTCGGGACTGTGGACGAGGCGGCCGGCGACGAAGGTTTTGCGGACGCGGCCCCGCAAGGTGGCGCCGAGCCAGGGGGAGTTGGCGGATTTGCTGTGCAGGCCGGTTGGAGTGGGGGTCCAGGTTTCCTCAGGGTCGAAGAGGGTGATGTCGGCGGGGGCGCCTTCGGCCAGGCGGCCGGCGGGGAGACCCAGGATGTCGGCGGGCTTGCGGGTGAGCAGGTCGAGGGTGGCGGGGAGGTTGAG
The DNA here is from genome assembly GCA_007695295.1 of Puniceicoccaceae bacterium. Lineage (GTDB taxonomy): Bacteria > Verrucomicrobiota > Verrucomicrobiia > Opitutales > Opitutaceae > REEB01. The sequence continues at coordinate 4,791 of REEB01000263.1, forward strand.
TTTGCCGCTGTGATGGAAGACGTCGAGGACGACGGGCAGGGCGGTCTCGAGGCCGACGATGCCGAAGGGGGCGTAGTCGAATTCGACGTCCTTCTCGTAGTCGGTGTGGGGGGCGTGGTCGGTGGCGATGCAGTCGAGGGTGCCGTCGAGGATGCCCTCGACGAGGGCCTGGCGGTCGGCCTCGGAGCGCAACGGCGGGTTCATCTTGAAGTTGGTGTCGTAGTCGAGGAGGGCATCGTCGGTGAGGGCGAGGTGGTGGGGGGAGGCCTCGGCGGTGATGCGGACGCCGCGCTGCTTGGCGCGGCGGATGATGTCGACGGCGGTGGCGGAGCTGATGTGCTGGAGGTGGATATGGGCGCCGGTGTGGGTGGAGAGGATGACATTGCGGGAGACGACGATGTCCTCGGCGGCGGAGGGCCAGCCCTTGAGCCCGAGGCGGAGGGAGACGAGACCCTCGTGCATGACGGAGCCGTGGGTGAGGCTTTCATCCTGGCAGTGGTCCATGACCGGGAGGCCGAACATGGCGGCGTACTCGACGGCGCGGCGCATGAGTTCGTTTTGCTGGACGCAGGCGCCGTCGTCGGTGATGGCGACGACCCCGGCGCGTTTGAGGGAGCCGGAGGGGGCGAGTTTTTCGCCCTTCATGCCGACGGTGATGCAGCCGGAGGGGTAGACGTGGACGACGGCCTCGCGGTCGATGACATCCTTGATGTACTGGATGATGCCGGCGTTGTCAGCGGGCGGGGCGGTGTTGGGCATGCAGACGACGGTGGTGAAACCGCCGGCGGCAGCGGCGCGGGAGCCGGATTGGATGGTTTCCTTGTGAGTCTGGCCGGGCTCGCGGAAGTGGACATGGATGTCGACGAGGCCTGGGCAGACGACGAGGCCGGCGGCGTCGATGCGGCGGGCGCGGGGGCGCTCCGTTTCCGGGAGGCTGGCGACGAGGCGGCCGTCGAGGGAGAAGAGGTCGGCGATTTCATCGCGCCCGGAAGCGGGGTCGATGACGCGACCGCCGGCGATCCAGAGCGGTGAGGGGTCGGGGGCGGGCATGGCGGAAATCAGGAAGCGGCGGGGAGGTGGTCGGGCGAGCCTCCGGAGCAGAGGTAAAGGGCGGCCATGCGCACGGCGATGCCGTTGGTGACCTGCTCGAGGATGACGGAGCGGCTGGAGTCGGCCAGCTCGGAGTCGATCTCGACACCGCGGTTGATGGGGCCGGGGTGCATGATGACGGCGTCGGGCGCGAGCCAGGAGGCGCGGGTTTTATTGAGCCCGAACATGGACGTGTACTCGCCGAGGGAGGGGAAGTGGCTTGAGTTTTGGCGCTCGTGTTGTATCCGCAGGAGCATGACCGCTTCGGCGTCGGCGAGGGCGGAGCGGAGGTCGTGGGAAACTTCGACCCCGAGGGCCTTGAACTCCTCCGGTACGAGGGTGGAAGGGCCGACGAGGGTGACGCGTGCGCGCAGTTTGGTGAGGGCCCAGATATTGGAGCGGGCGACACGGCTGAAGAGAATGTCGCCGAGGATGACGACGCGGCGGCCGGCGAGGGAGCCGAAGCGCTCGCGCAGGGTGAAGCAGTCGAGGAGGGCCTGGGTGGGGTGTTCGTGGGCGCCGTCGCCGGCATTGACGACGGGGATGCCGAGGAAGCGGGCGAGGTAGCCGGCGGAGCCGGCGGCGGAGTGGCGGAGCACGATCATGTCGGCATTGAGGGCCTCGATATTGCGGGCGGTGTCGCGGAGGGTTTCCCCCTTGGTGGTGCTGCTGGCCTCGCAATCGAGGGTGATGACATCGGCTCCGAGGCGCTTGGCGGCCATTTCGAAGGCGAGGCGGGTGCGGGTGCTGGGCTCGAGGAACAGGTTGACAACCGTCTTGCCGCGGAGGGAGGGGAGTTTTTTGACGTTGCGCCCGAGGGTGGCCTTGAAGGCGGCGGTGGTGGCGAAGATCTGCTCGATCTCCTCGACGGAGAGGGGTTCGATGCCGGTGAGGTGACGTCGGGTCCAAGTCATGCGGAAGTGGATACAGTGCTGCGGATGACGATGGCGGGGTCGACCCCGAGGTCGACCTTGACGGACTCCTCCGGGGCGGTGGGCTCGTGGAAGCCGCGGAAGTTGGCCTCGATGGGGAGGCGGCGGTTGCCGCGGTCGACGAGGACGGCGAGGTCGACGCGTGCGGGGCGGCCGAGGGCGAAGACCTCTTCGAGGGCGGCGCGGACGGTGCGGCCGGAGCAGAGGACATCATCGACGAGGAGGACGGTGGCGCCCTCGACATCGGCGGGGATGGAGGTGGAGGCGACCTCCTTGGGGATGGGGCTGCGGCCGATGTCGTCGCGGTGAAAGGAGCAATCGATGGCGCCGCGGAGGACCGGGCCCGACCGGAGGGGGGCGAGGGCATCCGCGAGGCGCGCGGCCACGGGGAGGCCGCCGTTGGCGATGCCGAGAAGGAGGAGCGGCTCCGGTCCGGGGTGGGCGCCGGCGATGGTGGTGGTGAGAGCGGCGAGGGCCTGCTCGGCGGCTTCGCGGGTGATGGATTTTCGGATACGCACGGGCTGGAGAAACGGGAGCGCGGCGAAGCGCGCTCGGGGCTCACGCTGAGTGGGGCGCCGTCCCCGGGCAAGTGGAAAGCGAAGCCAAGGGGCGGGGCCGATTGCCGGGCCCGGGGGGAGCGCCGGTCAGCGCCTCACCGGAAATCGCAGCCGGCTCAGAAGCGGCGTTCGTAGACCCGGCCGTCGGGGGTGCGGAAGGTGAGGCCGTCCTGGCTGATGCCGGTGATGACGAGACCACGGGCGTGATCGACGACATCGCCGAGTCGGTAGATGCGATCGTTCATGAAGACCCGGCTGCGGTCGCCCTCTTCGCGAATGCCGACGACACTGTAGGCATATATTTCCCGAACCAGCTCGGGATCGTGAGTGCCGGTGGCGGCGGCGGGGCGGGGCCGATTGCCGGG
>REEB01000264.1 GCA_007695295.1 Puniceicoccaceae bacterium
GTAAATGTCACTCTGGGCCAGCCAACGGTCTGGGCGCAACGCTGCCCACACCGCGCGCCAAAACCCTCCGAACTCCGGATAGGCCGCGATGAGCGGGGCCGTCAAATCGGCCGCCACCGGCAGGATCCGATCCCCCATGGTGATCTCCTGAATTCGTCGCGGATCCACCACCGCGAGAGCGACTTCTCTCGGTTCGCCCGCTGAGGGCGGAGGGCCGAAGGTGAGAATTGCCGTGCGCGGGCTGGTGAAGCCTGCTCTCCGGCGATAAATGTCATCACGACCGCCCCGTGCCTCCGGCTGCCGGTCGATCGCGACCAAGGGGAGACCGATTCCCGGCCTTGCGACCCGGCGGTCAAAGCCGGCATGGCTGCGGAAATCCCCCGCGATCCGAAACTCGGGATAGCGTTCCACGATCGCCGGGGTGCCCGGATCGACCGCGAAACGGTAACTGCCCCGTGGACCAGCCAACTCAATCGACCCTTCCGTGGCATCGTCCAATCCCCCCTCCCGAACCAACTCCAGGATGCGGAGCAGGGCTCGATTGTAGGTGGATTCGGCTCGCTGATCGGCATGGTGGAGGACGCTACTGCTTTCGCTCCAGTCCAGATCCCAGATGAGCTCGGCGGCGAGCAGGGCGAGGGCGCCGGCCTCCCGGGGTTCAACGGCTTGGTTGGCCTGGCGCAGGGCGTGCGCGGCCTCGCGTACATGGGACGCTTCGGCCTGCGCCGGGCCCGGAGGGGGCAGTGCCGCAAAGTCGATGGTCTGGCAGCCCGTGCCCAGAACCAGTAAGACCAAGCCGATGATGGGGAGTGGCGCTAGGGTCGGTCCTGCAGGAGTGGTCTGTTTTACTGATTGGGTCATGTGCTGTGCAGCTTTCAAAGAAGAGATCGCCAGCCCCATCGGGTGGCTGAAATCCATTCGGCCGTTGACGCTCGTTTGGGTTTGATGGAGATCAGATTGCCATGACATCGGAGAATTCCCAGGCCGTGGTTGCGGTTATCGCCGAACGGCCCGACCGGGCACTGCTCCTTTACTACCTGCTCGGTTCGCTGGTGACGGGACCTTTTTTCCCGATCGTCGCCACGGTGATGTATTTCCGCTACCATACCATGCGCTACCGGGTCAGTGAGGACGGCATTTCCATGAGCTGGGGCATCCTCTTCCGGCGCGAGATCATCATCCAGTTCACCCGTATTCAGGATATCCATTTGCGCTCCAATGTTGTTGAACGCTGGTTCGGACTCGGGCGCATTCTCATCCAGACCGCCAGCGGCAGCGCCGGGGCGGAGATGACCCTGGAGGGTCACAAGAACTTCGAGGCCATCCGCGACTTTCTCTATCAGGAAATGCGCGGCGTGCGGGATGAACCGGAGCTGGCCCGGGAACCTCGTCCCGCGCACTCGCTGGCAGATGAAACCAACCTGGCCGGCGCTCTGCGAGAGGTGGCGGCCGAGCTGCGCGAAATCCGTCGGACCCTCCAGGCCCGCGGTCACCAGCAGTGAAAGACCGTATCAAACGCGCCATCCTGCGCCTGCTGCGGGTCCCACCGGAGCCTTCGCCCCCCGCCGGGGCGCCCGGCTCGCTGCGGGGTTTCCGAGCCGCCCGGCGCTATTGGCATCTGCTCCTGCTCAACTGGAGCGGCAAACAATTCTTCGCCGCCATCGGCATCCTCATCTCCGTGGCTTTCATCCAGGAGGCCGAGTGGCAGCAGGCGGCGGCGGAGGCCCGCGCCGCCGCCCGTGCCGCCACCAGTACTAATGCCGCTGCCGAAGGACCCTCCCCCGGAGATCCCGAGGCGGAATCGGCCCCCGGCCCAACCGAAGCCGATCCTCCCGTCGAGCTGCCGGAGCGGACGGGTCTGGCCCGGCTCACCCCACACGTGGCCCCATGGTTCTTTTTCAGTATTGCCCGGGGTGTGCCACCCGGTCTCCTCACCTGGCTCCGGATCGGCGAGGTTTTCGCCATCACCGGCTTTCTCCTCCAGTTGCCCTTCACGCTGGTTATGTTGCGGCTGGACTACGCCTACCGGTGGTACCTGGTCACGGACCGCAGCCTGCGCATCCGCCACGGTATTCTTACCGTGCATGAAACCACCATGAGCTTTGCCAACCTCCAGCAGGTCGAGATCCGCCAAGACCCACTCCAACGCCTCTTCGGCCTGGCCGATCTGCGGGTGCGCTCCGCCGGCGGCGGGGATGGCGGGGAGAATGCCGAAGCCGAGTCCAAAGCCCTCCACCAGAGCCGGTTTCACGGCGTGGACAATGCCACCGAGATCCGCGACCTCATCCTCGCCCGCCTCCGCCGCTACCGGACCGCCGGCCTCGGCGATACCGATGAAAAGCCGGCCAGACTCTCCGCCGCTCCCGCCACCGCTCCGGCCGAGGATGGTCTTGCCGAGGCCGCCCGCGCCCTCTTGGAGGAGGCGCGCGCCCTCCGCCGGACCGTCCAGGATTCCCCCTGAAGGCCGTCTCCGGCACGGCTGCGACCCGATTGGCCTCGACCCGACCACCCTTTCCTTGCCAACTCCAGGCCATGGCCGATCCCCACTCCACCCCTGAGAAACCATCCCGCCCCAATGTGGTGGTTATGATCTCCCACGACGCCGGGCGCTTCCTCTCCCCCTGCGGTCATGAGACTGTGGATACACCCCACTTCGAGCGTCTCGCCCGGGAAAGTGTTTCCTTCGACCGCTGCTTCTGCACCACTCCCCTCTGCGCCCCCGCGCGAGGCGCCCTCCTCACCGGCCTCTACCCTCACCAAAACGGGATGATGGGCCTGCCCGGCGACACCCTCGGCAACTGGGATCTGCGCGCCAAGGATCGCCACCTCGCGCAACAACTCCGTAACGCCGGCTACCGCACCCTCCTCTGCGGTTTCGAACACGAGACGCAGGACTTCCTCTCCGTCGGTTTCGAGGAAGGGGTCCACGGCTGCGGCACGGGCAACAACGGCGGTGGCCACGGGATCGCCGGTTCTGCCGAGGACATCGACGCCTGGTTCGAACGTAATCCCGATGCCGGTGCCGAGAAGCCGTTCTACCTCCAGATCGGTTGCCATGAAGTGCACCACCAGTGGTCCAAGACCGCCGAGCCTTACGACGAGCGCGGGATCTGGAAAGCTCCTTACCTGATCGACGCTCCCGAGATCGACCGTGCCATGGCCGAAATGCAGGGAGCGGTCAACGAACTCGACCGTGGTTTCGGCGCCATTCTCGATGTGTTGGAACGCCGCGGCCTCGCCCGCGACACCCTCTTCGTCATCACCACCGACCACGGCATCGACTTTCCCCGCGCCAAGGGCACGCTCTTCGATCCCGGCGTGGAGACGTATTGCTTTCTTCGCTACGATGCCGGCGGATGGCTGCGCGATGCCCGCAGCGACGCCCTCGTCAGCCATGTCGATCTTTACCCCACCATTCTCGAAGCCTGTGGCCTGCCGGTTCCGGAGGGCACCGCCGGCCAGAGCCTCCTCGGCATCCTCGACGGCTCCGATTCACGGCCCGTCCGCGATGCCGTGTATCTGGAAAAAACCTACCACGACAATTACGATCCGATGCGCGGCCTGCGCGAGGACCGCTGGAAATACATTCTCAACTTCGATGCGCAGACGCTCTACGACGTGCGCATCGCCACCGCCCCGCACTACAATTGGTTTAAGTTTCCCTTCAGAAAATCCTCCCGCGAGGAGCTCTACGATCTCGAGGCCGATCCCCATGAAGCCAACAACCTCGCCGCCGACCCGGCCCACGACGAGATCCGGCGCCGCCTCCGGGCCAAGCTGGCCCGCTGGATGAAGGAAACCAACGACCCCCTGCTCGACGGTCCTATTCCCAGTCCCTACCACCTGCGCATCAGTTCCGAGATGAAGGCCTTGGCGGAAGCGCCCTGAGTTCCACCGGTTTGAGAAGGCCTCCCGTGGATCCTTCACCGATTGAAATCGCTCCGGGACTCTGGACGCTCGACTTCCCCCTGCGGCTGGCCGGTCTGCACCTCGGCCGGCGCGTGACGCTGCTCGGGTCCGGTGACGGCGGCCTCATCATCCACTCCACCGCGCCTTTCACCGAGGAGGCAGTGGCGGCGGTGCGGGCGCTGGGCCGCCCCCTGGCCCTCGTCGAGGGCACCTTGCTGCACGACACTTTTGCGGCGGCCGGCCGCGCCGCCTTTCCCGATCTGCCCTCCCATGCGCCGGAAGGCCGGGGTGGGGAGGCTTGGCTGCGGGGAGCCCGCCCGCTTGCCGAACTGGAGGAGCTCACCGGTGGGGCCGTCCGGGTTCATGCCGTCGCCGGCATTCCCGCCGCCCGCGAGCATGTCATCATCCATCCCGCCACCGGCACCGCCGTCGTCTGCGACTTGATCTTCAACCTCCAGCCGCCCCAGCCGTTCTGGACCATGCTTGCCTTTAAGTATTTGAATCGCTGCTACGGCCGTCCCGGGATGACCCGCCTCTTCAAGAGCCTCATCAAAGACCGCCCCGCCTTTGTGCAATCGCTGGAACAACTCCTCGCGGAGTACGACTTCGACCGCCTCATCCCCGCCCACGGCCAAGTGGTGGAGACCGGCGCCAAGGCGCTCCTGCAGCAGGAACTGGCGGACCTGTAGCGGCCAGGGCAGGCCGCCTGTGCGTGCAGTCCGGGCTGCTTGGGTCCGAGCAACCGGGGCTTGTGCGCCCGCCGGCCAGCGCCGCGATTGAGGAGATCGAGCGGAACGAGTGGGAGATCGACGCGGCCTTGCGTCAGTCCATCCTCAAACGCGCCTTAACCGGCCGCCTCATCCGCCAAGACCCCGCGACGAACCGGCGTCCGCTCTCTGCGTTCGGCTTTGGGATGAGCCACCAGATCCTTCGATTGGCATGCACAAACCCTTGAACAACAGCATGAAAGCGAATCAATGCCCCCCCCCATGCCCCTTGCGAACACTCAGAAAGATGTGGCGAATATAGCGAATATAGCGTTTAAATGCTTGAGTTCATCCCACCTCTGACGATAGTTGCCCCACTATGCTCACCACCCGCAACAACCGTCTGGACCCATCCCTGATCCCTGACGAGCAACTGGCCGAGTTGGCCAAGGTTTTTGCCAAACCCGACCAGGTCTCCTTGATCGACGCAGAGGGCAACCGGACGCACTTGCCGGAGTCCCTCTTCGCGCACTTCGCCCGCATTGTCCGCCTAATGTCCGAACGCAAAGCCATCCTGCTCGTACCGGAAGACGAGGCCTTCACCACCCAGGCCGCCGCCAACTACCTCGGCGTCTCGCGCCAGCACCTCGTCGGTTTGCTCGATGCGAAGGAAATCCCCCACCACAAGGTCGGCACTCACCGCCGGGTGACGTTCAAGGATCTGCTCGCTTACGAGCGCATGCGTGACGCCTCACGCCGCGAGGCGCTCGACAAGCTCGCCGCCGCCGCCGAGGCCGCCGGTCACTACGACTCCGACTACGCCGGCGAAAAGTGAGGGCGGACTACCGGATCTTTCTCGATGCCTGCGTGCTCGCCAACTGCGGCGTGTGCGACCTGCTCTTAAGATTGTCCGAGCGTCCGCGCCTGGTCGTGCCGCATTGGTCAGCCGAGGTGCTTGCCGAGGTGCTTGCCGAGGTGCGGCGCACGCACCTCGAAAAACTCAAGTGGCCCGAAGCCCTGGCCGAGGCTTTCCAGACTGAGATCCGAACGGCGTTTCCCGACGCCGCCGTCGCCGGCTACGAAAACCTGCTCCCGGTGCTCACGAATCACGAAAAAGACCGGCACGTGCTCGCCGCCGCCATCAGGGGAAACTGCCCGCTGATTGTTACGTTCAACGTGAAGCACTTCCCGACCAATTCGCTTATCCCGTGGGGCATCGCCGTGAGCCATCCGCAGGATTATCTGCTCATCCTCTACGAGATGGAGCCCAAGCAGGTCATCGCGTGCCTCGGCACCATCGCTGGCAAGCGTAAGCTTGAAGTGCAGGACGTCCTCATCCGCCTCGGCAAGTCCGTGCCCAGTTTCTCCCAAAGGCTCTTGGATGACTTAATCTGAACCCCCCATGACCACCGACAGCATCATCTCCAAGGTCTGGTCCTTCTGCCACACCCTCGCGATGACGGCGTGGACTACAGCGAAAGACCCATGCAATCGGGGCCCGTGCGCCCGCCGGCCAGCGCCGTGGTTGAGGTGATCGAGCGGGAGATCGACGGCATTTGGCCTGTTCCGCCGCAGTCCGCTTTCAGCGAGTAAGGGGATTCTTATTTAAGCGAACTTGCGTTCGATGGAATATGGCGTTCCGTTATTCGCTGAACCGAAGTTACCGCCGCCATGACCCCGGAATCCTTTCATGAGCAACAGCGGCCGCACTGCCAGCGGCAGCCGGAGGGGTATTTCGCGTTTGTGCCGCCGCCGCTCCCGCCGGCGCTGCCGATCGACTGGGAGCTGGCCGGTCTGCTTTCCGAGGCGGATCGCTCGGTGGCGGAGTTGAGCGGAGCCGGGCGATTGCTGCCGAATCCCCACCTGCTGATCCGCCCTTACCTCCGGCGCGAGGCCGTGCTCAGTTCGCTTATCGAGGACACCTACGCCGAGGTCGAGGAGCTGCTGCTGTTTGATCTCCGCCCGGCCAGCGCGCCGGATAAACCCTCTGTCCGGGAAGTGGCCAACCACATCATCGCCCTGGAGACGGGTTTGAAGCGACTCGGCGTACTACCCGTCAGCTCGCGCCTGATCAAGGAGCTCCACGCCCTCCTCCTCCAGACCGTGCGGGGCGGCGATTCCACCAAGACTCCCGGCGAGTTCCGCCGCAGCCAGAACTGGATTGGCCGGCCGGGCTCCACCCTGTCCACCGCCACGTTCGTGCCACCTCCGCCCCACCTGCTGGATGAGGCGCTGGGAGCTTGGGAGAATTATTTCCACGCCGAGAGCGCTGAGCCGCCGCTGGTGAAGATCGCCCTCCTGCATTATCAGTTCGAGGCGATCCATCCGTTCCTCGACGGCAACGGCCGCATCGGCCGCCTGCTCATCACCCTGTTCCTGTGCGAGCGGAGTATCCTGTCCGAGCCCCTGCTGTACCTGTCCTCTTTTTTTGAGCGTTACCGTGATGACTATTACCGTCTCCTGCTCGCGGTGAGCACGCAAGGGGCGTGGAAGGATTGGGTGGTTTACTTCCTGACCGGCGTGCGCGAAACCGCCAAGGAGGCGCTGGAGAATACCGCACGGCTGGTCGATCTCTACAATCATTACCGGAAAATCATGGCCCAAGCGAAGCGGTTGCCGAGTGCCTGTGCCGGGGTGCTCGACGCGCTGTTTGCCGCTCCTATGCTCTCAATCGCGCAACACGCCCAACGCCACGACGAGAGCTTCCAGAACGTGGCCAAGGCCGTCGAATTCTGGCAAAAACACGGCCTGGTGAAGGAGACGACGCAGCAGAAACGCAACCGCATCTTCGTAGCCGCGCCGGTCCTGGAAGTGACCCGTCCGAAACCCGCGCATCCCGCCCCCTGACCACCGACAGCATCATCTCCAAAGTTTGGTCCTTCTGCCACACCCTTCGCGACGACGGCGGCCTCTGAACATTGTATCTCTTTCCAGGATACGGATTCGAACCTCTCATCGAAGAACTGAATCAAAACATGACCGCCTGAAATTGAACCACAGATTGAACAGATACCACAGAAGACCCGACAAGATTCTTCCCATCTGTGCCCATCTGTGAAATCTGTGGTCAAAAACATCCGTCCTCACCCCTGACCG
>REEB01000196.1 GCA_007695295.1 Puniceicoccaceae bacterium
CCTAAAACCTACGCCGCCCCCCGGGCGTTCCGCGGCAAAATACCCCCCCCCATTAATCTACACCCGTCTTTTACCCCCTCCAAACCGCCACTCCTTCACCGCTTTGGTTACTGCAACCCCAACAACCAAGGACTGATTGTCATGAAGTTATTCCGACTGGCGTCGGCATACGGTGCTGCCCTGTGTCTGGCGCTGACCCCCTTAACCGCCCAGGTGCCGCTTGTGGTCGCCTACCAGGGTGACTTACTGGATGTCGCCGGTGTTCCCGTCCCGGACGGGGACTATGATTTCGAGTTCAACCTCTACCCCGCTGCCGTCGGCGGCGTCAGTTTCTGGCAGGAATCGCACCAGGATGTGTCGGTCCAGGGCGGGGCTTTTATGGTGGAGCTGGGGGAGACGGTTCCCCTGCTTCCGTTTGCCCTCCCGGCCTACTTGGGAATCGCTGTCGACGGGGATCCGGAAATGCAACCCCGGATCCGGTTGACGAGCGTGCCCTACAGCCTGACTTCCGCACAGTTGCGGGGCGCGGACAACTGGATCCCCTACAGCGGGCGGTCCGGTTTTGGCACCCTGGCCCCGGATCCGGATGCCCGCGTGCATGTTGCCGGCAAGCTGCGCATCGTGACCGAGCTGACCGCGAATCCGGTCCACGTGCTCGTGCAGGAGGATGATGACGGGATTGTGTATCATGTGGATGCAGCGGCCTTCCAGGGGCCGCAAGGCCCTCAGGGACCGCAGGGTGACCCGGGGCCTCAAGGCGACCCGGGTCCGCAAGGTCCGCAGGGTAATGTGGGACCGATGGGACCAATGGGACCGATGGGACCGATGGGACCGGCGGGGCCGCAGGGACCGCGGGGTTTTCAGGGTGATCCGGGTCCCCAGGGGCCGCAGGGTGACCCCGGTCCACAGGGCCCCGAGGGTCCGTATGGTCCGGAAGGGCCACAGGGTCCGGAAGGGCCACAGGGTCCCGAAGGGCCGATGGGCCCTGAAGGACCGATGGGCTCTGAAGGGCCACAGGGTTCGGAAGGCCCCGAGGGTCCGGAAGGCCCCGAAGGTCCGGAAGGTCCCGAGGGACCCGAAGGTCCGGAAGGTCCCGAGGGACCGGAAGGTCCGCAGGGCCCCGAAGGTCCGCAGGGTCCGCCAGGTCCGGAATTCGATGGCACCCTGGTGGACAAGGTGCTCCAGATCATCGATGCCGATGGCAATGTGGTTTTCCAGGTCAACCCGGACGGCACGTCCTTTCATGCCGGGAGGGAGACGTTTGCCGATGGGATCACCGTTCGGGGTGAAACCACCATTGGACCGAGACAGCCCGTCGATCCGGGCGGATCACCCGATGACACCTTGCAGCGCTGGTCGCTCGGCGTGGCGGGGGCGAACGCCCCGCCAGACTTTTTCGGTCCTGGATCCGATCCTTACTACAACATCCCCATCGAGGTTTTGGGCCTCTCGATTCACTCTGTCGGTCCGGTCTTGTTGACTCGTGAGGACATCGATCCTGGATTTCTGGATACGATTACAGGCTTCGACACCTCCTTCGGCCTGATGGTCGAGGCCCCGGCCTACTTCCACAGCGATGTCTTCGTCCAAGGCGGTCTCTTCGCTGAAATGAAGCACTTTCAGATCGACCATCCTCTGTATCCGGAAACTCACTACCTGAGGCATGCGAGCGTGGAGAGCGCCGAGATGCTGACCCTCTACACCGGCAACGCTGTGGTCGCGGCCGATGGCACCGTCTGGGTCGAGCTCCCCGGGTGGTTCGAGGCGCTCAACACCGATTTCCGATACCAGCTCACGGGAATCGGCGCGGCGGCGCCTCTTTATATTGCGGAGGAGATCCGCGACAACCGCTTCCGCATTGCCGGTGGCGAGCCGGGCATGACCGTTTCCTGGCAGGTGACGGCAGTGCGCCACGATGATTATGCGCGGGCGCATCCCCTGGTGGTGGAGGCGCCGCGGACCGGCGCCGCGGTCCCGGTCCGCCAGCGGCGCGGCGGGGAGAGTAAATCGGTCCCCGCGGTGGTTCCGGCCCGGCTCACGCCTGGGGATCGGTCCGGCGTTAGTGCCGAGACCGCGGCGCTCGAGCAGCGCCTGCGCGATCGCGAGGCTGAAGTCAGTCACCTGCGCCGGCAGCTAGCCGACCTGAGGGCTCTGGAAACAGACCATCGCCAACTGGAGGACCGTCTGGCCCGCCTTGAGCGTTTGATCGCCGGCGAACAGGCCACCGCGATGCTCGCCAGCGAAGGATCCCGGCCATGACCACGTTGCGCAAACACTGCTTTGCCGGCGTCCTCGGGTTGGCCGCGGCGGTGGCTGTGGCTCTTGCCGAACAGCCTGCCAACCCGGCCTTCGTGGCCGGGGCGGGCACTTCCGCGGAGGGTGGTCTGGTCCTGCGCAGCGTGGTGGGGCCGCTTCATGCCGGCGCAACAGCCGGCAGTGGCCGGTTGGTGCGGGGAGGCTTTCCGGCCGCCAGCCTGGAAATCGTCCTCGCGCCGCCCGGAGCCTCCTTCCGGCAATGGATGGCCGCGCTGCCGCCCGACCAACAGCCGCCACCTGATCAGCAGGGGTTTTTTGACGAACCCGCGCACGATGGGGTGAACAACCTCATGAAACATTTCCTCGGGTTGCTCCCGCTGGTGCCCTCCGCGCATGCCCTGCCAACCCTCACCACGGTCGATGCCACCGTTGATGGGGAGCTTCGCGAGGTGCTCGCGCTCGAGCTGGTGCGGGCGGCAGATGCCGAGGTCGCCTTCACCATGGAAGCCTCCACTACCTTGGGCGTGTTCCAGGAAGTGGCCTTCACGACCGAAGTCGTGGCCGATCCCTCGCTCCCCGCTGGAATGGAGCGACTACGGCTGGTGACGGAGCTGCCCGTGGGAGACACCGACCGCACCTTCATCCGCCTCCGCCTGCGTCCACTCTGACACCGGCGGATGGCGCTCCACAATGCGCGGCGAGCGGCTCTGCGCCGCCGCCGCAGCGTTGCGTGTTGGGTTTTTCAATACAAAACCCAGCTCGCAACATCCTCTGGCGGCGGAAATCACCCGTCGCCCGCGTGCAGCGCTTCATGCACTGTGTGCAGCAGGGTTTCGGCGGTGAACGGCTTGGGGAGGAAGTGGGCGACGCCGGACTCCGCCGCGCGGGCTTTGCCGGCGTTGGCTTTGAGCCCGCTGGCGGCGATGACAGGAAGGTCCGGGTCGATGCGTTTGACGGCGCGGATGAGGGCAACGCCGTCCATCACCGGCATCATGATGTCGGTGAGGAGGAGGTCGATTTCGTCGCGGCGGGAGGCGAGGATGCCGGTGGCCTCGGTGCCGTCCTCGGCGGTGAGGACCTGGTAGCCACAGGCTTCGAGGGTGAGTTTCGACATGCTGCGGATGGGGGCTTCGTCATCGACGACGAGGATGCACTCGCCGTTGCCGCGCGGCAGGACGGCGTCGGGTTCGCCGGCTTTATCCCTTGTGGAGGGGGCGGTGGATTCCTCGGCCGGCAAGTAGAGGCTGAAGCGGCTGCCGGCGCCGGGTTCGCTGTAGACATTGATGAACCCGCCGTGCCCGCGCACGATGCCCATGACGGTGGACAGCCCGAGGCCGGTGCCTTCGCCAAAATCCTTGGTCGTGAAAAAGGGCTCGAAAATGCGCTCCTTGGTGGCCCCATCCATGCCGCAGCCCTCGTCGCTGACTTCGATGACGATGTAGCGGCCGGGGCGGACATCCGTAAACATGGAGGCGTGCTGTTGGTCGACGGTGAGGTTTTCAGCGGCGATGTGGAGCCGTCCCCCCTCCGGCATGGCGTCGCGGGCGTTGACGCAGAGGTTGAGGAGCACTTGGTTGAGTTGGGTGGGGTCGCCCGGGATTTTCCAGAGATCATGGGGGATCTCCCGCTCGAAGGAGATGTTTTTCGGGAAGGTGCTTTTGACGATGGACTCGATTTCGTCCACGAGGTGAGCCACATTCAGCGTGATGCGCGCACCGTCTGCTCCACGGGCGAAGGCGAGGACCTGCTTGACGAGGTCGCGTCCGCGCTCGGCGCTGCTCTGGATGCTGTCGATGATCGGGTGCAGCTTTTTTCCCTCTTCGAGCTGCCGCATGAGGCTCGCGCCCATGATGATGGGGGCGAGCATGTTGTTGAGGTCGTGCGCGATGCCGCCTGCGAGGGTCCCGATGCTTTCCATGCGCTGTGCGCGGAGAAACTGGGCCTCAAGTTTCTTGCGCTCCGTGAGGTCGATGTCGATGCAGAAGAGTTCGACGGGTCGCCCGGGCCGGCGGAGGACGGCATGGCTGGAGAGGACGTCCACGCGGGACCCGTCTTTGCGCAGGAGCGAGAGTTCGTCGGTCGGAATGTTGTCGAGGCCCTCGGCGACAGCTTTGAGTTCGGCCCGCACCGCTTGGTGCATCTCCGGCGGAATGATGAGATCAAGGAGGTTGCTGCGCAGCGCTTCCTGCTCCGTATACCCATAGAGCGTTTCCGAGGCCTTGTTCCAGTAGTGGACGCCGCCGTCGAGGCGGTAACCTTGAATGGCCACGGTGGGGATATCCTTCAGGAGGGTGCGGAAGCGTTCCTCGCTCTCGCGCAGGGTTTCCTCCACCGCCCGCTCCTCGGTGATGTCGCGCTCGACGGCGATGAAGTGTGTGATCGTCCCTTCTTGGTCCCGGACGGGGTGCAAATTGATCTCGAGAAGATACTTCTGGCCATCTTTGGCGTAGTTGATGATCTCTTCGCGCACGGGTCGCCCGGCAGCGAGGGCCTCGCGCATGCGGCGTTTGGCCCCGGAGTCTGACTCCGGGCCCTGCAGCATGCGAGGAGTCTGCCCGAAGGCTTCGGCGGCGGCGTAACCGGTCAGGCGTTCGAAAGCCTCGTTGACGAAAACGATCTCCGGCCCGGGCTCGTCGAGCGGCGCCGCTTTCGTGATCATGACGATATCGTTGAGCGAGCCAATGGCCGTGGCGAGTAGGCGCATCTGCTCTTCATCGCTCTTGCGTTGCGTGATATCTTGGAGGAATACGGAGAGACCGTCGGTGGAGGGATAGGCGCGTAGGTGGAGCCACCGTTCTATCGGGGCGCAGAACGCCTCGAGATGAACGGTCTTTTTCCCGGCCATAGCCTTGCGGTAGGCTTGGTCAAAAGGTGTTCCACTGACCGCGGGGCATTCATCCCAGAGGGTTTTTCCAACGAGTTGCTCGCAGTCTTTACCGAGAAAGTCTTTCAGCTTGGGGTTGACGTAGGTGAAGCGCCACTCTCGGTCGAGGGTGAAGAACCCATCGGTAATGCTCTCGAAGGTGCGGGTGAGGCGTTCGGCCAGTTGCGTGGATTTTTCCTCCAGGCATTTGGTTTCGTGGATGTCGATGCCGGTGCCGAACCAGTGGCTGACGGCTCCGTCCGGATCGCGCACCGGTTGTGCCTGGACGCGAAACCAGTGGTATTCGTTGTCCCGCTCGTGATGCAGCCGGTAGACGATGTCGAACGGCGTCTCCTCGCGCACACATCGCGTCCATTCCCCAAGGGCGCGATCGAGGTCATCGGGGTGCACGAAGCGCTGCCAGCGCGTATTCGGATTCTCGCTCGGATTGGCCCCGGTGATCTCAAAAAGCCGCTGGTTGGAATAGCCGATGTTTCCGTCGGGATCCGCCGTCCAAACGATCATGGGCATGGACTCGGCGAGTTGCCGGAAGCGGCGCTCGCTTGCCTCCGCCGAGGCCTCGGCCGCCTTGACTTCGGAAAGATCCTGGAAGGCTCCCTGCACGCGGATGATCTCACCGGCGTCGTTGCGCACGGCCTCCCCGATGGCCAGGACCGGGATGCGCCGCCCCTTGGCGGTGACCAGCTCCATTTCGACTTGGAAAGGAAGGCCCTCGTTAATGCAGCGTTCAACCAGCCCGGCGATCTCGGCGCGGTATTCCTGCGGGTAAAAGTTGATGGCTTCCTCCACCGTGAGCAGCTTCCCGGCGGGAATCTCATGAATGGCGCGGACTTCTTCCGACTGCGTGAGTTTTCTTTGCGGTAGTTCGATGGTCCAGCCGCCGATGCGCGCGACCCGGCCCGCGATTCGCAGCAAGGCTTCGCCGCTGGAACGCTCGGCCTCGATCCAACGGCGGTCGAAAACGGTGCGGAGCCGTTCGCCAATCGACCGGAGGATGCTGCGCTCTTCGTCGAGAAAGACCGGGCGGCGTCCGTCGGGGAGATCGCGGACGTAGGCGACGTCGATCCGGCCGGTTTTCCCCCCGCGCAAGCCGAACTCCACGGTGAGCCTGTTTTCGCAATCCCGGTAACCCGGCGTGGCCTCTTCGGTGTCGCCGAGGGCGATTATTGCCTCCGCGCATGCGGGCGCCTGCATGGCGGGAGGGATCTGCCTCACGACCTCAGTGATGATTTGGCTGAGCGGCGCCTCATCCTTTTGCAGGATTTCGGTGGCGCCGTGGTAGAGCCGGAGCTCCTTGACCCGCTCGCCAAGTTGGTGAAGAAGGGCGGAACGTTCCGCTTCTGCGCGGATCCGCTCCGTGACATCGTGGAGGGTGGCGATCCGCGCGGGTTTGCCGGACCACTCGATGTTGCTCACGTGCATTTCGGCGACAATCTCCTTGCCGCCCGGACCGTGGATTTTGATCTCTCGGCATTCCGCGTTTTCAATGGGAAAACCGAAGGGCTGGCCGGCAAGGTCGTCCGGGGATTTCCCGAACAGCGCGCCGGCGGCGGGATTGGCAAACTGGATGATGCCCCCGCCGTTAATGACGAGGACGCCGTCGGCTTGGTTGCGGATGAGATCGCGGAAGCGCGCTTCACTCGCGCGCAGGCGAGCGGTGAGCTCAATTTGCCGGAGGTGCAGGCGCACGCGCGCCAGCAGTTCAGTGTTGGCGACCGGGCGGATGATGTAGCCATCAGCGCCGAGGTCGAGGCCCTCGGCGTGGTCTTCGGGGGAAATCTTCAGCGAGCTGAGAAAGACCACCGGGATGTTCTCCGTCGCGGGATCGGTACGGAGCCGGCGCAGGACGTCGAAGCCGGAGAGGCCGGGGAGGACGGCATCGAGCAGGATCAGCGCGGGTGGATTCGCACGCGCGGCGTGGAGGGCTTGCTCGCCGTTGGCGGATTCCACCACCTCGTGGCCCGCCTTGCGCAGGACGCGGGCCATCGCCCCGCGCTCTGGCGCGTTGTCATCGATAAGGAGGATGTGGGCGGGTGCGGACAAAGTGGCTACACTTCTGCAGAGAGGGCGCGGATGGCATCGGGTGCGTGCCTGCGGTATTGCCGCGGTGAACCGGAGAGAATCTCTTCACGCCCCGTGTGCGAAGCTCTCCCTGCGTCCGGGCGCTTGATGACATGGGTTTCCATGCAGGAAGGGACGGTGTGGCCGGGAGCAGACGTACGGTGGTGATGGCGGCGGTGTGTTGATGGCAGGAGGTAAAACGACACGCCTTTCTTTCAATCCGAAATGAACCAATATCACCACTCTGGTGGCAAGGATAAATCCCGGCTCTCGTCGAGGGGTTTGGTGGCCGGTTGCGACTGTTGGTTGCAGGACATTTTCATTTTCTCAGGGGCCGGGCGAAGGAGCCTCGCCGGCCTGTGCCGGGAGCACCGAGCCCTTCAAGCCTCGCAGGTGTGCTCCGGAAAGGATGGTCGGTCGTTACCAGAGCCGGCGCAGGCGGAGAAAAAGCGGGGCCTCGCCGACGGGGAAGTCCATCGAGGCTTCGGTGGCGGTGAGGTTGGGGATGGAGTCGATCGCAACCCAGATACTGCCGGGTTCGAGGCTGGTGGTGGTTTCGAGCATCCAGGGGGCGGCGGTCAGGTCCCAGGAGACGCGGACGGTCCCGGGCTCGGCGAGGCGGATGCGCAGGGGAGGCGGCTCCTCCTGGAACGACCCGGTTTCGGGATCGAGGGTGGTGATGACATCCGGGATGCCATTGCCGGTGAGATCGATTTCGAGGGAGGCGAAGAGCGTTTCGGCGACCTCCTCGACGACGACGGTGCCGGCGCTGCCATCAAAAACAATAAACGGGCCGAAACGCGTCTGCAGCTCCTTCTCAGCCCCGGCGTGGCGGACCACGAGCCGGGTGAGGGTGGGCTCGCCGGAGCGGTTGATGAAAGTGGCGGCATCGCGAGAGGGATCGGCGACAAAACCGACCGTGCCTCCGGTGTAGGCGATGACCCCCTCCCACTGAAAGACGAGCGGCTGCTCCTCCCCGCGGGCGAAGCCGATGACGGGGTCGAACGCGGCCACGTTCTCGGCCGGGCTGAACTCAAAGCCTGCGAGGCGCCCGTCGTGGTGCAACAGGGTGAGGTCGTCGATCCCGCCGGAATTGCGGTTGCCGATCCAGAGATTGATGAGGGTGCCTTGGCCTCCGGCGTGAAAGCGATAGTCACTGCCGCGGGGGTGGATGCGGATGGCGGCCGGGGGCGCGTCTTCAGGCGGAAAAAAGAACGCCGTGGGCGGGCGGCCCGACTCCTCTTGGGCGAGTCCGGCGGTCGGGGACGCGAACGGTGCGAAGGATTTCGCGCCCGGGAAGGTGTCGTGGAGCGCACCCTCGCCGTCCCAGCCCCAGCGCCCGCCGTGGCCGTCCTCGTAGACGGCGGTGGCGGAGCCCAGGATAACCATGCCAAGGTTTTCGAAGGCGGGGATGGTTTTGGCCTGCTGGAAAAGATCGGCTGAAACAAGATAGAGGCCCCGTCCCCCGAACCATTTCTCCACGAAGACCCCTTCGGAGACTTTCGTCGAGCCGATGCGGTAACGGTAGATGTTGGCCGTGCGGTCGATCTCAAGGTGCCGTTCGCGGCCGGGCCAGTTGTTGTCGTACAAATAAAGCACGCTGTGACCCGGTTTGGGTACGACGGCCAGACCGTCCTCGTTTACCCCCACGTCATGCTGCAGCCGATACGGGACGACGGCGTGGGCCTCGAACGGGTTGCCGGCGTTCTGCATCGCGAGCACATACTTGGTGGGCGAAAGCGCAAACTGGTTCAGGACATTGAGCGGACTGCCCCCGATGGAATCGAGGTTGTTGAGCGGATCGGCGCCGGTCATCTGCGCCAGCACCTCGCCGAGAATTTCCGCGGAAATCTGGGAGGCCTGGTGCAAGTGGATGTGGGACCAGAGATTGACGGGCTCGGAATAGTTGCAGAAGCGCCAGTTGAATTCCTGGGGTTTGGGCGGTTCGATGCCATCGTCGGTGACGATGCCACTGAGCCCGAAGGCAAACTCTGCCCCGGGCTGGAAGGCGGCCGGATCGAGCTGGCCGCGGGCAAACATCAGGCTGACGGCGGACATGCCGAAGCAGCTCCCCGTCATGAGCTCGGCCCAGCCGGTGAAGACGAAGCCGTAAAACTGGGCGTAGAGAGGATTGGGCAGGCGGCAGCCCGGGCAGTCTTCGAGGTGCGGGATGGGGCCGAGAGGGGTGTGGCAATCGTAGGCGTTGTGGCGGTAGATGGCGGAGAAGGCGTCGAATTGGGTGCCGTCGCGCTCGTTTTTGAACTCGAAGCCGTGCACAAACGGGTAGGGCTGGCGGCGGAGGAGAAACGAGTCGGGCAGGAGCGTCCAGCGCGGGCCGACGCCGGAGTCATTGAGCAGCAGGACGCGGAGGGGGCCTTCGGGAGCGGTGGTGGTTTCGAGCCTCACCCGGAGGAGACTGCGGCTGGAGTGGACCTGTGGTGGGGGCAGGAGGTGAAACTGGCCCTGGGAGCACGGACCCTCCCATGGTTGCGTGTAGTGCTGGAGGGGAGGAGCGTCGCAGGTGGTCAAATACACCCGGGTGCGGGCATGGAAGTTCGATCCGAGCAGGATGAGATCATCGCCTGGCACCACTATGAGGGGATCGGTGCGGACAGTGAGGGCCTGGCTGCCCTCCGCGGGGTCGAACCCGGTCGCGGCGATGGGATCGGCGGGCACGGCCCGGACCCGGAAGTTGAGGGTGGCGAGATTGCGGGTGCCTTCGCCCGCGCCCGGGAAGTAGGCGCCGGAGGGATTGAACCCGGTGGGTTGCGTCCACTCGGGGTGGGGCTCCGCTTCGACGGCAAGGATTTGCCAGCCCGCAGGGGGATCGAAGTCGATCAAGAGGGGTGTGTTGACGAGGGTATCGAAGCGAAACGTCCGGTAGTCGAAGTCCGTCGGATACGTGGAATAGTTGTAGGTTTGAAGGCGTTCGAGTGTGTTGCTGTCAGTAACCCGGATACGTATGGGCGTGATGGAAACGGGATGCTCCTGATCGTAGAACTCCTCGGTGACTCGGATCCGGATGACGTTGTCGGTGGTCGGTCCGATGGGGCCGCCCAAGGTTGCCTGCGGCCAGGTGGCGGGGAAGGAGGGGTGGGCGTCGAAGGGGCTGGGCCGCTCCACTCCTCCGGGCGGGGCGTCGCTCTCATGGGAATGCAGGTGGAGCATCAGCCCCAGGTTTTGATAGGCGGAGGTGCTCTCGTAGCGGGTGGTCATTTCCAGGCAGGGTGGGTTGAATTCGCCGCGGCAAAAACCCATGGCGGCGGCGGCCGAGCCTTGGCTGGCGGTGGCAAAGGAGCCGAAGCTTGGGTTGCCCTGTTGGAAGACGAAAGCGCCGGTGTTGCTCTGGAAGCGGGTGCGGAAGTCGTTGGCGCCGACCATTTGCCGGCCGGCGGCATCCGCGCCCCAGGTGAGGTAGAGGTAGTTCACGCCTGCGGGGAGGTCCTCCCAGTCGGCGATGCTGACGTGGATGCGCCGGTCCGAAATATTCGCGTGCCGGTACCAGACGAGGTGGGCGACCGTGTCGACCTCGCGTTCGCCGTTGTGGTAGCGCAGTACGAGCTGTTCGGCGCCTTCCAGTGGCGGCAGCAGGACCGTGCCGTCGACGGGAATGGGCGAGGGGACTTCGGGGATGACGAGGTCGCGGGGAAGGATACCGGCGATCTGCTGCCGGGCGCCGCTGGTGTGCGCGGCGGAGGCGGCGGTGACGGCGTTGAAAAAACCGCCCGAAGGAAACGCCGCCACCAGGCCGGGAGCGGAGGTGATTTCCTGGAAGCGGTGGTCGCGGATCTGCGCGGCGGTGCGGGCGACCGACCAGAGCCGGACCTCGTCGAGGGCGCCGTGGAAATTGTAGTGGCCGAAAAACCCGCCGTTGGGGTCGGAGCCGACGTAAAGCGGGAGCGATGGGTGGGAGGCGGGCGGGGCGAGCAGAGCGGAGCTGACCAGCTCGCCGTCGATGTAGAAATACGCCCGCTCGAGGGCGCCGACATAGCGGACGGCGACATGGGTCCAGCGGTGGGACGGCACTCCGGCGGTGGCGTCGACGGAGCCGGTGCCGCCGCGGTAGAAGCGGAGGTTGCCGCCGCAGAAGCCGAACCAGAAGGATTGGTTGAAATCCTGGGAAAGGATGGTCTCGCAACGACTGGCGTCTTCGCGGTAAACCCAGGCCTCGATCGTCATGCTGGCCTGCGGCGCATAAACCGCGGCCGGGTGGCGGACCTCGGTGGAGGATATGCCCTCATAGAACGTGCTGCGCAGGGGAGGGCTTTGTGCGCCGACCATGACGGCAGCCGCCAGCAGGGCCGCCGGGAGGAAGAGGAAAAGCGGCTTCATGGCGTCGCGACGCTGGCGGCGGAAGCCGGCGGAGTCAAGAACAAGGCCGGTTGACTGCCCGATTAAGCCATCCTTATGCCGAGGAGATGGGAGGCCTGATCAGCCGGCCTGCCAGCGGGCGAAAATGCCGCAGGGAAGGACAAGGCCGGAGCGGGTGGCGGGAAGGCCGACCTCGCCCCAGGAGACGGCGCCGGGAAGATTCCCGAGGAGCCGGCGGAGGAGATTGGCGAGGATGACCGGGGAAAGGCCGGCGGTATAGGCGTTGATGAGGAAGAAGAGCGGGCGATCGGAGAGCAGACCGCGGCAGGCTTGGAGCAGGGGCCAGAGGTGGGACTCGATTTGCCAGACCTCGCCTTGGCGGCCGCGGCCGAAGCTGGGCGGATCCATGATGACGGCGTCGTAGCGGCGCTCCCGGCGGGCTTCGCGTTCGACGAATTTGAGGCAGTCGTCCACGATGGTGCGGATGGGCGCATCGGCGAGGCCGGACTCGGTGGCATTGTCCCGGCACCAGGCGACCATGCCCTTGGCGGCATCGACATGGCAAACAGACGCTCCGGCTGCGGCGGCGGCGATGGTGGCGCCCCCGGTGTAGCCGAAGAGGTTGAGCACGGAGACGGGGCGGCCCGCTCCGCGGATGAGGGCGGAAAACCAGTCCCAGTTGACGGCCTGCTCCGGGAAGAGGCCGGTGTGCTTGAAGCCGGTCGGGCGGACGCGGAAGGCGAGCGGACCGCGGCGGATGACCCAGTGCTCCGGAAGGGAGCGGGCGAACTCCCAGCGGCCGCCGCCGCGGCTGCTGCGGTGGTAAAAGGCGTCCCACGGCTTCCAGTCGGCGTTTTCCGGAGGCCAGATGGCCTGGGGATCGGGGCGCACGAGGATGACCTCGCCCCAGCGTTCTTTTTTCAGACCGTCGCCGCAGTCGAGCAGCTCGAAGTCGCTCCAGTGGTCGGCGACAAGGAGGGTGCCGGGGGCCGGCTCAGGCCCATTCGGGGGGATTTTGGAGGTCGGGTTTGAGGATGCCAATGCAGGGGAGATTGCGGTAGCGCTCGGCAAAATCGAGACCGTAGCCGACGACGAAGCGGTCGGGAATGCGGAAACCCACGAAGTCGGCCTCGAACTCGACTTCGCGACGGCCCTTCTTGTCGAGCAGGACGCAGGTGCGCAGGGAGGCGGGCTTAAGCTTGCGGATCACCTCCACGACCGCGGAGAGGGTTTTGCCGGTGTCGAGGATGTCGTCGATGAGGAGGACATCGCGGTTTTCGAGGTCGATCCGCATGGTGTCGAGGATGCGGGGCGGACCGAGGGAGGAGGTTTCGTGGAGGTAGCTGGAGACGCGGATGCAGTCCAGGCGGATGGGGGAGGCGATTTGGCGGAGGAGGTCGGCGGTGAAAAGGATGGCGCCGTTGATGATGGCGACGACGGTGATCTCGCGGTCGCCGTAGGTCTGGCTGATCTCCTTGCCCAGCAAGCGGATGCGCCGGGTGATGGCCTGCTGGCTGACGAGGACCCGCTCGAGGTCGCGGTGAAGGGCTTGGTGGGCTTTACGGGCGGTCATGAGCGGATTCGTCGTGGTGGCGGCGGCGGGCGATTTCGAGCATGGTTTGGACCTGCTCGGGCCCCGGGGTCTTGGCGTTGATGGCGTCGGCGCGGGCGAGCAGGGTGACGGACTCCGGCTGGTCTTCCATGAGGGCGAAGGCGCCGGCGTGAAAAAAGATGAGGCGGCGAAGCTCGGGCCCGAGGTCCTGGTCGGAACGGGCCTGCTCGACGAGCCAGGGAAAGTCCTCTTGGGCGAGGGAGCGGCGGTTGAGAAAGCGCGGCACGTGGTAGCTGTTGACGGCGCGGATGAGGCGCACGGAAGGATCGTCCGGTGCGGCGGCGACGGCGCGGTCCATTTCGCGGAAGCCGCGGCTGGCGTAGCCGGGCTTGCGGAAGAGGGAGACATCGCGGGCGCGCATGACGTAGGCGTTTCCCAAATACACGCGGGCGGGGGGTGAGTCCGGGACCAACTCGAGGACGCGCTGAAAAGCATCGATCGCCTCGAGGACGGCGGATTCGGAGCCGAGGGCGGCCTCATCGGTGAGGGCCATGCCGAGCTTCATGAGCAGCTCCGGATTTTCGGGTTCGGCGGTGGCGCGCTCGCGGAGCGCATCGAGGTCGCCGGCGGCCGCCGGCAGGGCGGAGAAAAGGAGGGCGGCGAGCCAGAGGATGCGGGCGGTGAAGGACTGGCGGAGAGGGAAAGGCATCGGCGGCGGCGTTTGGGATTGTCGGATGGGAAGGTGGCAAAGCAACAGGAAACTCGACCGCGATCCGCGGGCAGGTGTCACCGGGTTGTCACCAAAAAGGGTCCCGGGAGAAGATTTTCCTTTTGAAAGCCCGACCCTGACACCTCAGCTTGCGGGCAGTTCCAGAGGATGATATCCGTAACCGTAACCCAACTGACCAAACGCTTCGGCTCCGTCGTGGCCCTGAAAAACCTCGACCTCGAGATCCGGCCGGGGGAGCTGTTTTTTCTGCTCGGGCCGAGCGGCTGCGGCAAGACCACCCTCTTGCGGAGCATCGCCGGCTTCTACATCCCCGAGGAAGGCATCATCCGTTTCGACCAAGACGACGTCACCCGCCTCCCCCCCCACAAGCGCAATACCGGGATGATGTTTCAAAGCTACGCCCTCTGGCCGCACATGTCCGTGGCGCAGAACGTTGGCTTTGGCCTCGCCGAGCGCAAGGTGCCGAAGGAGGAGATCAACCAGCGGGTGAAAGAGGCGCTGGCCAGCGTGCGCATGGAGGCCTACGGGGAGCGCCGGCCCAACCAGCTCTCGGGCGGCCAGCAGCAGCGGGTGGCCCTGGCGCGTGCGCTCGTCATCCGGCCGCGCTGCCTGCTCCTGGACGAGCCGCTCTCCAACCTTGACGCGCGCCTGCGCCTGGAGATGCGCGGCGAGATCCGGCGGGTTTGCAAGGAGTTCAACCTCACCACCATTTACGTGACCCACGACCAGAAAGAAGCCCTCTCCATCGCCGACCGGATGGCCGTCTTGGAGGACGGGCACATCCTGCAGGTGGGCAGTCCGGAGGAGATTTACAAGCGCCCCCATACGCAGGTGGTGGCCAACTTCATCGGCGAGACGAATTTCCTTCCCGGAACTTTCGAAGGACTGGAGGGCGACCGGGCGTTGGTCAGCACCGAGCTGGGCCGTTTTCAAGGCGTGCTGCCCTCCGGCAACGGCCGGACTCCCGACCGCGGCTCGGCGGTCGTGCTTTCAATCCGCCCGGAGTGCTTTAGCCTCAGCAAGGCCAAACCCGAGGTCAACAGCTTCGCCGGGCGGATCGGCCGCGCCACCTACCTTGGTGAGGTCGCCCAATATGCCTTCCGGGCAAAGGAACAGGAAATGAAAGTGCTCGAACTCAACCCGCGGTTTCTCCACCTCTCGGACGGCGAGGAAGTCTTTGCCCAAGCGGCGCCCGAGGATGTGGTGGTGCTGACCTCGTGATGACTGGAAACCTGAAAGACCGCCTGGCCAAAGGCTTCATCCTCGGATCGCTGGCGGTGATCCTGATCGTGCCCTTCGCGCTGCGGCCGGAGGTGGAGGAAGGCGCCGGGCAGGACACCCTCGTCATCATCTCGCCGCACAACGAGGCCATCCGGCACGAGTTCGGCCAGGCCTTTCGCGCCTGGTACCGTGAACAGACCGGGCGGACCGTGCGGATGGATTGGCGCGTTCTGGGCGGCACGAGCGAGATCAACCGCTTTGTGGAATCGGAATACTTCAACGGATTCCGCCTCCACTGGACCCGCACCCTGGGCCGGCCCTGGGACGAGCGGGTGATCGCGGCCATGTTCGACCACCGGATCGAGCTGCCCGCGGATCCCGCCCTCGACACGATTGAGCAGGCGGCCCGACGCGCCTTTCTGGCTTCGGAGGTGGGCATCGGCCTGGACCTGTTTTTCGGCGGCGGCAGTTTCGACCTCGCCCGGCATGCCCGCTCGGGTTTTCTGGTGCCCTCAAGGATCTACGAGACCCACCCGGAGTGGTTTGCCGACGACATCTTTCCCGAGACCTTTCGCGGGGAGCCCTACCGTGATCCGGCGGGCCGGTGGATCGGCACCGTCCTCTCCAGCTTCGGCATTCTGTACAATTACGACAGCCTCCGGCGCCTGGGCATCGAGCAGCCTCCCCGCCAGTGGGTGGATCTGACCGACCCACGGTTTTTCCGCGAGCTGGCCCTGGCGGATCCGACCAAGAGCGGCTCCATCACCAAGGCCTTTGAAATGGTGATCCAGCAGGAAATGCGGCGCCTCTATGAAGAAGGCCTGGAGGAAGGGCTGGCCGCGGCCGAGGCCGAGGAGCGGGCCGTGCGGGCCGGCTGGCTGAACGGCATCGGCATCATCCAGCTCATGGGTGCGAACGCCCGCTACTTCACCGACAGTGCTTCCAAGCCCAACATCGACGTCGCCCAAGGTGACTCCGCCGCCGGGCTCTGCATCGATTTTTACGGCCGCTACCAAGCCGAGGTGGTGCAACGGCGGGATGACTCCTCACGGCTGCGCTTCATCACGCCGCCGGGCGGATCGGTTTTTTCCGCCGATCCCATCGGGCTGATGCGCGGCGCCCCCAACCCGGAAGTGGCGGAGCGCTTCATAGAGTTTGTCTTGAGCAAACAAGGACAGGCGCTTTGGAACCTGCGGCCCGGGACCCCGGGCGGGTCACAGCGCTTTGCGTTGCGCCGGCAACCCATCCGGATGGATGTCTATACCGAGGAAAACCGCCGCCACTTCAGCGATCCCGAGGTCGATCCCTTCTCCGACGAAGATCCCTTCTACTACCGGTCGGATTGGACCGGTCCGCTTTTCCGGCAGATCGGTTTCGTGGTCCGGATGGTCTGCCTCGATCCCTTTGATGAGCTGGTGCGGGCCTGGCGGGCAATCATCGAGGCCGGCATGCCGGAGGAAGCACTGGCGGTGTTGACGGATCTTTCCCGGGTGGACTTGGAGGAAACCCGCGGAACGATTTCCCAAGCCGTGCGCAGTGCCAATCCGCTCGATGAAATCCGGCTCGCGCGGGACTTGAACCGGCATTTCCGCCAGCAGTACCGGGAAGCCGAAAGGATCGCACGTGAAGCGGAACGGCAGCGCCGGACCGGTGCGACCCTCCAGGGCCCGGCGCGGGAGGGATGACCCTTTCTAAGGAACCTGACCCGAGACGCAAACGACCATGACAGACGCCAACGGTGAGCTTTGGGACATCTATGATGCCTCCGGGAAAAAGCAGGGGAGGACGATTCAGCGCGGGCACACGCTTCAGCCGGGCGAGTACCACCTTGTCGTGCAGGTGTGGCCGCGGGACTCGGCGGGACGCTTTTTGATCCAGAAGCGGCCGCAGCACCTCAAGTACTTGCCCGGCCGTTGGGCGGCGACGGGGGGCTCGGTGCTGGCGGGGGAAACCAGCCGGCAGGGAGCGGTCCGCGAATTGGCGGAAGAGCTGGGGTGGACGGTCCAGCCCGAAGACCTGACCTGCATTCTTGAAGAGCGGAGTGGAAACGCCCTCAGCTCGGCCTGGTTGCTGGAGTGCGACCTGCCGGTGGCTGAAGTCGTGCTGCAAACCGAGGAGGTGGAGGAGGTTCGATGGGCGAGCTCGGCGGAGATCCGCGGGATGGTCGAGGACGGCCGCTTCTATGATTACGGGAAAGCCTATTTCGACGCTGTCCTGGGGAAGGCGGATTAAGGCGAAGACCTCCGGACTGAAGGATAAAATCTTAGCGTTCGGCGGATAACGAGAGCGGGCAAGGGCATCGGGAGGTGGTTTTGCTGTTCGCGCCACCGAAGGCGGGGGGCTTGAGTGCGGGGGATGGAACCGCCCTCCGAACGCAAGTCGCCTTCCGGGCCCCCGGATCCCCTTCCCCCGGTGCCACCGCATCCGCCGCCACCACCGTCGCCGCTGCAACCTCCGCCACCGGGCGAGGCCCCGCCGCCGGACGAAATTCCGACCCCCGAGCCGCCGCCTTCGCCACCAAAAGAGACGGAGAACCGGTCCGTTCCTCCACCCCTGCCTCCGCAGCAGACCATCCAACCCCCGCCGCTGCCGCCGGAGATGGCGGGAAAAGATCCGCCATGGTTGCCGGGCCGGCCCGACGATGCGGAGGAACACCCCGTCGATCCCCAGTGGATCACCCTGCGGCGCCTGGGAAATCTCATCCGCACCACCATCCTCGGGCTCATGGGGTTGACCGGCACCCTTATCTTTCTCGGGTTGGTCGGGTGGTCCTCGGCGGCCAAGCTGACATTCTTGGCGGGCGTGGCGGGGTTTTTCTGCGCCCTCTACATCCTCGGCATGATCACTCCGGTGCTGGCCTACCGGCGCTACCGCTGGCGATTGGACGGGGAGACACTGCTGGTGCGCCGGGGCATCTGGTGGCGGATCGAGACCCTGGTGCCGAAGTCCCGGATCCAGCACACGGACGTGACCCAGGGGCCGCTGGAACGGCTCTTTCACACCTCCAGCCTGGTGGTGCACACGGCCGGAACGCGCTTTGCCATCGTGGAGGTGGACGGCCTGCCGACGGGCCTGGCGCCAAAAATGCGCGACCACCTGCTCGATCTCCGGCCGGATGAATCCCTCTGAGCAATCCATCGCCAACGGGGAGTGGCGCCGGCTCCACCCGCTCAACCTGCTCCTCGATCTCTTTGGCGCTTTGCGGAGCCTG
The DNA here is from genome assembly GCA_007695295.1 of Puniceicoccaceae bacterium. Classification (GTDB taxonomy): domain Bacteria; phylum Verrucomicrobiota; class Verrucomicrobiia; order Opitutales; family Opitutaceae; genus REEB01. The sequence continues at coordinate 18,227 of REEB01000196.1, forward strand.
GTCATCCCGATCCTGGTGGGGGCGATTTCCCTGCCGGGGCGGGCCCTGATGGTGATCCTGCCGGTGCTGGGCGCGCTTTCGGTCACCGCGATCGTGATTCGGTATTGGAAACGCCAATACAAATTGAGTGAAAAGGATCTGGTCGTGCGGGAGGGACTGCTGGCCCGCAAAGTGAGAAATGTGCCGTATTGGAAAATCCAAAACATCGACACCGTGCGCAATCCCCTGCACCGGCTCTTCGGCGTTGTCGGGGTACGCCTGGAATCGGCCAGCGGCAGTGAACCGGAGGCGGTGCTGGAGGCGCTCAGCGTGGAGGCGGTGGAGGAGCTGGAAGCGGCCATCCGCGAGCGGGGCGGCGAGGCGCCCGCGGAAGCGCGGGTGGGGGCGGGGACGGCGGGCGAGGGCAACGGGGCGGCGGAGGAGGCTCCGGCCCGGCTGCTCTATCGGATCCGCGGCCGGGAACTGGTGCGGCTGGGTTTGGCTTGGAACCGCGGACTGGTGATCGTGGGGGCGCTCGTGGCCTACCTTTTCTCCTACGGGCGGGTGGAGGAGCGACTGCCCATGATCGAGCGCTGGCTGCGCGCGACGCTCGACCGGGTGACGCCGTTTGCGGGCGATGTGCCGGCTTGGTTGCCGGTGGTGGCGGGCGTGGTCCTGGCCTTGGCGCTGCTGGTGGGCCTTTCCATTTTGTATGTGTTTTTCCGCTACCATGGGTTTACTCTTGAAGGCACCGATGACCGGCTGCGGACCGTGCAGGGTCTCTTCACCCGGGCGACGGCGACGATCCCGCGGCGGCGCGTCCAGCGGGTCATGGTCACGCAGAATCTGATCCTGCGATGGCTGGGCGGGGTCTCGGTGCGGGTGGAGACGGCGGGGCACTCGGAGCATGCCGGCGGCTGGCAGTCGGAGCGTTACCTGGCACCCTACCTGCCGCAGGAGCGTTTGGATGCGTTCATGACCGAGGTGCTGCCTGACTGGGCGTGGTCCGGGCTGGAGTGGCGGCCGGTCTCGACCCGGGCGAAGCGTCGGCTGCTGCGGATCCGGCTCTCGGCGGTGCTGGTGGTGATCGGAGTGGCGGGGTGGTTGACGACCCCTTGGGCGCTGGCGTTGCTGCCCCTGCTGGTCGGGTGGGTGGTGGCTTATGTGAAAGGCTATGTCACCTATGCGGGCTTCGCGCTCGGTCCGGATACGGTCGCCTACCGGAGCGGTTGGCTGAAGCGGGAACAGAGCCTGGTGGCTTTTTCGCGGGTGCAGGTGGTGGCGCTGGAGGAAAGCCCCTTCGACCGCCGGTGGAAGATGGCCAATGTGAATGTGGACACCGCGGGGGCGTCGATGGCCGCGCATTGGATGCGCCTGCGGCACCTGGAGCGAAGCGATGCGGAAGAGGTCTGGCGCACCCTCGACAGCCGGGTGCGGGACACGGACTTCAAGTGGTGAGGGGCGTCGGAGCGGCCTCGGGGGAGGCCCGGTTCATCCAGGGGAGTGAGAAATAGCGGTCGGAGCGATCGCAGAGGAGGGTCACAACCCGGGCGCCACGGGGCAGCGAAGCGGCGACCTCGAGCGCGGCGACGACATTGGCGCCGGCTGAGACGCCGACAGGAAGGCCGAAGCAATCCTGCAGGCGGCGGGTCATGGCCTGGGCGTCGGCGGAGCGGACAGGGATGCGGTCATCGATCGGCGCCTGGCGGAGCAGAGGCGGGATGAACCCGCCGGCCACCCCCTCGATGGCATGGCAGCACGGGGCTTCGCCGGCGAGGAGGGCGGACTCGGCGGGCTCCATGGCGACGATACGGATGCCACCGCTCCAAGCCTTGAGGGCGCGGCCCACGCCCGCAAGGGAGCCTCCGGTGCCGTAGCCACTGACAAAGGCATCGACCGCTCCGCCGGCTTGGGTGAGGATTTCCCGGCCGGTCTGTTCCTCGTGGTCCTCGGCGTTGAGAGGATTTTCGAACTGCCGGGGGAGAAAGTACCGCGGGTCCGAGACCGCCATTTCCTCGGCCAGGGCGATGCCGGTGCGGTAGCCCTCGGTGGCATCGAAGAGGATGAGCCGGGCGCCGAACTGCCGGATGAGCAGGCGGCGCTCAATGCTGGCGCTGGTGGACATGAGGATCGTGACCTGGTGGCCAAGCAGGGTCCCGATCATGGCGAGGGCGATGCCCGTGTTGCCGCTGGTGCACTCGAGGATGATGCCGTCGGGCCGCAGGAGGCCGTTTTCCCGGGCATGGAGCAGGCAGTGGCGGGCGAAGCGGTCCTTGATGCTGCCGCTGGGATTGAGAAACTCCGCTTTGGCCCAGATGGTGAGATCGCGCTCCGGGAAATGGAGCGGCAGGAGCGGGGTGGATCCGATGCAATCGAGCAGCGGCGTGGCGGTGGAAGCGAGGACCTGCATGGAGTGGAAAGTGCGGCCTGCTTGCCGTGGCTGGTCTCGGCGGGCCGATTAATCCCCGGAGTCTATCGGATCCCGCCGGGACCGCCAATAGGCCTTTGGACACAAATCCCGGCAGCGGCCGGGAGTTTGCGAATATCGGCCCCGCACTCATCCTGGAAAGGGCGGGCGAGGCCAGGTGGCGTTTGGACTGGCAGGAATGCTGCTGGTATGGTAGTTCTTCACCTTGTAACGGGCTGGTCCCGGCCGCCAGGACCGTCCCGTTGCCACGACCGAAACCAATGATTGAAAGCATTCAGACGCGGGAACCACGGTTCTCCACCCCCGAGCTTGCCGGTCAGTTGCAGGCCCTGCAGGAGTCCTGTGAGCTGCACGAGTTGTGGTCGGCGGTGCGGGGCATTCTCACCATCGGCTTGGAAGAGCTGCACTCCTTCACCTTTTTTCTCGATGGCAAGGAGCGCTTTCCCGGCACCCAGACCCTGCACCACCCCAACAGTATTCATGATTTGGATTGGTGGCGGCGGCGCAGCCGTCTTTCTCCGACGCACGCCTTTCTCGACCAGCACCCGCGGGTGCCGCGCTACAGCTTGGATGAAATTGTGCCGCGCACGGATGAGCTGGTCCGAAGCGATTTTTACCGCCATGTGCTGGTGGAGGAAGGCTGGAACAAGCTCGTCGGCCTGGCCTTCTGGGACCGCGGCGAGCGCCGCAGCATTCTCTGTCTGCGCCGGGCTTTCAACCACTCTGAGTTCAAACCCTGGGAGCTGGCGCTCCTCGACGAGTTGCACCCGCATCTGGACGTGGCCTTGCGGCGGGTGGAAAAAATCGAGCGGCTTCGCCAGCAGCGAGCCTGCCTGGAGCGGTTTCTGGGCAATTTCCCCGAGGGTATTCTCACGCTCAACGACCGCTTCGAGGTCTTGTTCGGCAACGAAAAAGCCTACGACGCCTGCTTTCTCTGGAACCACGGCCATCCCTGTCCGCGGGCCCTGAGCAGCCGCGCCACTTTCGAAATCCCGACCGACTTCCAACAGGCCTACGGGCGGCTGATGGAGCAGAGCATGGCCGGCGGGCGCCCCGGGCAGCCCTTCGAGCGGCTGCACCATCCGACGGTGCCGGATTTCACGGCCACCGTGAGCCTGGTGAAGGACAAAGCTTCGCTGGTGCTGGCGCCATTGCTCTTCATTCACTTTCATCCGCCGGCGGAGTTGCCGGGAGGGCTGCGGGTCGGTGAGCCGGAGTCGCGCATGGTGCTGCTGAGCCGGCTCACGCCGCGGGAGCAGGAAGTGGCCCTCCTGGCCGCCGAAGGTCTGACCAACGAGGAAGTGGCGGACCGCCTCAAGAAGAGCCTGGGCACCGTCAAAAACCAGCTCCAATCGGTTTTCCAGAAATTGAATATCCACAACCGCGCCCGCCTCATCTCCGTGCTCGGATCCGGGCCGGTGGGCTGAGCGCCGCCGGTCCACCAGGCAAACTTCACTGCCGGGCAGGGGGCCAGACCGGGGCGATGGCAAGCGGAGCGGTCGGCCGGTGGCGGTCGAGCCAGGCGGTGAAAGCGATCATGCCGGCGTTGTCGCCGGTGTGCCGGGGCAGGGCGGGCAGAAAGGCCACGCCGCGTTCGTCCGCAAGGGCGGCGAGGCGGTGGCGGAGGGAGCGGTTGTTCGCCACCCCGCCGGAAAGGCCGAGGCTGCGAAAGGGAAAGCGATCGAGCGCGAGCGCGACCTTGCGGGCGAGGGCCGCGACCACCGCTTCCTGGTAGGAGGCGCAGAGATCGGCGAGCCGGTCCCGGACGGCTTCCGGCGGCCAGTCCTGGATACGGTAGCGGAGGCTGGTTTTGAGGCCGGAAAAGCTGAAATTGAAGGTGTCGCGCCCGGGCAGCGCGCGCGGAAAATCGAAGGCGCGGGGATCCCCGTCCGCGGCCCTTTGCTCGATGAGCGGTCCGCCGGGATAACCGAGGCCGAGCAGCTTGGCCGCCTTGTCGAGGGCTTCGCCGCCGGCGTCGTCAATGGTCTCGCCGAGGAGGCGGAGGGAGAGGTCCGGGCGGATTTCGATGAGGAGGGTATTGCCGCCGGAGACGATCAGGCCAAGGTGGGGCAGGTGGGAGGCGAGGGTGGATGCAAAGCCGGCGGGGTCGGCCTCATGAGCGGGGATGAAGACGGAGAAAGCGTGGGCGCGGAGATGATTGACGGGATGGATGGGGCTTTGGAAGCGGAGGGCGAGCGCCCGGGCGGCGGCCAGGCCGAGGGCGAGGCAGGGGGCCAGACCGGGGCCGGTGGTGACGGCGATGCCGCCGGGCTCGAGGCCGGGGTGGGCGGCCAGAACCTCGCGGAGCAGGAGCGGGAGGTTTTCGAGGTGTTCGCGGCTGGCGAGGTCGGGCACGACCCCGCCGTAGGCCGCATGCAGTTTCACTTGGCTGCTGATCCACTCCCCGAGAAGACCGCGGGCAGGGTCAAAGAGGGCGAGGGCGGACTCGTCGCAGGAGGTTTCGATGCCGAGGAGCGGATCTCCGGCGGATGCGGCAGCCATGGGCCGGATCAATGCACGGGGGTGCGGATGGCGGCGTGATCCTCGCGCTCGCGGCCCTCGAGGGTGAAGAGCATGGCCTCGAGGGCGTCGATGGCGGCGAGCAACTGGCGGTCGGGGATGGGTTCGAAGCCGAAGTCCTGGACGAAGTCCACTTCCGACATGACCCCGAGACGGCTGTTCTGGATGAAGAGCTTGCGCTCCTCATCGAAGGACAGGGCCAGCTCGATATGGGGCGGGACCCCCTCGCCATCGATGACGGCGCCGCCCGGGGTGTAGTAAAAGGCGGTCGTCAGGCGCAGGGCCTCGCCATTGCGCAGGGGCATGATGGTCTGGACGCTGCCTTTGCCGAATGTGCGCTCGCCGATGAGGACGGCGCGGTGGGTGTCGCGGAGGGCGCCGGCGACAATCTCGGCCGCGCTGGCGCTGCCGGAGTTGATGAGCACGGCGATGGGCAGGTCGCGGGCTTGAGCGCGGGAGCGGGCGACGATGTCCTTGCGGGAGGCGGGGTCGCGCCCCTGGGTGTAGACGATCTGCTCGCCGCGGCTGAAAAACGGCTCGGCGACGCCGATGGCGCTGTCGAGCAGACCGCCGGGATTGTTGCGGACATCGAGGATGAGGGCCTGCATGCCCTGGCTTTCGAGCGATTCGAGGGCGGCGAGAAACTCGTCCGGAGTTCGCTCGCCGAACTGAAGAATGCGGATGTAGCCGATGCGGTCGTCGAGCATGCGGGGATGGCGGACGTTTTCGACCTCGATGACTTGGCGGACGATGGTGACGGAAAACGTCTCCTCAGTGGCGGGGCGGAAGATGGTGAGATCGACACGGGTGCGGGGTTTGCCGCGGAGCAGAGCGATGCAATCGGACATGGAGAGACGCTCGGTGCTGCGATCGTCGACGCGGATGATTTTGTCGCCGCGGAGCAGGCCGGCCTTCTCGCCCGGCGTGCCGGGGATGGGCGTGACGACGGTGAGGATGCGCTCGCGCATCTCAACTTGGACGCCGATGCCGCCGAACTTCTGGCTGGTTTCTTCGCGCAGGGTCTCGAACTTGCGCCGGGAGAGGTATTCGGAGTGGGGATCGAGCGAGGAAATCATGCCATCGAGGGCGGACTCGGTGAGGGAGTCGTAGCCGCTCGGGATCGGCTCCACATAGTGATCATGGATGAGCCGCATGACATCGCGGACCTGATCGGCCTTGCGGGCCGCCTCCTGATTGCCGATGAAGCCGCGGGCCTGGAGGGTCCGGACGCCGAGGACGGCGAACTGGCCCACCACAAAGGAGAGCACGGCAACCAGCAGAAGGCGTTTGATCATCATGGGGAGTTTGACCAAATCGGTGGTTTTGTAAATGGCGAGGATGGATTCAACACCGGAAGCCCGGTTTGGTCGGGCCTATCGGGCGGCGCTGGCCGGGCGGGCGGCGCTGCCGTGGGCGGAGTTCATGGAGCTGGCCCTGTATGGTGCGGGAGTCGGGTATTACCGGGCCGACCGCCGGCGGGTGGGGCGGGAGCGGGGCACGGATTTTTTCACCGCGGTATCTTTGAAAAAAGTTTTCCGGCCCCTGCTGGAGGAGGCTGTCAAAGGGATGTTGCGGGGCGTGGCGCCCGGCGAGGTGGCCTGGGTGGAGGCGGGGGCGGAGCCGGAAGGAGGGATCTACCGTGAGGGTGAAGGGCCCTGGCGGGAGGTGCACCTGCTGCAGCGCGGGGAGGCGCCCCCCGCGGAGGAGCGGCCGCTGGTGTTGTTTGCCAACGAAGTTCTCGACGCCCAGCCGTTTCACCGTCTCGTGCGCCGGGGTGGGCGATGGGTGGAGCTGGGGGTGGGGGCCAATGAAGCCGGGTATGCCTGGGTGGAGCTGGACGACTGGACTCCGCCGGTGGCGGCGATGGAGAACCGGCTGCCCGGCACTGCCCCCGAAGCCTACGTGCTCGACCTGCCCCTCGGGGCGGAAGCATTGGTGCGGACCTGGTTGCGGGAGGATTGGCGGGGGCTGGTGGTGTGGTTCGACTATGGCCTTAATTGGTCCGTGTTGGCGGAGGACCGTCCGGAAGGGACCGGGCGGGCCTATCGCGGGCACCGTCTGGAGAGCGATCTGCTGGCCGCGCCCGGGGAGCAGGACCTGACCTGCCAGGTCTGTTGGGACTGGATCCGGGAGGTGCTGGCGGCGGGCGGCTTTGTCGATGCGACGCTCGAATCGCAGGAAGGCTTTTTTGTCCGGCGGGCGCTGCCCGCGATCGCGGGGTTGGTGGAGGCGGCGGGGCCGCTGGCGCCGGAGCGGCGGCAATTGCAGGAATTGCTCCATCCGGGGGGGATGGGGCAGAAGTTTCAGGTGCTGACGGGGTGGCGGGGGTGAGGGTGAGTTTCGCCCTTACAGGGCTCTGTATCAAATAGTGCGATACACCCGGGACGTTGCCCCGGGCTGGCTTATTTCGCCCCGTTGGGGCTGTGGATGGCGGGGGAGGAGTGCCGCTGAGATTGAGCGCCGTCTCGTTCCAGCGTGCCCTTGAACATTCCGCTCAAGGCTTTGCCGAAGGACGTCTTCGACCAAAAGGCTTAGCCGGCCCCTCCGCCCGCGATCATGCCCGACCCCGCCTCGTCACCTCGGCGATTACGTCTACCAGTCTCGGCCCGCCAGCGCGGGACAGTTTTCGAATGGCGCATGCCCATTGGCCGGTGCCGGACCGTAGCTGACGTCGTGAGACGGCAGGTGTCCAGCCCCCAGGTGAAGGTCCGCAGGGGAGGTGCGGTCAGGTTCAGTCCGTCGAGTTCCGCGATCACGTGCCAGCCATTGTAGATGAAACGCCGGTCCAAAAGCAAGGGGCTGTCGGCATTGGGATCGTTGCGCACGCGCAGACGAACCATCCGCCCCATGTAATCATAGGTGTATTCGATGCGGCGGGTGCCGTTCTTGAGGCGCTGGGTGCGCAGGCGGTTTTGCGAAAAGGCCCGCCCAAAGGGCACCCGGCCCTTTCCGCCCTTCGGGCGCGTTGCGCCTGCGGACAACGCACCATCTCCGCGCTGCCGGGCTGCGTCCCCGTCGTAGGTGTAGAGCCACTGATTGTCCTCGGTGAGGTTGCCGTCCGCGTCGTATTGCGGCGAATCCACGATCAGCCCGGTGATGGAAGTGTACTGGTTGAGCGCGTTGGCCGTGTAGGCCGCGCTGCCCCCGTGCCGGTACTCGATCGAGCGGTTCTGGGCGTTGTCGTAGGTCCACTGCCGGAAGCGGTTGGTCAACTCCGCGTCCTCGCCCCCGCCGGCGGTCAGGGGGTAAACCCGCGTCCAGTCCATCTCCCCGCGTTTGTTGTGCAGGAACTTCTTGCGCAGACCATGGGTGTGGTCCGGATTCATATCGATCTGAGGTTTGGACATTCGCAAAAGCGCCGAAGGTGCGATCTTGTACAGCCCAGGCAACACCCTGGTTATCAGTGAATGACAACATCTGCCCTGAAGGGGCAAAATCCGTCTCCGCGTAAACAAATCCATCGCGCCCCTTCAGGGCGCATTGTATAAACTGTTGAAACCCAGCCCATTGGGCTGGGCTATGGAATCGAAGCACCTTTGGTGCTGAGTAATTCAGCAAATCGGACGATCCGTGTGTCCGGACCGCATCGGGTTGTGTAATAAATTAGGGGCAATGTCTTTGTGCCCCAAATGGGCCGCTCAGCCCGCGAGGGCGACGGCGGAGCGGGTGGCCGTGGCGGTCCGCCGGAGGCTGTCTTCGGGCGGGAGAGCGTTGAGCTCGCTGTCGAAGGGCTCGGCGGTGACCGGGCCGTCATAGCCGGTGGCGTGGACGGCCCGAATGAAGGCGGCCAAGTCGATGACGCCGGTGGTCAGCGGCAGGCGGCGCTGGTTGTCGATGAGGGCCTCGCGGTCCAAGCCGGCGGGGGCGTCGTTGACGTGGATGTGGACGAGGTTGTCCTGCGTGAGTGCCTTCAGGTCGGCGGGATCGCCCCCGGAGCAGTGCCAGTGCCAGGAGTCGAAGAGGAGGCCGACATTGGGACCGATGGCGCGGGCCAATTCGAGGGTGGGGGACAAGGAATGGATGAAAGGATGGGCGAAGCGCCGGAGGCTGGTGAGGGGACCGACAAACTCGAGGCCGAGGCGGATGCCGTGATCGGCGAGGAGCTTTGCCACCGGCTGGAAGCGCTCGACGTGAAAGGCGAAGTTGTCGTCGTAGGTCCGGTCATTGCTGCCGGGGAGGATCCACATGCCGGCGCGGTGGGCGCCGACCGCCGCGGCGCTGGCGAGCAGGGGCGGCAATTTCCGGAGCCAGTCCTGGTGCTCTTCCGCGGAGACGCGGTAGGGCATGTAGGGAAGATTCCAGCAGCCTGGGCGCAGGCCGTGGTCGACGAAGCGCTGCCGCACGGTGGCGGCGCCTTCGCGGGTCACGGCCTCATGGAGGGGCTGGAGCTGTGCGTCGAAGCCGGCGAAGCCGTGGGTTTCGGCGAGGGCGAGGCCCTCGGGAAAGCCGGCTTTGACGCCGATATGGCCGGGGTTGAGGGAGGCGAACATGGTGGTGGTCTCAGTTTTCGAGTTTCAGCTCTCCGGACTCGACCATGGAAAGCAGCGCACAGGGGCCGGGGGGCAGGGGGAGGTCGACACGCGCGCGTCGCCGGGAAGATTCATGGGTGGCGAAAATGATCTCAGTGGTGCGGAGGGCGTTTTCGCTGTCGAGCAAAGGGCGGCCTCCGGAATCGAGGGCTTGGATGAGATCGGCGATGGCGCGGTAGATGGCCTTGTCGTCGTGGATGGATTCGCCGGTGTCGACGGTTTCCCACGCGGCGCTGCCGGTGCGCCGGAGACGCAGCCAGGGGGACTGGGGCAGGATCTCAATCTCGCCGGATTCACCGGAGAGGCGGACGAGGAAGCCGAAGTCGCCGGAGTCGGGGCCGAAGTGGTAGACGGCGCGGACGCCGTTTTTGAAGCGGAAGGAGGAGATGCCGTGGCCGGCGTTGAGGGCGCCGAAGACCTTTCTCGATCCGCGGATGTCGATCTGCCCAAGCACCCACTCGGCGGGTTCGTCGCGGTTGAAGAAAAACATCATGTCGAGCGCGTGGGTGCCGGAGTCGGCGAGATTGTGCCAGGCACCCTCCATGCGGCGGAGGGCGCCGATGGCTCCCTCATCGAGCAGGGCCTTGGCCTTGGCGAGGGGGAGGTTGAAGCGCCTCTGGTGGTTGATCGCGAGGATGACGCCATGCTCCCGGCAGGTTTCGTGCATGCGCAGGGAGCCGTCCCAGTGGATGTCCATGGGTTTTTCGCAGAAGATGGCCCGGGGTTTGAACGGGGCGGCGCCGCAGACGACCTCGGCGTGGAGGTGGGGCCAGAGGCAGACGCTGACGATGTCGGGCCGGACTTGCTCCATCATCTCGCGGTAGTCAGAAAAAAGGGCCGCGTCCGGCTGGTGTTCCTTGACGAAAGCCTCGGCGTTTTCGCGGCTGAGGTCGGCGACGGCGGCGAGGCGGCAGCGGCCGGACTGTTGGTAGCCGGCCATGTGCCGGTGGGCCATGCCGAAGCCGGTGGAGCCTTCGGTGCGGAGGGGGCGGCCGCAGCCGATGACGGCCACGGTGAGTTCGGATGATGGGGTGCTCATGGGTGCCATCCAGTCAGGCGGTGGATTTCGAATCGAGTGAAAACGGCCGGCGGCCTTCGGATCAACTGCAGCCGAGGGAGGTGCCGCAGTTCATGCAGGTGCCGCAGGTGCCGGTTACGGTGACCTTGGTGCTGCCGCACTCGGGGCAGACGAGGTTGCCGGTGGAGCGGGTCAGCAGCTCGAGCTGGCGGTCGTCGACGAGCGGAGCGGGATCCGCTTCGGGGGCGGATTCGATTTCGGAAGCGGATCCGGTCGCGGCGGCCTCGCGGGCGGCGGGCGAGCACCTCTCCCGGTAGCCGGGGATAAACGTCATCCCGAGCCAGCGTGCCAGGTAGTCGATGACGCTCTTGGCCATGGGGATGTCCTTGTTGCCGGTGAAGCCCTCGGGCTCGAAGCGGACGTGGGTGAACTTGCGCACGAGGGTGTCCAGCGGCACGCCGTATTGGAGGCACAAGGACAGAAGAGTGCCGAGGGTGTCCATGAGGCCGTTGACGGTGCTGCCGGCCTTGGCCATCTGGATGAAGACCTCGCCGGGGGCGCCGTCCTCGAATTTGCCGACCGTGAAATAACCCTCGGAGCCGGCGATGGTGAACTTGTGGGTCACGGACGGGCGTGTATCCGGAAGTTTGCGACGGTAGGGCTCGGTCACGATCTGCACCTGGGGTTGGGCCGTGGCGTCGACCTGCTTTTTGCGGGTGGAGACGGGGGCACAGCGCTTGGAGCCGTCGCGGTAGACGGCGACGCCCTTGATGCCGAGGCGCCAGGCCGCGAGGTAGGTCTGGCGGATGTCCTCCACGGTGGCGGACTCGGGGAGATTGACGGTTTTGGAGATGCCGCCGGAGAGAAACGGCTGGACGGCGGCCATCATCCGGAGGTGTGCCTCCGGGGAGAGCACGCGGGTGCCGAGACCGCTGCGGAAGGCGGTGTCGAAGACGGGGAGGTGCTCCGGTTTGAGGCCGGGCGCGCCGGCCTCTCCGGCGGTGACCGGCTCGAGGGTGCCGTGGGTTTCGATGCGGCCGGTGAGGGCTTTGATCTGATCGGGGCTGTAGCCGAGGCGCTTGAGGGCCATGGGCACGGTGCGGATCGGGAGGGTGAGGCTGCCGCCGCCGGCGAGCTGCTTGTAGGCGACGAGGCCGATGGCCGGCTCGATGCCAGTGGTGTCGCAGTCCATGAGAAATCCGATCGTGCCGGTGGGGGCGAGCACAGTGACCTGGGCGTTGCGGTAGCCGTGGGTGCGGCCAAGGGCGAGGCTTTCGTCCCAGAGGCGGCCCGCGGTTTTGGCGAGGCCGCGGGGGCAGTGTCGGTCGAGGTTGTGGAGGTGGCTGCGGTGGCGCTCCATGACCTCGAGCATGGAGGATCGGTTGTCCTTCTGCGGAGGTGTATCCACTCCCCCATGACGTGCGTCGAGGTAGCCGGGAAACGGGCCGCGGAGCGCGGCGAGCTCGGCTGAGGTGCGGTAGGCGGCCCCGGTCATGACCGCGGTGATGCCGGCGGCCAGGCCGCGGCCTTCGTCGGAGTCATAGGGGAGGCCGTGGCTCATGAGGAGGGCGCCGAGGTTGGCGTAGCCGAGGCCGAGGGTGCGGAACCAGTGGGAGTTGTGGGCGATTGCTTCGGTCGGGTAGGAGGAGCGGTCGACGATGATCTCCTGAGCAATGATGAAGAGGCGGCAGGCGGCGGCGAAGCGGTCGTGGTCGAAGCCGTCGGCGGTGCGGAACTTCATCAGGTTGAGGCTGGCGAGGTTGCAGGCGGTGTTGTCGAGGAAGAGGTATTCGCTGCAGGGGTTGGTGCAATTCTGCCGCCCGGAGCCTTTGCAGGTGTGCCAGGCGTGGATGGTGTCGTCGAACTGCATCCCGGGATCGCCGCAGAGGTGGGCGCCTTCGGCGATCAGGCGGAGCAGACGGTCGGCGGATTTTTTCTCACAGGGCCGGCCGTCGGTGACGCGGCGCGTCCACCACTCACTCCGGTTTTGAGCCGCCTCCATGAAGGCATCGGAGGCGCGCACGGAGAGGTTTTCATTCTGAAAGCGGATGGAGGCGTAGGCCTCCCCGTTGATGCCGGGATCGAAGCCCTGTTCGATGAGGGCCCAGGCCTTCAATTCCTCGTTTTTCTTGGCTTCGATGAACTCCTCGATGTCGGGGTGTTCGGCGCGGAGGGTGTTCATCTTGGCGGCCCGGCGGGTCTTGCCGCCGCTTTTGACGACCCCGGCGACGGCGTCGTAGACGGCGAGAAAGCTGAGCGGACCGCTGGGCCGCCCGCCGCCGGAGAGCTTTTCCCGGGTCGAGCGGATGGTGGAAAGATCGGTGCCGCTGCCGCTGCCGAACTTGAAGAGCATGGCCTCGGCGCGGGCGAGGTCCATGATCGACTCCATGTTGTCGTCAACGTGCTGGATGAAGCAGGCCGAGCACTGGGGGTATTCGTATTGGTTGAGGGCGCGCATCACGACCTCGTGTTCCCGGTCCCAGTAGAAATTGCCTTTTCCGGAGTCCTTGCCGGCGCCGTAGGCTTGGTAGAGCCCGAGGTTGAACCAGACCGGGGAGTTGAAGGCGCCGTATTGGTTGAGGCAGAGCCAGGTCAACTCTTCGCGAAAGAGATCGGCTTGGGCGCGGTCGGCGAAGTAGCCGTCGGCCAGGCCCCAGTCGGCAAGCGTGCCGATGACGCGGTCGAGGAGCTGGCGCAGGGAATGCTCCCGGCCGCCGGCAGACGGGTTGGCGCCCTGCTCCGGGTCGCCGTAGAAGTACTTCGAGGCGAGGATCTTGGTGGCGAGGTCGGAGATGCCGGCCGGCACCTCCAGTCCCTCTTGGCGGAAGAGGCCGCGTCCTTTTTCATCGGTGATCTCCGCTTCTCGGAAGGTCCATTCGACCTCGTCGTACGGGTGGCAATCGGCGCGGCTGAAGACGCGCTCGAGGTGGAGGGCAGCGCTCGCGGTTGAGTTCTGGGTGGAAGCGGGGTTCGAAGAGGGGGTGGGCTGGGGGTTGTTCATGGCGATGGCAGGCGAAGGGACGTTGGCGGAAAAGCTCGGGATTATCCCCAGATATGGGGGTTAGGCGGGTGAGTGGCCCCAAGATGTTGGGGTGGGGTGTTTACGACGGCCCAGGGGGTGGCGACAAGGATAAATTACCTAGGGGAAGTTAATTTTAATTCCAAGAAGGTAATCTATAAGGGGGAAGGAAGCTGCCGGAGGTGGAGCGGACCGGGCGCGCCGGAGTTTGGGATTGGCCTGTGGAGTCGGGCGTGATTGGGTGCAACGCGCCGTTCAAGCTTGAATCCTGATGCCAGCCGCCATGACCCAGCTCCGCCACACCCTGCTCCTGCTGCTTCCTCTCCTCGCCCTGCCGCCGGCCCTGCTCTATCCGCAATCGGACGACGCCGAGGTCTGGACGGTGGCGACCCGCGAAGTGCCGCCCTTTGCCTGGAAAGACGACACGGGGTCCTGGCGGGGTCTGACGATCGAGCTGTGGGACCGGGTGGCGGAGGAACTGGGGCTGGAGCACCGCTACGTGGAGGCCGGGCTGGTGGAGATGATCGAAGGGGTGAGGGATGGTCGTTTTGCGGCGGCGGCGGCGGCGCTGACGATCACGGCCGAGCGGGAGGTCGTGGTGGATTTCACCCACCCCTTTCTCACCTCAGGGCTCGGGATCGCGGTCCGGGAGAGCAACGGGCTGAACTTCTACGCGGTTTTGCTGGCCTTCTTCAGGCCGGCTTTTCTTCAGGTGCTGCTGGCACTGGGGGCGGTGCTGGCGGGAGCGGGGCTGCTGGTCTGGCTCTTCGAACGCAAAGCCAATGCGGAACAGTTCGGCGGCCGGCCCGCGGAGGGCCTGGGGGCGGGGTTCTGGTGGTCGGCGGTGACCATGACCACGGTTGGCTACGGTGACAAAGCGCCGGTGACGCTGGGCGGGAGACTGGTGGCGTTGATCTGGATGTTCACCTGCGTCATCATCATTTCCACCTTCACCGCTTCAATCACCTCCTCACTGACGGTGGGCAGCCTCGGCTCGGCCATCCGCGGGGCGGAAGACCTGCCGCGCTTCCGGACTTCAACCCTGGAGGGCTCGACGAGCGAGGACTACCTCCGGCAGATCCGTGCGCCGGTGGCGGTGTATCCAACTATTCGCGACGCCTTGCGGGCGGTGGCGGAGGAAGAGGTGGATGCCATGCTCTACGACGCCCCCATCCTGCAGTTCCTGACCCGTGACATGAAAGGCGTGGCGGTGCTCCCGCGGCTGGCCCAGCGGCAGGACTACGGCATCGCGCTGCCCTTGGGCAGCCCCGACCGCCAGCGGATCAACGTGGTCATGCTGGAGCTGATCCAGTCGGACTGGTGGTATGACCTGCGGGGGCGTTATCTGGGGGATTGAGCGGACGGTAGACCTGCGGGTCTTGGCGGGGCGAATGCAACGGCATCGCCGCCGCCGGGCCGGCGGCCAAGGCCATTCCATGTCCGGGAGGGCCTCCGGAGTGTGGGGACGGGGAGGATCGGGTCAGACCCGCTGGAGCTGTTGGAGTTCGTCGAGGTAGCGTTTTGAGCACTCAGGACATAGACCGTGGGAAAATTCGGCCTCGGTGTGCTTGCGGAGGTAGGTCTCGACCGGCATCCAAGTCGTGTCTTCGTCGCGGATTTTTTTGCACTGGGAACAGATCGGGAGCAGTCCTTCAAGGGTGCGGATCTTGTCGAGTGCAGCGGACAACTCCCGGTTTTTGGCCGCGATCTCCCGCCCGGCCCGGCGCAGCTCGAGGGCGGTCATGATTTGGCGGGCCAGGATCTCGAGGGCGTGGAACTGGTCGTCCCGGAGGCGGCGCGTACGGTAGTCGAGAACGCAGAGCGTGCCGAGAGCCTGCCCTCCTTTGGTCTCGAGGAGGGCGCCGGCATAGAAGCGGAGGTGAGGCTTTCCCGTGACGAATGGATTGTCCTTGAAGCGGGGATCGCGGGTCAGGTCGGGCACGATGAAAAGCCCTTTTTGGAGGATGGCGTGGCGGCAGATGGAGACATCGAGCGGGGTCTCGCGCACGCCCAGGCCCAGCTCGGCCTTGAACCACTGGCGGTCGCGGTCGATCAGGTTGATGACAGCGACGGGTGCGTGGCAGATGTTCGAGGCGAGTGAGACGAAGTCGTCGAAATCCTTCTCGGCCGGTGTATCGAGTATTTGATAGCTCTCCAGCGCTTGGAGGCGTGCTTCTTCCGCTTGGGGATTGTTGCAGTTGGTCATGGAAACGGATGGAAGGCACCTGCCCGGAGGCGTTAAGCGCCGTTGCGGCGCTGTTTTCGGAATCCCCCCGTCCTGGGGGTAGTAATGAGCAGAAAGGCCCTTTTGGCAAGTCGAGCACCCGTCTGCCGCCGGTCCCTGGCCGGCCAACCGTCCGCGCTTCGGGAGAGGTACCCGAACTCGGAGGTAGTGGTCGGTCGGTGACAACGAGGTGCGTGGCTTGACATCCGGCGCGAGGGTGCACGAGCTTTTCCCGATGGAAAAACCGGTGGTGCGGATCCGTTATTGCAGTCTCTGCAACTGGATGTTGCGGGCGGCTTGGATGGCGCAGGAGCTGCTCTCGACCTTCGGGCGCGAGCTGGGCGAAGTTCACCTTGTGCCGGACGAGACCGGCGGAGTTTTTGAAATCACCCTCGATGGGGACGGCCTCTGGGAGCGCAAGCGGGACGGCGGTTTTCCCGATGTGAAGACGCTCAAGCAGCGGGTGCGCGACCGGATCGCCCCGGACCGGGATCTCGGTCACTTGGATGGGCCGAAGCGGGAGTGAGGGCCGGCCTGGCGTTCGACTCCGGAGGAGTGAAGCCGCTCAGGGCTGGAGGCCGAGCTTGAGTAGCTTCGGAGCGATGACCAGGCGACAGTAGGACTGGTCGGGATGGCGGTTGTAGTAGTCTTGGTGATACGCCTCAGCGGGGAAAAACGCGGGGGCGGGGAGGATTTCGGTCACGATCGGACCGCCCGCCCGCCCGGATTCTGAGAAGCGGTTCCGGGATTCGATCGCCCGGGCGTGTTGCTCTTCGTCGGTGCAGAAGATGACGGAGCGGTATTGGGTGCCGACATCGGCGCCCTGCCGGTTGAGGCTGGTGGGATCGTGGATCGCCCAAAAGACCTCGAGGAGCTGCTCGAAAGAGACCTGCCCGGGATCGAACTCGATTTCGACGACCTCGGCATGACCGGTTTCGCCGGTGCAGACCGCTTCGTAGGTGGGATCGGGCACGACGCCCCCGGCGTAGCCCGGGCGGACCTGGAGGACGCCGTCGAGCCGTTGGAAAACCGTTTCCACACACCAAAAACAGCCGGCTCCAAAGACGGCCCTGGATCGCGGAGTGGCGGGAGTCGAACGGGTGGGTTCAGGCATGCGTTGATAAATGCAGCATCTTCGCGGAGAGTCAACGGGAGCGACGTCTGTTTGCCTGCCCTCCCGGCTACTCGGGTCGGTGCGCGGGATCAAGCCTTGTGGCGGCGGGGGCGCCGCCGGTGTGCGCTGGCCGGGCTCTCGATGCGGCGGCAGATCTCGATGGTGCCGGTGATGCGGTCGTTCTCCACCAGCGGAATCAGTTGGCAGGAGACGAGGACCGGTTTGCCGCCGGCATTGAAGCGGCGGGTGCCGTGGCTTTCTTTACCGGCCAAGGCGGCCAGAAAATCCCCCTGCCAGGATTCGACTTCGGCGGGGTCCGCGAAAAGCTCGCCGCCGTCGGTGCCAGTGAGGAAACCCCAAGTGGCGGTGGAGGCCTCGGTCTGCCAGATGATGGTGCCGGTGGTGTCCCGGATCCAAAGATCGACCGGGATCCGGTGCATGAGGTGGCGGATGAGGTTGTCGGCGCCGGCAAAAAGCTCGGCCAAGTGGTGTTGGACCTGGACCCGGCGGGTGATGCCGACCATGCGGGTGGGGTTGCCGGCGGCATCCTTTTCCACCACCTCGCCGGTCTGCTCGACCCAGACCCACTCGCCCTCCGGAGTGCGGAAGCGGTGTTCGATGCTCCAGAACTCGGTTTGGCCGCTGAGGTGATTGCGGAGGGTGGCGGCGACCGAGGGCAGGTCGTCGGGGTGGACCTGTTGCCACCAGAAGGAGGAAGAGGACTCGCATTCGGCGAGATTGAAGCCGAGGATGCACTGGACGGCGCTCTTGATGAGGAGATTTCCCGTGGCCGGGTTCCAGTCCCACCAGACCTGTTCTCCGGCCGAAAGGGAAGCGCGCAGGGGCTCGTCAAAGCCTCCGGTTTTGGTCAAACCGGGGTCGGGCGGGGGATTGCTGGTGGCATGGCGCTTTTTTCCGGCCATCGGAAGGTATCGGGACCTGAAAATCCTGCCGAGGTTCGGAAAAGAAGGCAAGAATGGTCGGGCTGGGCAGGCACCGGGGGGTGGAAAGGTCCTGCACTGGCGTCGGCCGCGCCACCGGGCGGCGTCCGCGAATTTGTTTGCGTTGGGTTCGCGGCGGCAGTTTTTCTCTTTGCTTTTCCCTGCAGAAACCTTTTTGCCACCGCACCATGTCCGAACTTGTTGGAAACTGTCTTATCGGCCAATCCGGAGGTCCCACCGCCGTGATCAACGCCAGCCTCGCGGGCGCGATCACCGAGGCCCTCAATCACTCTTGCATAGAGGAGGTGTACGGCTGCCTCAATGGTGTTCTCGGCATCCTCAACGAAGATCTGATCGACCTGGCGGCGGAGAGCCAGCAGACGATCCGGGCGCTTCGGCACACACCGGGAGCCGCGCTCGGCACCTGCCGGTTCAAGCTCAAGCGCCCGGCCGATTTTGAGCGGGTGCTGCAGGTCTTCGAGGCCCACAATATCCGCTTTTTTTATTATGCCGGCGGGAACGACTCCCAGGACACCGCGGCCAGAATCTCCAGCCTCGCCCGTGAGCGCGGCTACGATCTTCGCGTCATCGGCATCCCGAAGACGATCGACAACGACCTCGTGACCACCGACCACTGTCCCGGCTATGGCAGTGTGATCAAGTTTCTCTGCACCACCGTGCGGGAGATGGCCTGTGATCACGAAGCCATGGGCCAAAACGATCTCGTCTCGATCGTCGAGTGCATGGGCCGCAACGCCGGGTGGATCGCCGCCGGTGCTTCCTTGGCAAAACGGCGCGACCATCCCCACGATCCGCCCCATCTGATTTACCTTCCGGAAGTGCCGTTCACCCCGGAGAAGTTCCTCGAAGACGTGCAGCGGGTGCTCAAGCGTGAGCGCTACTGTATGGTGGTGGTGGGCGAAGGCCTCCTCGATCCGGATGGAAACTACGTCGCCACCTCCTCGGCGCAGACCGACAGTTTCGGGCATGCCCAGCTTGGAGGGGCGGGCGATTACCTCCGCGGACTGGTCGAATCCCGTCTCGGGCTCAAGGCCAGGGTGGCCCGCTTCGGCATCGCCCAGCGCGCGGCCGCCCATGCCGCTTCCAAGGCCGACGCCGATGAGGCCTTTCATGCCGGCGAAGCGGCGGTCCGCGCCTCTGTCAATGGCGAGACCGACAAGATGGTGCTGCTCCTGCGCGGCGATGCCGACACCTACCAGTGTGAAACCGGTCTCGCCCCGCTGGAAGAAATCGCCAACGGCGTCAAACGCATCCCCCGCGAATGGATCAATGAAGACGGGGTGTCGATGAACTACCAGTTTTCCCGGTACGCTTTGCCGCTGATTCAGGGCGAAGTCCAGGTGCCCTACGAAAACGGGCTGCCCCAATATGCCCGGCTGGACAACCACCGGGTGGACCGGGTGTTGGCCGCGCACGAATTCTGAACGGCAGGGGCTCTGCGTCCCCGGGGCTGCGGGCAGTGAGGGCGGGGGCTCAATCCTCGTCGCCCTCGGGCCACTCCATCCCACCGCCCGGCATCATCGCATCGATGAGGGCGAGAGGGAGGGTGCGCCCGAGGATCTCAACGTGCGGGGCGACGCGTGCCACGGTGGCGGGATCGACCCGCCAAGCTTCGAGCAGACGGGGCTCGGGTTCCTCCGCGCCACCACTCCCTTGATACACGAAGAGGGCGCGCAGAGAGATCTCCCGGAGCCAATTGTACTCCTCAATGGAGAGGCCGGCCTCGTGCAACTCCGCGACTTGGCGGCACTTGTAAGCCAGGGCGAGATCGGTCACGCCGCGGCCGTGTTCGACCAATTCACGGATGTCGCCAAGGCCGCGCGCGGCTTCGAACCGATCGCGCAATTCTTCGATCCTCTGATCCAGCTCATTGATGGTGGATTCGATCGTCTCCAGCAGGCCGGCTTCGACTGCGACGAGGGCTTCAATCTGTGCCTCGGTGGGGCGGCGGTCGGGCGGCGGTGACCAGCCCGGCTGCCGTGGGGCGGTCTCCTGGATTTGGTGGTATTCGTTGGAAAAGGACGCCAGCTCCGCAAAGCCTTCCCCAAATTTCTGGTAGAGGTAGAAGCCGCCCGCGGCGACCCCGAGCATCGCCAGCAGTGCGACCACCAGACAGCCAATCGCTACCTTTTTCACCGCGCCAGGGTGAGCCAAGCGGTTGGCCGAGGCAAGGCTTTCGCTTCCACCGGGCTGTGGTGGTTTTTCGGTTTTTGCCCTCTGACGTTCAATGCGGGGATCGTGGCGCTCATCGAAACGCTGTCCCTCAGTCCCGGCCCATGATGAAAGGAAAGCCCTTGGGCTCCGCGGCCATGGCCATGTTTGCATTCGAGCCGCTCCGATCGTTCGTCAAGGAGCCGGAACCCTCCGAGGGTGGTGCGGCCCACTGTTGGTTCCGGGACCGATGCCGACCACCTGGCGAAGTGGTGAACCGCAACGTCCGAAACGACGATCTTGAGAGCAGGGTGGCCGATCCCGCGCCGCTTTCCCGTGACGCAGGAAAGGGAAATGGGGGTTGAAGGAACCGGCCGGCGGGGCAGACTGATGCCATGACGACTCAACGCGGGCGGTTTTTCACGAGCGTCTCCCGTTCGGTGGAGGCGGCGGCCCGGCATCTCAACATCGAAGCGGGATTGCTGGAGCAGATCCAGTGCTGCAACGCGGTTTACCGGATGCGCTTTCCCGTCGAGCGCGAGGACGGCACCATCGAGGTGGTCGAGGCCTACCGCGCGGAGCACAGCCACCACCGTCTCCCGGTCAAGGGTGGTATCCGTTTTGCGCCTACAGTGAGCCAAGACGAGGTCATCGCCCTGGCCGCACTCATGACCTACAAGTGCGCGATTGTGGGGGTGCCCTTCGGCGGGGCCAAAGGCGGGGTGCGGGTCGATCCCTTTGCCCGGTCGCCCCGGTTTTTGGAGCGCATGACCCGCCGCTACACCACCGAACTGGTGAAGAAGAACTTCATCGGCCCCAGCATCGACGTCCCCGCGCCGGACTACGGCACCGGGGAGCGGGAGATGGCCTGGATCTGCGACACCTATGACGTGCTCTGCCCCAATGGGATGAACAATCACGCCTGTGTCACTGGCAAGCCGCTCTCGCTGCATGGCATCCCGGGGCGGCGTGAGGCCACCGGGCTGGGGGTCTACCTTGGCATCCGGGAGGCGGTTGCGGAGGCGGAGGACATGGAGCCGCTCGGCTTGAAGCCGGGGCTGGAAGGCAAGCGGATCATCGTGCAGGGCTTGGGCAATGTCGGCTATTATGCGGCGCGCTACCTCCAGCAGGAGGGAGGGGCGGTAATTGTGGGCATCGCCGAGCGTGAGGGCGGGCTTTTTGATCCGAACGGGCTCGATGTGGAAGCGGTGTTCCGTTTGCGCAAGGAAAGCGGCAACCTGCTCAAGCTGGAGGTGGGAGAAAAAATCGCGCGCTCCGAGGAGCTTCTCGAGCGCGATTGCGACCTGCTCGTGCCGGCGGCGCTGGAGAACCAGATCACGGCGGAAAACGCTCCCCGGATCCGGGCGAAAATCGTCGCCGAGGCCGCCAATGGTCCGGTTGATTGGGAGGGCCAGGAGATTCTCCGGCAACGCGGGGTGTTTATCATCCCCGATCTCTATCTCAACGCCGGCGGGGTGACGGTGTCGTACTTCGAGTGGTTGAAAAACCTCTCCCATGTGAGCTTCGACCGGATGACGTCCCGTTGGCAGGAGGAGTCGGCCCGCCGGTTGGTGGAGACAATCGAAGGGCTCGCCGGCAAGTCCGTGGAAGCGGTCATGCGCCGAAAATTGATCAAGGGGCCGAAAGAGGTGGAGCTGGTCCATGCCGCTCTCGCCGAGACCATGACCACGGCCTACCGGCGCTTGCGCGGGCTCCAGCGGGAAAAGGATTTGCCTGATCTGCGCACGGCCGGCTTTGTCTATGCCCTCGGGCAGGTGGCGCTGACCTACCGCGACATGGGGATATTTCCCTGAAAGGGGCCGGCGGCCGGCTCAGGCGAAACCAAATTTCCAAGACGAAAGCCGGCGCTCGATCTCGGCCACGATGCGCTTTTCCTCCTCTTCGCCCCCGGCCTCGAAGGTGACGGAAAACCGCACGTAGGCGCCGGCGTCGTCCCACGGCACCGTCGAGACGAGGTGCTCGCTGATGAGCCACTGGGAGAAAGCCTCGGCGGAGGGAAAGTCGACGCGCCCTCCCGGTCCCACGGCCGAGCGGGGACAGCGCACGTACAGGAAAAACGAGCCTTTTGGCTTGCGGGTGCTGAAGCCGAGTCGGTTGAGCGCGGGGACCAGCAGATCCATCCGGCGGGAGTACTTGGCCGCGATGGAGGCGGTGATTTCGGGATGGTCGAAAGCGTGGGCGGAGGCGTGCTGGATGGCGAGAAACTGGCCGGAGTCGGTGTTGTCCTTGATATCCGAATACGCCTTGACGAGGAGGGGGTTGCCGGCGACAAAACCGCACCGCCAGCCCGTCATGTTGAAATTCTTCGAGGTGGAGTGCAGTTCAAGGCCCACCTTCATCGCTCCCGGCGTGGCGAGAAAACTCAACGGCCGGCCTTCGAAGACCAGGGCGGCGTAGGCGAAATCGTGAATGACGACGAGACGGTGCTCGCGGGCGAAGGCCACCACCTTGGCAAAAAACTCCGGCGTGGCGCTGGCACCGGTCGGATTGTTGGGGTAGTTGAGGACGAGCGTTTTGGCCCGGCCGAGGATGTCGGCGGGGATGGCGTCGAGATCGGGCAAAAAGCCGTTTTCTTCGCGCAGGGGCAGGTTGTGGACTTCGCCGCCGTAGTAGCGGGCGTGGGTTCCGAAAACCGGATAGCCGGGCACGGTCATGAGGGCGACGTCGCCCGGGTTGATGAAGGCGGCGGGCAGGATCGAGAGGGCGGCTTTGCTGCCCATTGAGTGGACGATCTGGGTGGCGGGGTCGATCTCCCCCACGCCGCAGACCTCGCGCAGGTAGCGGGCGGCGGCTTCCTTGAGGCGGGGGCCGCCGTTGTCGGCGTAGCCGCGGTTTTCGGGGCGGCGGGCCTCCGCGCAAAGGACGTCGATGACCTCGGGGAAGGCCGGCTCGTCCGGCTCGCCCACACCCATGTCGATCAGGGCCACATTGGGCCTCGCCTCGCGGGCCGCTTTTTTGGCCCGCTTGATTTTCTCGAACTTGTAGACCGCGGTGGTCTTGCCGTAGTTGCGGCCGCCGATCCGCTCGGCGAAGAGATCCTGGAGGTATGGGTCGCTCATGGTTTGGGACTTGCTTACCCCCTGCGTGGCGGCTTCAGTGGCAATGTCAAGAAGGCTCCCATCGGATAGCCGAAACCTCTGTCATGCAAGTCATCGAGTCGGTATATGAAATGCAGTCGCTCGCCATCAATCTGCGGGCGAAAGATCGGTTGATCGGCCTGGTGCCGACGATGGGCTGCCTGCACGCAGGGCACCTCAGCCTGATCGAGGCGGCCCGCAAGGTGACCGACACCGTGGTCGTCTCCATCTTCGTCAACCCGATCCAGTTCGGTCCCAACGAGGACTTCGACGCCTATCCCCGCCAACGTGCCCGCGATCTCGAGCTCTGTGAAGAGGCCGGCGTCGACATTGTCTTCGCGCCGGAGCCGGAGGCCCTTTATCCGCGCGGTTTTTCCACCTATGTGGTCGAAGAGCTGGTCAGCCGTCCGCTCTGCGGCATCTCCCGCCCCAACCACTTCCGCGGTGTCCTCACGGTGGTGGCCAAGCTCTTCAATATCATCCATCCGGATACAGCCGTCTTTGGTCAGAAGGATGCCCAGCAGGCCGCGGTGATCAAAAAGATGGTCAACGACCTGCACTTCTGCATCGACATCCTCGTGGAGCCGACCGCCCGCGAGCCGGATGGATTGGCGATGAGTTCACGCAACCGCTACCTTTCCCCGACCCAGCGCGAAGATGCGCGCGCCCTCTACCTCGCGCTTCAGGCGGCCAAGGCACTGGTGGACGCCGGGGTCCGCAATGTCGACCGCGTTGTCGCCGAGGCCACCCACACCCTTTCCTCACACCGGCGGGTGCGCGTCATCTATGTCTCGGTGGTCGACCGCTGCACGATGGAAAGCGCCCGCGAGATCATACCCGGCAAATGCCTCCTCGCCGTGGCGGCCTGGGTGGATGAAGTACGCCTGATCGACAACCTTCTGCTTTGATCCGCCTTGAAACTCCTTCGCTCCGCCAAGGCGCCGGGCAGGGTGGCCCGGAATTGTCCTCCCTTTTCTGATTCATGATCGATGCCGATGTCATCGTGGTCGGGACCGGAATTGCCGGGCTCTCCTTTGCTCTCAAGATGGCCGCACGCGGCCGGCGGGTTGCGGTGCTGACCAAAAAGGACCGCGCCGAATCCAACACCAACTATGCCCAGGGCGGCATTGCCTGTGTGACCTCGGACACCGATGACTTCGAGAGCCATGTCCGGGACACCCTGGCCGCGGGAGACGGACTCTGCCGGGAGGAGGTGGTGCGGGAAATCGTGCGCGATGGGCCGGCCCGCATCCATGATCTGGTGACACTGGGTCTGCTGTTTTCCACCGATGCCAGCGGAGCCTACGACTTGGGGCGCGAAGGCGGCCACTCGGAGCGGCGCATCCTGCACGTCAAGGACATGACCGGACGGGCGGTGGAGCGCGCCCTCCTGCAGGCGGTGGCGGATTCCCCGCTGATCGAGTTGCGGGAGCATGTCTGCGTGGTCGACCTGATTACGGAAGCCAAGCTCAACCCAGGCGTCCACTCCGACCGGGTCCTCGGGCTCTATGCCTATGACGTCCATGCCCGCAGGGTGGATACCTGGCGTGCGCCGGCGGTCGTTCTGGCGACAGGCGGTGCCGGCCAAGTTTACCAGTTCACCACCAATCCCGACATTGCCACCGGTGACGGGCTTGCGGTGGCTTGGCGGGCCGGGGTGCCGGTGGCGAACATGGAGTTCATCCAGTTTCATCCCACCTCCCTGTTCTCGGCTGACGGCGAGCGGTTCCTCATCAGCGAAGCCGTACGGGGGGAGGGGGCGGTGCTGAAGGACCTTTCAATGCGGCCGTTCATGGCCGACTTTCACCCTCAGGGAGACCTCGCGCCCCGCGACATCGTGGCCCGGGCGATCGACGCGGTCATGAAGGCGAGCGGCGCCCGCCATGTTTGGCTCGACCTCACGCATCACAGTGAAGACTACCTGCGGGACCGCTTTCCGCAGATTTTCGCCGCCTGTGACCGGCAGGGGATCAACCCCGCCCATGACCCCATCCCGGTGGTCCCGGCCGCCCACTACACCTGCGGGGGTATCGTGACCTCGGTGGCGGCCCAGACCGAGCTGCCCGGTTTGTATGCCTGTGGTGAAGTCGCCAACACCGGACTCCACGGCGCCAACCGCCTGGCCAGCAACTCGCTTCTCGAGGCAGTTGTGATGGCTCACCGGGGATCCGCGGCCCTCGAATCGTATCTGCAGGCACGGAATGCTCCGCTGCCGAAGCTGCCGGATTGGGTGGCCGGTGACGCCCATGACTCCGACGAGCAGGTGGTCCTGACCCACAATTGGGACGAGCTGCGCCGGACCATGTGGGACTATGTCGGCATCGTACGGACGACCAAGCGCCTCGAGCGCGCCCGCACCCGCATCCGCACTCTTGCCCGCGAGATTCACGAGTATTACTGGAACTTCACCATCGACCGGAGGCTGCTCGAACTGCGCAACCTGGTGGTGGTGGCCGAGTTGGTCGTGGAGTCGGCCCTGCGGCGCCGTGAAAGCCGGGGCCTGCATTATACGCTCGATTATCCCGGGAAAATCGATGCCGCCGACACCTGCCTGACCCGAACAAATCGGGCTATGTGAATAACTTGTGAGCAACCGAGCTACGGGAAATTCCGGACATCAGTAGCATGGATTGGGCGAGCGGTTTTTTGCCTCCCCGCGCACGACAGCCGGTCTCGCCTGAGGCCGACCATGCGGGTATTGGGCAGCGGCTGTCGGGGTCGTCCGCCTGTCTCAGCGGCAATGCCCAAGGGCTGAGTTAGCAGAACGCGTCCATGGCCAGTCAAAAAAATGCCCAACTACTCTTTTACTTTATTTTTACAAATCATAAACCATTGATAATCAATAGGATAAAGGTTAACCTGCGGTGGTTGTGCGGAGAGTGGCTGCCCAGAAAATCTTGATCTTAGTATTAGTCGAAATCCTATACCGGAGAATTGTTTATCAGAATGATTAATGCTTGAGGTGGACGACAGCCAACGATTCCGATGTCAGGGCCAGATTTCAGCCGTGCCAAGGGCCTTCTTGGCTGGAATGCGACGCTTCAGTGTCGGAGGTCCTCGGGCAACGAGGATGGCGTTGTGAAGAACCTTGGCGCTATTCCCGGTTTCGGGAGTCCAGGGTGATGGTGACGGGGCCGTCATTCACCAGTTCGACGATCATGTGGGCGGCGAAGACGCCCTGCTCCACCCGGGAGCCGAGAAGCTGCTCCAATTTGCGGCAGGCGCGATCGCACAGGGCCCGGGCGTGGTCGGGCGGGGCGGCGTCATTGAAGGAAGGCCGGTTTCCTTTGCGGGTGGAGGCGAGAAGGGTGAACTGGCTGACCACGAGGACGCGACCACCAACCTCGCTGAGGGAGGCATTGATGGGACCGCCCTCGTTTTCAAAGAGGCGGAGCCGGGCGACTTTCCCGCAGATCCAGTCGCCATCGGCTTCAGTGTCCTCGCGGTGGATGCCGAGCAGGATGAGCAGCCCGCGACCAATCGAGCCCACCACTTTTCCGTCGACGGTCACGCTGGCGCGGGTGACCCGCTGAACCACGGCCTTCATGCCTCCGGGTGGGCGCGAGCGAGGGACTAAAGATCGACCAGAGCGGATTCGACGTCGACGTCGGCTTCGTAGTCGATGCCATCGAGGCCGAAGCCGAAAAGGGTGAGGAAGTCGGCATGGTAGCCGTCGAGGTCGGCCAGCTCGCGGAGGGTGTCGTTGTTGGCGCGGAGCCAGAGATCGGCCACCTCGGCCTGGACATCGGGCCGCATTTCGAGGTCGTCGAGTCGCACGCGGCCGCCGTCGTCGAAATCGAGGGCGCTGCCGCCGTACATCTGGGTTTTGAAGAGCCGAACCATCTGCTCGATGCAGCCTTCGTGCAGCCCCTTGGCTTTCATGACCTTGTAGAGCAGTGAAATGTAGAGAGGAACGACCGGGATGGCGGAGCTGGCTTGGGTGACGAGGGCTTTGTTGATGGAAACGAAGGCCCGTCCATAGGTGGACTTGAGCCGGGCATCGAGGCGCCGGGCGGCGGCTTCAAGGTCTTCTTTGGCGCGGCCGATGGTGCCGTGGCGATAAACGGGCCAGGTGACCTCGGGGCCGATGTAGGAATACGCCACGGTCGTGGCGCCATCGGCGAGAACTCCGCCCTCCTCGAGGGCATCGATCCACCACTCCCAGTCTTCGCCGCCCATGACGGCGATAGTGTCCTCGATCTCGGTCGGGGTGGCGTCCCCAATGGTGACTTCGGTGACGAGGTTTTTGTCCGTATCCAAGGATTTGGTGGTATAGGACTGGCCGATGCACTTGAGCACCGAACGGTGGGTCTGCCCGGTTTTGGGATGGTTGCGGCGCGGGGAGGCGAGGCTGTAGACAATGAGGTCGATCTTGCCCAGCTCGGCTTTGATCAACTCGACCGCGCGGGCTTTGATCTCGTCGGAGAAGGCGTCGCCATTGAGGTTGAGCGCCTTGCGGCCGGCCTGGCGGGCGGCCTCGCTGAAGGCGGCGGAGTTGTACCATCCGGCAGTGGCGAGGCGACCGTTTTCAGGTGGCCGTTCGAAGAAGATTCCGAGGGAATCCGCCCCGCAGCCGAAGGTGGCGGCGATCCGGGAGGCGAGGCCGTAGCCGGTGGAGGAGCCGACGACGAGGACGGACTTGGGACCGTCTTTGATCGGGCCGGCCGCTTCGGCGGCGGCGATCTGCCGCTTGACGTGAGCGGCGCAGCCAAAGGGATGGGCGGTGACACAAACAAAGCCGCGGACTTTCGGGCGGATGATCATGGCACTGGTTAACGGCGGGGGGCGACCGAGTGTCAAGCATCCTCCCGGGCTGAAACCGTGGACTTGCCGACCCGGCCGCCCTCCACACTGATGAGGGCGATGGACAATTGCGGTCAGGCCCGGGCTTTGGAGTGGCGGATCACACCGCCGCAGACAGTGGCGGAGTGGGACGCCTATTTCGCCCTCCGCCATGCCATTCTGCGCGCTCCCCATGGCGCACCTCTCGGATCGGAGCGGGATGAGCATGATGCCAGCGAGAGTGGAGTACTCCATGCCGCCGCCTGGACGATCCATGGATCTTTGATCGGCTGTGGCCGGATCCATCCGCTGGCCGACCCGTGCTGGCAAATCCGCTACATGGCCGTTCTGCCGGCATGGCGCGGCCGCGGGGTGGGAGGGGCGCTGCTGCGTTATCTTGAATTCCGGGCGGCCCAGGCCGGCGCGAAGCGGGTCGTGCTCCAAGCCCGGGTCGCCGCGGAAGCTTTTTATCGGTGCCGAGGATATCGGAGAGTGGGACCGGGACCGGTGTTATTCGGTTCGGTTTGCCATTGGACAATGGAGCGCGTGCTCACTTCAGAGCAGGATCATCCCGAGGAAACCCAGCAGAATTAGCACTGCGAGGACGGATAATGCCTGTCGCTCCTGTTTGGTGAGTGGCAGGGGCATGATTGCAACTGTGGCGTTCCGTTTTTCATTTGCAAGAAAATGGCGGCGAGGTGTCGGCCCATGCGGGTTGACTCAACTTAGAAGGGAAGAAAACTGTAGGCTTGGAGTCTAATCTTCAGCACCGACCGAAATGACTTATATGCGACGAACCTATTGCCTGGCGTTGGCCGGCCTACTGTTAACCGGCGCTCCTCTGCTCGCCCTCGGGCCTGTTGAGACCGATCACGTCACCGCTGAGTTGGTGGCGGAGCACACCACCATTCAGCCCGGAAAAGAATTCTGGGTGGGGCTCCGGCTCGAAATGGAGCATGAGTGGCACACCTACTGGATAAACCCGGGGGACTCAGGCCTGCCCACCACGATAGATTGGACTCTGCCGGATGGTTTTGAAGCCGGGGAAATTCACTGGCCCTATCCCGAATACCATCCGCTGGGGCCGGTGGCCAGCTAC
The DNA here is from genome assembly GCA_007695295.1 of Puniceicoccaceae bacterium. Lineage (GTDB taxonomy): Bacteria > Verrucomicrobiota > Verrucomicrobiia > Opitutales > Opitutaceae > REEB01. The sequence continues at coordinate 47,150 of REEB01000196.1, forward strand.
GGCTATGAGCGGGAAGTGATTTTAATGGTGCCGATGAAGGCACCCGAAAACTTGGAGCCGGGCACTGCGGTCAGGCTCAGCGCCTACACCGAGTGGTTGGCCTGCAAGGTCATCTGCCTTCCCGGCGAGGCGGAAGTGGCCCTTAACCTGAAAGTCTCGGCGGATGAGCCCGAGGCGCATCCGGTGTGGTTCGAGCGCTTCGCCCGGGCCCGGGAGGAGTGGCCGCTCAAAGTCGAGGATTGGTCGGCCCGGGCTGTCCGCAGCGACAATCGCTTTCAGTTGGCGGTGGATCTCCCGGAGGACTTTTCCGGCGAGGTCGAGGCACTGCGGTTCTTCCCCTATGAAGAAGGCCTCGCCGATCCGGTGGCACCGCAGAATCCGCGGCTGATCGAGGGTCGGTTGCAGCTCGACCTGCCGATATCCGGTTTCTTTACCGGCGAGGTCGATGCGATCCGTGGAGTCTTGGTGAGCGAAACCGGCTTTGGCGAGAGTCTGCCGAGGCGGGCGGTCGAGTTGAATTTCGAGCTCGGCGAGGATCTGGAGGCGGCCGCCGCGGGGGGGTTGGGTGGCATAGATCTCGGGGTGGGCTTTCTGGTTGCCATCGGCTTCGCGTTTGTCGGTGGCCTCATCCTCAACCTGATGCCCTGTGTCTTCCCCATTCTTTCGATCAAGATCTTCTCTTTTGTGCAGCACTCCGGCCACGTCCAGTCGAGAATGGCCCGGCACGGTGGTGTCTTCGGCCTCGGCGTGCTGGTCAGCTTCTGGGTTCTCGCCGGTCTCCTCATCGCCCTGCGCGCGGGAGGGGCCGAACTGGGCTGGGGCTACCAGCTGCAGTCCCCGGCCTTCATCATTTTTATAGCCGGGCTGCTTTTCCTGCTCTCGCTGATGCTGATGGGAGTGTTTGAGTTCGGTGGCTCGCTGATCGGCTTGGCCGGCAAGACCTCCGGCAGCGGCTACAGTGGATCGTTTTTGACCGGTGTGTTGGCGACGATTGTGGCCACGCCCTGCACGGCTCCTTTCATGGGTGCTGCCTTGGCCTACGCGCTGACCCAACCGGCCTTGAACAGTCTCTTGGTGTTCACCGCACTTGGTCTCGGCATGGCCACGCCTTACATGCTGCTATCCAGCTTTCCGGCCCTGCTGAAGTTCCTGCCCAAGCCGGGACCTTGGATGGAGACGTTCAAGCAGTTCATGGCTTTCCCCCTGCTGGCGACGGTCATCTGGCTGGTCTGGGTGCTCGGCCAGCAGGTGGGAGTGGATGGTCTGCTGTATTTCTTCGGCGGCCTTCTTCTGGTCAGCATGGGTGCCTGGGTTTTGGGTCGGTGGGCAACTCCGGTGCGGGTGCGCCGCGTCCGCTTGATCGGCCAGGCCGTGGCGGTGGCTCTGCTCATCGGAGGCGGCTATGTGGCCTACGGGGCGACCCAATTTGAGCCCACCGTCGGCGCCACCGCTGGTGGTGGCGCGGTCCAGTGGGAAGAATTTCATCCCGACAAAGTCCGGGAGCACCTCGCGGCCGGCCGCCCGGTGTTTATTGATTTCACGGCCGCTTGGTGCCTGACATGCAAAGCCAATGAGTTGGTGGTTTTCCGCTCTGCCGATGTCCGCGAGCGTATCGAGCAAATGGATGTGGCGTTGCTCAAGGCGGACTGGACCAACCGAAATCCCATGATCACGCAGGCCCTTGCCAGCTACGGGCGCACCGGGGTTCCGCTCTATGTGCTCTATTCCGGCAAGCCGGGCGAACAGCCTCAGATCCTGCCCGAACTGATCAACCCCACAATTGTGCTCAATGCCCTTGAGCGTATCGCGGATCCGAGTTAAACTCAGCTTCCGGTTCTGAAACTTTTGCGGATCGGTCCGGTCTGGACCATCTTCGCTCATCAACCAAACTAATATACCACTACGATGAAAAACCTGCTCAAGTCCTTGATACCCGCCTTTTGCGCTTCCGTTCTGTTGGCCTTTTCCGCCCAAGCGGTGGAAATCGGTCAGCCTGCTCCCGACTTCACCCTCAAGGATTCTCACGGCCAAAGCCATTCGCTTTCCGACTTCAAGGGGAAGCTGGTCGTCCTCGAATGGATCAATCATGGCTGCCCTTTCGTGGTGAAGTTTTACCGCGAAGGCCACATGCAGGCTTGGCAGGAAAAGTACGCTGAGAAGGGCGTGGTCTGGCTTTCGATTTGCTCCTCCGCGCCCGGCGAGCAAGGCCACTACACCGCCGAGGGTTGGAACAAAAAGAACGAGGAGATCGGCGGCAAGGCCGCCGCCATCCTGATCGATGAAGACGGCCGTGTCGGCCGCCTCTACGATGCCCGTGTCACCCCGCACATGTATGTGATCGATAAGGATGGCATCCTGCGTTACAACGGAGCCATTGACAGCATCCGCTCCGCCCGGACCGCTGACATCGATCGCGCCGAGAATTACGTCGTCGCAGCCTTGACGGCGCTGATGAATGGTGAGGACGTGGCCACCACAACGAGCACGCCCTACGGCTGCACGGTCAAGTACGTCGCCTATTGAGTTCCGCCTTCAACTGCCTCCACGTTGTTGCTTTTCGAACCGGCTCCCCTCGGAGCCGGTTTTTTTAGTTCTCAACCGCTGGCCTGCCGCTGTCGGCGCAGGAAATTCCGAACCTAAGTAAAAACCAGCACCCGGGGCCTCCCCTGGCCGCCGGCGTCGAGTGCCTCCCATCCGCTCGGCCCGAGTTCACCCGCGGCGGTTTCTTCTCCCGTAGTGGGATCGTAGATACGGTAGCGGCGGGGAACTTTTGTGCTCGTGATGGTGGCATGGCCGCCTTTGGGAAGGTAGAGGACAAAAAGCCGGTCGGGGATGGCGAGGCCGCGATTGCCGAGGGTGAAGTCCCAGTTGGGCTCCAGGTCGGCGAAGGGCAGGCCGTCGAAGATGCGGGTGGCGATGCCGGGATAGCGGGCACCCTCGAAGTCGAGCGCCTCCCGCCAGCCCGCCCCCGGGGCGGTGCACCAGTCGGCGTGGTCGGGCTCGCCGGGGTGGAGCTTCCACTGCCAGAGGCTGCCGGCACCGTAGACCAAGCCCATGGTGCCGCCGGCGGTGAGATTGCACCAGGCCTCGTGGCCCTGCCACCAGCCGGCCCCGTTCTCAGGGTGGTTCATGCCTTCGTAGGTGGGCTCGCCGTTGGCCACGGCTTTCACCGGATGCTGGTGCCACATGTGGGCGACGCGCTCGGGGATGTGGTCACCGTTATGGCCGGTCTGGCACCACTGGAAGTCGAGCCAGGCCTTGTCTTGGTGGGTGCGGTTGAGGGCGTGGGGCGAGTAGTGGAGTCCGGTGGGGTGGGCGTAAGCATCCCACTGCTCGATGGTGCGGCCCGAGAGGTCGAGTTGTTCAACCACGTTGGGGAGCTCGTGGGGACCGTCGCCGCCGATCAGCCAGACGGCCGGCCGGGCGCCGTAGCGGGCCACGAGGTAGCGGCAGTAGCGGGCGTAATCTCCGGGGCTGAGTTCATTGCCGGCGGTATGCCGGCCCTTCCATCCATAGCCGTGAAAGACCGGCTGGTAGACCGGGGCGATGCCGTGCTCGACAAGGATGGCGGTGAGTTTGTCGAAGGTCTGGAAATAGGCCGGGACCAGTTGGCGCAGTGTTCCGCCGGGGAGATCTTCGAAGCCAACATCGAAGCCAAGGTCCTCCGTCCGCGATCGCGGGCCTTTGGCCTTGCGATCGGGCTGGATGGTCATGAGAAGGGCGGCGTTGAAGCCCTTGGCCTGGCGGTCGGCGGCGTAGATGCGCACCTGCTCCTCAGTGGCGCGCCAAGGCAACGCCCAGGCGGTGTCGGCACAGAGCAGGCGGGCCCGGCCGTCGGCATGGACGAGGTTTCGTCTCCCCGGCGACATGCCCCAGAAGCCGTGGCGGTGGAAGGGGTTGTCGCTCTCCGGTCCGGGCTCGGCGGTGAGTTCACCGGCCTGCCCGTGGAGTCCGGGGTCGCGGTTGTCCGCGAACGAGCGCCAGAACCATCGGCCTTCTTCTCGGTTCGAGGCGAAGCGCACCCTGAACTCCTTGCCGCCGTCCCAAAACATCGGGCGCCGCAGGAGGGTGCCGTCTTCATGGGTGAAATCGACCCAGGCGCTGACCTCGGTGTAGGGGTTTTGGCAGGACAGTCCGGCGGTGAAGGTGATTTCGAGTTCGTGCCAGAGCGGGGCGGTGGAGGGGGATGTTTGGTGCATGGATGAAGAGGGTGCCAATGGTCGGCGCGGGCCGCCATTTGTCAACCGGAAGAACTTGGAGGAATGCGGGCGGGAATCGATATTCACGGCGGTCAATCCTCCGCAGCAAAAGATCGGGTCGGACTCAGTCGAGCTCCAGGATCCACTCCGTGCCTGGGGGGGCGAGGTTCCGTTCGAAGGCGATGGCGTCCTGGTCCTCGCCAACGGCGATGCGGTAGCGGCCATGGAAGCCACGGAAGCGAGCGGTGCCGTCTTCGCCCGTGCGGAGACTGAGGCGGGTGGTCCATTCCTCCGTGAGGAGGTGGTCAAGCACCTCGGCGGCGGGTTTGGGCGACCAGTCGCGCCGCCACAGAGCCGAGTCTTCCAGCCAGATCCTCCCTTCCCAGAAGCCCCAGAAGGTGATGGAAGCGACCGCCGGGTGAGCGAAGACCACGGTGAGGAAGTCGCGCAGGTAGTCGGCCTGATACTGCTCGTCGGTGGTTTTAAGTGTGAGTTCGGTGATCTGCAGCGGCAGGCCGAGGGTGGCGAAACGGTCGAGCACCGCCTCCACCTGTCCGGGCGGGCTCGGGTTTTCATCAAGGTGGCATTGGAATCCGATCGCGCCAAGGGGGGCGCCGCGGTCGAGGAGATCCTGGACGAAGCCGGCGTAGTGGTCGTGGTTGGCGGTGAGGATGGCTCCAGCGCTGAGGATGCCGTATTCGTTCACGGCGAGTACGGGGCCGGAGTGGATTTCTGCGGCGGCGGCAAACCACTCGGCGATGGCATCGCGGCCGAGGATGGTTTCGAAGTCGTTGTTGACCCTCGGTTCATTCACGAGGTCGACTTGGTCGATCCGGAAGGGTTTGAGCGCGGCGAGCACTTCCTCGATCTGGGCCAGTACCTGCGACTGCAAGGCGGGCGGGTCGTCGGCCAAAGGGCGCCAGGCCGACGGGCTCCACTGCCAGGAAGGCCAGATGACAGTGTGGGCGCGGATGTCCAGACCGTGCTCGGTGGCCCACTTGAGGGCGGCGAGATAGGCGGCGCGGGTCGCTTCGCTTTGCCAGCCCCAATCGGCGGGGTAGACGGCTGAAGTGACCCGGTTGAAATAGCGCAGCACCGTTTCTCTGAAGCGCTCCGCATCGAGGCCGGATTCGAGCACGGGCGAGGGTCCTTCGATGAAGGTGCCGAAGCCGAAGGCGTGGCGGACCAGCTCGACTTGGACTGCTGCGTCGGCCAGTGGTTCGCCCGCTGCATTGCGGACGGTTAACCGGACCTCGCCCATGCGGTGGCGGTCGATCCGCTCCTGCATCCGTGCCAGCCAAGCGGGGTCGAGGTGCATTGGCGCATAGTCGATGCGGGTGCTGGGGAGGCTGGCGGGATCGATCCCAGGGCCGAGATTCCAGACCATCAGGCCGCCGATGTCCACGGTCTGCGCAAGGCTGCCAAGGTGAAAGACTAGGTTGACGGTGCCGGCGTCGAAGTCCCGGTCGGCCACGGCGCGAAAAAACCGGCGTTGCCAGTGTGCTCCTTGGTTGATCGCGAGGTTCTGCAGGCCATGCCAGGAAGGCTCGGGGCGTTGCAGATAGGCCGTGACTTGGCCCGATCCGGACTCTGTTTCAGCACAGCCGCGGATCCAGAATGATCCCAGGAGGACATCGCCGGTCGCGATCGGAGTCTCCGACCTAGGCGAGGTCAGGGTTGCCCCCCACACGGGATCGGTGGGGTGGGGTACCTTCACCCGGACGGCCTCCTCAAACGGCATTGCCTCGGCCTGCAACACCTTCGCTCCGGCTGAACCTCCGGCCTGGAAAAACTCGGGTGCCGCGCCGGAGATGAGAACCAGCGCGGGGCGGGGCAGGTCTAATTCTTCAGGTAGCCATCTCATGGATACATCAGAATGGGCTTTCGGCAGCACCGGGAGGCAGATGCAGGCAAGGCCCATGGCCAGGAGGTTCCGAAACAACCTTGGGTGCATGGCCCCAAGTCTTGCCGACAGTTGTGCTGCGCCACGAGGGAAATTTTCGTGCAAGAGCGTTCTTGGGCGTGTTTGCTTTGTCACCAATGAACATCGTCTACCTCCATGCCCACGATGCAGGCCGGCACTTGCAGCCCTACGGCCATCCCGTTCCAACACCGCACCTCCAGCGCCTCGCCGGTCAGTCGACCCTCTTTCGCAATGCCTTCACTGCCGCTCCGACCTGCTCCCCGAGCCGGGTTGCCCTGCTGACGGGAGTCACCGCCCACGAGGCTGGCACGCTCGGCTTGACTCACCGCGGATTTCATATGGCTCGTCCGGAGCTGCATCTCGCCCGGCACCTGCGGGATCAGGGATTTGAGACCGTCTTGGCCGGCGTCCAGCATGAATACCCGTGGAATACCGATGACAAGGGCTATGTCCGCGAATTGTCGATTAAAGGTCAGGGCTCCCTGGCAGAAAAGGACCAGGCGGTGGCGGAGGCGGCGGCTGAGTACCTGCGCGAGCCAAAGGCAAAGTCTTTTTTTCTTGCCTGCGGCTTCATCCTGCCGCACCGCGGTTTTCCCGAGCCGGCTCCTGATCTCGATCCTCGTTTCATCCGGCCTCCGGATTGCTTGCCCGATACTCCCGAAACCCGGGCCGACTACGCCGCTTACATGGAGGCGGCCCGGAGTATGGACCGTTGTTGCGGGGTGGTGCTCGATGCTCTCGAAGAAACTCGGTTGGCCGATGACACTCTGGTGGTCTTTACCGTGGACCACGGCATCGCCTTCCCCTCCATGAAGTGCAATCTTTACGACACCGGCATCGAAGTGGCTCTGATCCTGCGCTATCCCGGTAATCCGGGTGCTGGTACGGTCTGCGACGCACTCGTTTCCCAGCTCGATGTGTATCCAACGATCTGCGACATCGCCGGCGTACCGGAGCCCGGCCATCTGCGGGGCCGGAGCTTGCGTCCGCTTTTGGAGGGCAAGGCCGCCTCCGTCCGCGATGATCTTTTTGCTGAGGTGACCTATCATGCCGGCTATGAGCCGATGCGCTGTGTGCGCACAGAGCGGTACAAGATGATACGGTATTTTGACGAGGACACCCGCCCCATGCGGGTCAATGTGGACGCGAGTCCTTCCAAGAAGGTCATGGAAGGGGCTGGGTTTTTTGACCGGCCACGGTCCCGCTGGCAGCTTTTCGACCTTCTGCTCGACCCGGCGGAGAGGAACAATCTGGCCGATGACCCGGCCCATCATGCCGTACGGCAGGATATGGAAAGCCGGCTCGAACGCTGGATGCGGGAGACGGACGATCCGCTTCTTAAAGGACCCGTGGCTGCGCCCAAGGGGGCGAAGGTCAATCTCCGCAGCCAGCTCGAACCCAGCGAGCCGGTGCAGTTGATAGAGTAGAGTGGGGAGCAAGCGGCAGTTCCTATGTCCCGGCTGGTGCCATGCGAAAGGGATCCAACCCCACTTCATTCGGCGTAACTTTCTCGATGACTTGGCGTCACGTTGAGGCGGGTGGTTGATCTTTGGCGGGTAGGCCTCTGCGGGCAGGCCGAACAGCGCACGAGGCTCGATTGAATGGCTGATCATTCTGAATGCGACCTTCGTCTCCGGCACAGGAACGTCGGATCCCAAGCATGCCCACTCCCCACATAAATAGCCTGTCCCTAAATCTGGAGATGACTGCAAGGTGGCGCAGATTTCGCGGAGGTGAGGATACACCAGGACCCCGACCAGGCCGGGTCAGTTCATTCCTGGTCCCCCATGAATGCTGAATTGGCAATCCTCCCTTATCCGGGGGAACCGGCTGGTCTTGGTTACATTCGAGGCTGAAAACCCCGGCATTCAGGATCACTCAGCATATTGGGCTTGATAAAAAAACCTCTGTTCCCACTGAAATCCGTATTCACAGGAATCACCAGTGCAGCCAGATGATTCTCCTAGTCCTCGGCTTCATATCGCGGTGGGGTTTGCCAGAGGCGGCAGTATGCGGAGCGGAGCTGAAGATCCCGGATCCAAAATAACCGCGGGGGTGGGTTCCATTTCCGTTAAGAACAGGGTGGCACCCCCCGCGAAACCTCCTCGCACCTCAGCTGATCGGTTGCCGCCGCAGGTCTCTCGCCGTCATCAGTCCCACGTCGGAAAGTCCCGGAATGGAACGGGCTCCGGTCTTGCGTTTTGATCCGAAGAAGGAGCGATGATCGTGAAAGAAGGTGTTTACGAAATCTCGACTACCCAAGACCAGCCCATCCGAAAAAAAGCGCACCCGGCAGAGAAGCAGTTCGTGTTTTGGCAATTCACCGCGTTGCGCCATTACCCGCTTGGCAGCTTTGTCCGCAATCGTGAGTCCATTGCCCAGCGCAGCCGGACCCGATCCTTTTCCGAATAAGGCCATGCGATAGTCAGCCAAGGCGGTTTTCCAATCGGCCGCCCCAATAATTTGCATTAGGCCTGTGCGGGCGAGCTTGCCGCCTCCGCACGCTTCACCGTAGCCAGAGAATCGGTAATCCTTGGGATCCTGCACCAGTCCGGCACGCACGGGATTCAGGTCGATGTAAGCAGCGACCGTTTCGAGACTGAATCGTTTTCCTTCTATAATGCAGGATTTGAAGCGTTCGGCCCAGAGCGTACCGAACCGGCCATGGGTTTTATTGAACCAGATGCTGAAGCGCTGTTTCAACTCCTTTACAAATGCCGATAGGTCGAACATTCGCTTGTGGAGGCTTGCCCGTAGACGGGCCTGTTCCTGGAGATTTGGATGCAGGAGTTGCAGCTTGATCTCGTGAGCCCGGGCGTGGCCATAGAGTTGGGTTGCGCGCTCGACCAGTTCCCGGTCCGAGATATCACGTGCAGGGGGAACCCGAACGAGGAGATGGACATGGTTCGACATGATGCAGAAGGTGAGTGTCTCGACGCCGCAGAATAAAGAGACTTTTCGGATTATTTTCCGGAATACTTCTTTTTCAGGCCTGCCGAAGAGCATCTGGCCGGCGACGGTCCGGGTGATGACGTGGTAGGTGGCGGTTTGACCAATGATTTTGGCTCGGCGGGTTCGCATGGGAAAAGACTTAGGCTTGGCTGGGCTGAGTCAACTGATAAATAGCCTGTCCCTAAATGGGTGGTGGCGAGCGTCGATGCTTCATTTTGCGTCTCTGACAGGACTCATGGGCTGAGTCCGGTTCCGGCGGTTTTCCATGGATAGGGTAAAGAGACTTCCTGAGCGTTGAGGCTGCTTTGGCCGTGGGCTTTGCGGTGACCGGGTTCACGTGGGTGTTGAGCCCCCGGACTATGCGGGAAGAAAAGGCGCCCCTGGACGGAGTGCCGACGCTATTTACCTTCGAAAAGCGCTTCGAAGAGGGAACGCTTTTCGACGGCGTTTTCAGGGAGTGGGTTCGCGAAATCTGCGGCTTCGAAGGCAGGGCTGGCGATGTCCCGAAACTCCTGAGTGGAGCGGAACCCGATGCCCGGGGAGGTGAGGTCGGCTGGACTCTCCGTGATCGCCTTCAGCCGCTCGCGGTTTTCGGGGGTGTTCTCCAGCCCCATGCCCGCAAGCGTTTCCTCTAGGTCGTGGTCGTGCAGATGCATGTCTTCCTGGAGCTCTGCCAGGGAGGTGATGGCCACGGAGTAGCGGAGGATGTGGTAGGTGTCGGTCGAAATCCAATAGGTTTCGCGGCCGTGGTGGCGTGAGGTGCCGCCAACGACATAGCAGGCCACGCCATTGACCTCTTCGACTCCCTCAACGACGGGGTCTTTGATCCGTTCGAGAGGGCTCTCCGGATCCAGCCCGAGGAAGAGGGCAGGGATGGTGTGGGCGGCTCCACCGGATATGCCGGTGGCGCCGGCGAGGGCCAACTCATGGGAGGCCATGGTGAAATAAACGTTTCGGGGTCCGCTGATGAACAGGCGGGGTTGATCGCCCGTGCTCCAGACGGCGCCCCCGAAACTGAAGGGGAGGCCCCGGTTGGACCAGGTGATGCGATAGTAGTGCGGCCGCATCAGGCGGAGCGTGAAGTCGGTGGTGAAGGGCGTGATGTTCTCGGGTCCGACGGTGTGGCCAGTGACGGTGCCCTCAGCCTGAAAGGACTCCATCGTGCGGTAGGTCTGGGCAACGTGCTCAAGAATGGCCGCGGCATCGGGAGGCGACTCAGGTACGGTCCCGGCCTTGGCGACGGCGGACCCGGCGAAGAAGAGCGGCAGCAATAGGAGGATGAGGAGGCGGCGGCGGCGAGTAAGCATGGGGGATGAGGAATCGGGATGGCAGGTTCAGGTCGATACGATGGCAGCCACTCAGAGGATGGCGAGTTTCTGTTCCACCCGTGCAGCGATGAGACGCTCCATGTTGCCTGAAAAGTCGCAGAGTCCATGGTTGAGGCACATGGTGACGGGTGGGACTTCCAAGTTGGAAGCGCAGGTGAAAGGGATCCGGAGGCCGGGGAAAAGGCGGCTCCGAAAACAGGCGGAGGCTTCGGGGCGCGGCGGGAGCAGGAACCATTCATCAAGGTTGCCCGGCCCGGGAAGCGGACCTTGGTCTCGGTGCGGTGTCCCGGCCAGCCCGGTCCGGTGGGCGGGGCCCTCAGAGGCGGGCGGCGGCGTAGGCGACGGCTTCCTCGATGGTGGCCAGGTCCTCCTCGGAGTGGCGGGCGGAGATGGCGGTGCGGATGAGGTCTTTGCCGGGGGGGACGCCGGGGGTGATCGACATGACGGAAAAGACCCCTTTGGCGAGGAGGTTTTTCCAGAAGAAAAAGCACTTTTCGCGGCTGCCGAGGACGATGGGGATGGCGGGCGTCTCGCTGTCCCAGGTATCGAGGCCGAGGTTTTGCAGGAAGCTGCGGTAGCGGCGGGTATTGGCCCAGAGGCGCTGGAGGTGTTCGGGTTCTTCCTGGAGGATCTTCAGACTGGCAAGGGCGCAGGCGGCTTGGCAGGGGCTGAGGGCGGCGCTGAAGATGGTCTGCTTGGAGTGGGTGCGGAGGTATTCGATGAGGCTGCGGTCACCGGCGACAAAACCGCCGGTGCTGGAGAGCGCTTTGGAGAGACTGCCACAAAGGATGTCGACGGCGTCGGTGACGCCGAAGTGATCGGCGGTGCCCCGGCCCTCCCGGCCGAGGACGCCGAGGCCATGGGCATCGTCGACGACGAGAAAGCAGTCGAACTCCTCGGCGAGGGCGGCGATTTCGGGAAGGGGGGCGGTGTGGCCCTCCATTGAGTAGACGCCCTCGACGGCGATCAGCTTCGGGGTGGAGGGAGGGAGGGAGGCGAGGACGGCCCGGAGGTCGGCGGGATTGTTGTGACTGAAACGCTCGACTTGGGCGTAGGAGAGCCGGATGCCGTCCCAGATGCAGGAGTGGATGTTTTTGTCGACGACGACGTTGTCGCCGCGGCCGGCGAAAGCGGCGATGGAGGAGAGGCAGGAGAGGTAGCCGGCGGCGGAGACGTGGCAGGCCTCCTTGCCGAGGAAAGCGGCGAGAGCGGCTTCGAGCTCGAGGTGGTAGCCGCGGGAGCCGTTGGAGAGGCGGGCTCCGGTGGTGCTGCTGCCCCAAGTGGCGAGGGCTTGGCGACCGGCTTCGATGACCTTCGGGTGGTGGGAGAGTCCGAGGTAGTCATTGCTGGAGAGCATGACCAACTCACGGCCATTGAGGATGACGCGGGACCCGTTCTGAGCTTCCGGAGTGTGGTACCAGGGGGCGTATTTTTGCCGGAGTCGCACGGCCTCGTCCTCGCGGCAGCGCCGGAGGATGGGGTTGGTGCGTTGGCTGGTAAAGAGGGACTTCATCGCGCCAAAAAGGAGAACGTCGAAAATCGCGCGTCGGCTGGCAAAGGAATTTTAAGGTTTATCACTCCGGATGGGAGATGGAACGGTGGTGTTGGAAACCGACTCCGGCGGGGCCGTCCGGGAAAAGAGCAGCAGGCGCAGGGCGAGAAGAACGCGTGCCGGGGAAGCCTTCCACCAGTGGCGGGCATAGCGGCGGAGGTATTCGCGGGGCCACTCCGCTTCGCCCCAGGCGCGGGTAACGTCGCTGCAACGGCGGCGGAAAAGGGCGGAATTGGCCGCATCGTGGTCGCGCCTCCCGGGCGAGCTGCTGACGTGATGGAAGATGCGGCTGCGGTGGGAGACGAGGATGCGGTAGCCGAGGCGCCGGAGCCGCACGCAGAGATCGATATCCTCCATGCCATTGCGGTAGCCCTCGTGGAAACCACCCGCCTCCTCGAAGACCTGGCGGCGGAGGAGCAGGCATGCGGCGGTGGCGGCGTTGCGCTCGGCGAAATCTCCGGGCGGGCTCCGGCGGCGGTTTTTGGAGGCGTGGGCGGGCATGCCTTCGCGGTCGAAAAAGACGCCCGCGTGGTCGATGAGGTCGGTGCGGGGGTTGAGCTGGAGGTTGCCGACGGCGCCGCATTGGAGATCGGCGAGGAGCAGCCCGAGCATGGGCGGCAGCCAGCCGGGGGTGAGGAGGAGGTCGTTGTTGAGCAGGCCAAGGACCGAACCCCGGGCCTCGGCGGCGGCCCGGTTGTTGGCGGCGGCGTAGCCGAGGTTTTTACCAGGTGAGAGGACGCGGTGGGGCGGAGGCAGGGCGGTGAGAAAATCGGCGGTGCCATCGCTGCTGGCATTATCGACCCAGATCATTTCCCAGTCGTCACGCCCGATGGTGTCCTCAAAGCTGCGGAGGAAAGACCGGGTCAGATCGAGCCGGTTGAAAACAGGGACAATGAAAGACAGCAGCGGAGACGCGGAAGCTTTGGAGCGGTCGGTGGTCGGCACGGCAACCGGGGCGCAGCCCCGTGGGTGCAACCCAAGGCGAGGAGGCGGGCGATGACAAGGCGCAAGCGCAGGGGTTGTCTGTTGGGGGCGGGACTCTTGGCGGCCGGGCTGGCGGCGACGCTGGTGGCGGCGGTGCTCTTGGGGCGGGAGCGGATGGCGGAGAGCCTGCTGCGGCGCGCCCTCGCCGATGCCGGCCTGGAGACCGTGGCCCTGCGGGTCGAGTCGGTGGATTGGCGGACGATGGCGTTGCGGGACCTGGTGGTGGCGGGAGACGCCTGGAGAGCGGAGATTGCGGGCGTCGAATTGGGCTGGACCTGGGGAGGGCTGCGGCGGGGGCGAATCGAGTCGCTCGGGGTGGTCGAGCCATGGATCGAGGTGGATCTGCGGGAGGCGACCGAGCCCTTTGAGTTGGTTGAAAGCTACCCCTGGCCGATCGGCTGGCTCGGGGTGGCGGACGGTCGGATCACGGTGCTGACCGGGCCCGGCGATCTGGAAATTGCGTTCTGGGAGCTTGAGGTGGCGTCCGCGGAGAACGGCCGCCGGCCCCTGCAGGCACAGATGGAATTTGAGGGCCAGGGACTGGTGTTCGCGGGTTGGTTGGAACCGGAGAGCAGTTCGGCGGAAGTGCGGATGGATGGGACCGGCCTGCGCTGGGACCGCTGGCTGCGGGTGCTGCACCTGCTCGGATTTCTGGAGGAGGCGGCGTTGGAGGAGCTTCCGGATGTGACCGTTGAGCCCCTGGCGGTGCAGGCGGAAGTCGAGCTTCAGGCGGGGCGGCTGCGGGCCTTTGCCTCGCGCCTGTTTTTGGCTGGCGGGGAGTGGCGGCATGAACCCGTGGGTCGACTGCAAATCGGCATCGGCGAGCTGGCGGCGGCCCTGGATGCGAACGGGCGGTGGACGGCGGACCTGCGCGTGCCGCTAAGGGCCGACCTTGCCGGGGGAGCGGAAACGGACTGGCTGGAAGTGACTGGTCGGTGGGTGGACGAACGGTGGGAGGGGGAAGTCCGGGAGGTCCGGTTTGCCGTTGGTGAAGACTGGCACGGGGCGGCTGCGCTGACGTTTGAAGGCGAGGCTAGCCTGGAAGCGGGGATAGTCCTGGGGCTGGAGGTGAGCGAGTTCAGGGGGCCGGAGTGGGGCTTGGTGCCATTTTCGGCTGCCTTGACGGGCGGCCTGGGGCGGGCGCAATTCCGGATCGACAGCTTGAGGCAGACCGGTGAAAGGGCACCGGAGACCGGTCCCGTGGAAGGCTGGATCGCACGGAACGAGGCGGGGGAGGTGGTTCTGCATGCGGGATCGAGACCACACTGGGACGATGCGGAGGCGGTGGTGCTGCCAGCCGGCGATCCCCTCGCGAGTTGGCAGGGGACACTGCGCTGGGATGGGCGTGAACTGGATTGGCGGGTGAGCGGCCGGCTGCTCCCCAACGGAGCTGCGTCATGGCGTGGCGGCGGTGACGACGACCCATGGCTGCGGGTTGAAGAAGCCTCCCTGCCGTTTACGATGGCGGGCGAGGGGCTCGAAGGTGATGTGGTCCTGTCGGGGGAAGTCGGCTGGCAGGCCGGGTGGGCGGGCCGGGTCGAAGGGGCGGGCCGCCTGCTCTTCCATGCCCGCGCCGGGGTGGCCGATGTGGGGCGCTGGTTCCAGGCGGATGGGGTGGGTTGGCCCCGCCTGAGCGAGGCTTGGCTGGTTTTGGAAGAAGGCAGAGCCCGGGTGGATGTCCCCGCGTTGGGCGGGGCTTCGGGCGGACATCTCGCCGGGATGGGTTCGGAGGTGAAAGTGGAAGGCGTGGCGGCGGTGGTGCGGCGCTCCGGACCAGAGGACCAGGCTGCCTGGGAAGGAACCGGGAGTTTGGAAAAACTATCGCTGGCCCCGGCGGAGCTTGAGGGCATTCACCTGCACATGCTGGCTTCGCCCGAGCGCATCCTCCTGCGTGGCGGAGGCTCGCTGGCGGGAGACCGGGGAAAAATCCATTTTGCACAAACCCTGGCCGATCCGGGCCGCTCGCCCCTCTTGGCGGGCGACATTCACCTTGAAATCCCGCGTTTGGAGTTGCTGGAGCCTTGGTTTCGTGCGGTCGGGGCCAGCCCGGTCGTGCCCACCGCCGGCGGACTGGAGGCAGTGCTGCGGATGCGGGGGCCTTGGGACGGACTGAGCGCCAGTGGAGAAGTGGGGATGCGGGGGGTTGGCCTGGAATGGAAAACCGGGGAAACCCGGCTGGCGGGATTGGAAGGGCGGCTGAGACTGGACTCTCTGCGGGAAGGCGCGGTATCGACTCCGGGACCGCTGCGGATCGCCTCGGTCCAAGTGGCGGGCCAGCGCGCGGGGCCGGTGACCTTTGCCGCCGGGCTGGAGCAATGGGTGCGCTACGAGCTGCGGGACCTGCGGATCGACTGGATGGGCGGCCAGCTCCGGATGGAGCGTTTCGGCGGGGATCTTTTCGACGGCACGGGGGAAGGACTGCTGGAGCTGGATCGGGTGGAGATTGGCATTCTGGCCGAGTCCCTGCCGGAAATTCCGGGCCGGCTCTCGGGTCGCCTCTCTGGCCGGGTGCCACTGGTGTTGCGGGACTTTTCGCCGATCCTGCGCCCGGGATACCTGGAATTGGATGGATCGGACACCGGCCGCCTGTTGCTGGAAGACCGGGCTTGGCTGACCGAGGGGATGTCGCGCCGTGACGCCCGTTACGGCCCACTTCGCCAGGCCGAGCGGGAACTGCGAAATCTCAGGATCCACCGGATGCGGCTCGATATCCTGCCTCCGGATGCTCCGGCGAAGGCGATGCGGCTGTTGATCTCGGCCGAGCCGGAGGGTGCCGGCTTGGTGATGCCGGTGAACCTGGAGGTCAACCTCTTCGGAACGATCGACGAAGTGCTGCGGCTGCTCTCGCGCTCCGATTGGGAATTTGCACGGTAAGTGGAAACCCGGGCCGTTTCCGGGCGTCTCAGGGAGATGAAGAACTCAGGAACAAATCAGCTCCTCGTTGCTCCTATCCACAGACAACCCCCTTCTTCATCATGAAACCATCTCTATTTGCGCTTAAAGGCCTGCTGGGCAGCGGTGCTGTCGGTCTGGCCGTCCTTCTGGCCGGCTGTGAGTCCGGTCCCAACACTCAACAGGGTGCAGCCACCGGCGCGATTGCCGGAGGCATCTTGGGTGGAATCATCGGTCACCAGTCCGGGCGCGCCTTGGAAGGCGCCGCCATTGGCGCCGGCGCCGGTGCGGTCGTGGGCGGCGGTTATGGCAGCGCCCAAGACAAGCGTGAGGCCGAGCGCCGGGCGCACCAGCGCCAGTTGGCCATTGAGCGTGCCGAGCGCGAACGCGCCCAGGCTGAAGCCGACCGTGCACGCTTGATCGCCGCCGGGCGGCAGATCGAGGATCCAGAGATTCTCGCGGCCCGCCAGCGGGCCGAAGCGGCCGAGGCCGAGGTGGCGAGGCTCCACAAAGAGCAGCAGGAAGCCATTGCCCGGGCCCGCGCCCTGGCAGAATTTGAGGCTCGCGAACGTGCCGCCCGTGAAGAAGCCGAGCGTATCCGCTCCGGCGGTTGAGGCCGACACAATTTTCCCGCACCACACCCATGCCGGCCCCCTGCGGGGGGTCGGCTTTTTTTGGCGTTTCCTACTGATCCGGGCCGGAGAGGCGCCTTGGCGTGGACAGGAAGAGCCGGGCCGTCATACTCAGTCGGCATGGATTACCGAAAATTTGGACGCACCGGAGTAAACGTCAGCCCCCTCTGCCTGGGCTGCATGATGTTCGGCTGGAAAACCACGCCGCAAGATTCCCACGCCATCATCGACCGCGCCATTGATGCGGGCATCAACTTTCTGGATACGGCGAACGTCTACGGCCGCGGCAAAAGCGAGGAAGTAACCGGCGAAGCCCTCAAGCGCAACGGCAAGCGCGACCGGATATTTCTCGCCACCAAAGTCCATGGCCGGATGGCCGACGACGATCCCAACGCCCAAGGCAACAGCCGGCGACACATCATCGAGCAGTGCGAAGCCACTTTGAAGCGTTTGCAGACCGACTGGATTGACCTTTACCAGATCCACCGGCCCCAGTCGGACATGGCGATCGACGAGACCCTGCGCGCCCTCGACGACCTCGTGCGCGCGGGCAAAGTCCGCTATCTCGGCAGCAGCACCTTTGCGGCTTGGCAGGTGGTGGAGTCGCTCTGGGTGGCGAAGGAGCACGGACTCAACCGTTTTGTCTGCGAGCAGCAGCCCTACAACCTGCTCGACCGCCGGGTGGAGCGGGAGTTGCTGCCAATGGCCCGGACCTTTGGCATCGCGACGATCCCATGGAGTCCGCTGGCGGGCGGTTTGCTCAGCGGCAAATACAAACGCGGCCAGACCCCGCCGGAAGATTCGCGCTTCGCCAAGGTCAAGGACCAGCCGCACCTGGCGCGCCGCTATCACGACCGGATCTTCGATGTGCTGGAGCCGTTGGAGGCCCTGGCCGGGGACAAAGGCATCACCCTGTCGCAACTGGCCCTCGCCTGGGCGGTCGGGCAGCCGGGGGTGACCTCGCCGATCATCGGACCACGGACGATGGAGCAACTCGAGGACAACCTCAAGGCGCTGGAAGTGACGCTCTCGGCGGAGGAGAGGAAACAAATCGATGAAGCCGCGCCGCCGGGAGAAATGACCTCGCCGTTTTACGAAGCGGACTTCGGGTACAACCCCTTCCGGGTGTAGGCGGGTGCTCGCCGACGTCCCGCCCCGGTGGAGGAAAACGAGTGAACGAGTTTTGGGCGAAGCAGATTCGGCTTGCGCCCGGCCGCGGCGGCGGATTGTCTCGCCGGCCTCCATGATGGCACACCCTTCCCGCTCGCTTCTTTGGCTTGCCCTCCGCTCCGGACGGGCCGTGCCGGCATGGGCGGGTGAGATCATGATGCAATAGACTCCCCACTCAGCCACCCTTCACTTTTGGGCCCGCCGGAAAACACTCCGGCGGGCTTTTTTTATGTCCGCTCCAGAACCTCAACCGTCACCAACGACTGGATACGCCCTGACGACCTTCGCGGTCGTGGCCGGTGGCTCGATCCTCTTCTGCTCGAAGGGGGTGGTGGCCAAGCTTGCCTACGCCCATGGTCTCGATGCCATTTCGGTGCTCAACCTGCGCATGCTGATGGCGCTGCCCTTTTTTGCCGGCCTCGTCGTCTGGGCGGCGGGCGGACTGCCACGGCTGGGGCGCGGGGATTGGCTGCGACTGCTTGGCCTCGGGTTTCTGGGGTATTACCTCTCCTCGCTGGTGAATTTCACGGGTTTGCACTACATCTCGGTGGGGTTGGAGCGGATCATCCTCTTCACCTATCCCACGCTGGTACTGGCGATCAGTGCGGTGGTGTTGCGGCGTCCGGTGACGCGGATGGCGTGGTTGACGGCGGCGGTGGCCTGGGTGGGGGTGGCCTGTGCCTTCGGCGGGGAAGGGAGGGTGCCGGTGGCGGGGGGCAACCTGCCCCTGGGGGCGTCGCTGGTTTTTGCCAGCGCCGCCATTTATGCGGTTTTCATCCTGCTCAGCGGAGGAACGATCGCGCGGGTGGGGTCGACGCTCTTTGCCGGTCTCGCGGTGGGCATCTCCTGTCTCTTTATGATGGTGCACTTCCTGATCGTGCATGCCCCCGGTGAGCTGGTGGGGTATCCCCGGCCAGTGTATGTCCACGGCCTTCTCCTGGCGGTCTTCGGCACGGTGCTGCCGGCGGTCCTGATGAGCCACGGCTTGCGCCGGGCGGGACCGCAGGGTTTCGCGGTGATGGGGGCGGTCGGCCCGGTGGCGACGTTGTTTCTGGCTTGGGCGGTGTTGGGCGAGCGACCCAACTTGCTCCAGGGGCTGGGGTTGGCCCTGGCGCTGGCGGGCGGTCTCGCGCTGGCCCTGCTCCGGAGCCGGGCAACGGGTTGAATGCCGTTCGCTGAGAAGACCGGGATCAGACCGGCAGACCAAGGAGCCGGCGATGGTGGTCGAGCCAGTCGCTGCGGAAAACACCGGCTGGATCGTAGTGGGATTTCTGCGACAGGAAATCGCGAAACCGCGGGTGGGCGGCTTCGATTTGTTCGGTGGTGGCCCAGCGGTGGTAGGTGAGGTAGTAGCTTCCGCTTTGGGCGAGCGCGAGGTCGATGAGGCCGCGGAAGGCGGCCCGGACGCGTTTGTGACCGCTGTCCGAAGGATGCACCCGGAGGTTGAAAATGATGCCGGCCCAGGGTTCCCGGGCCCAGGGCAGAAACGTGTCTTCGTCTCTCTCGATCAGGCGCACGGTGCCGTAGATGACCGGCACCCCGGAGGATCGCAGCAAGTCCGCGGCCGCCGCCATGAAAGCCGGAAGGCCACCCCGCGGGACGTAGAGCTCGGAAATCATGAGGGTCGAGCGATCGGCTCCGGAGCGGGCGTGGAGGATGTCGGCGAAGTCGGCTTGGTAGATGCTGAGCTGGTGGGTGTCCGACCCGTAGATCTGGCCGTTGGTGGCGAGGTAGAAGCCGGCGTACTGGTCGAAGACAGCGGGGCGGTGGCGGTGGGCGAGATCGAGCAGGTTGAGCCAGGCTTCCGGATCGAGGCGTGCGCCTTGGGACAGGGGGGTGTCGGGATCGACGGGTTGGTAGGAGGAAAGGACGCCGGTGCGGAGAAAGTCGGGTGACGATTCGTCGATGGAAAACTGGAAATCGCCGAAGCGGTGGCTGGCGCGGATCCGGTCTTCGAGCAGCGGGATGACCTCATCGATCCGGGCGATGACGACATCGCGGCGGACCTTTTCGCGGGGTTCGAGCCGGAGGGTGGCGCGGACGATGACCCCGAAGAGGCCGTAGCCGCCGGCGGCGAGGCGGAAAAGCCCGGCGTTCTCGGTGCGGGAGCAGCGGAGGAGGTCGCCATTGGAGTCGAGGAGCGTGAAGTCCTCGATGTCGGCGGCAAAAGGAGGCAGGGTGAGGCCGCGGCCGTGGATGTTGGCGGAAATGCTGCCGCCGATGGTGAACGTGTCGGCGCCGGTCTGTTTCTGGCGGATGCCCCATCTGGTGAGACCATCGCTCTGGAGGGTGTTGCAGGCTTCGATGAGAGCGGGCCATTGGATGCCGGCCTCCACGGCAAGCAGCCCGCGGTCGCGGTCAAGGAGGAGGACTTGGTCGAGACCGCGGGTATCGATGACGAGCCCGTTTTTGGCAAACTGCTGGCCGCCCATGGCGTGGCGGGCGCCCGAGGCGATGACGGGCCGGCCACGGCGGGCGTGGCGTTGGACGGTGGCGGCGAGATCGTCGATGGAAGCGGGCCGGGCGAGGGTATGGACCCGGGTCGGGTTCAGTTCCGAGTGGATGTCATTGAGGCGGACCCCGCCGGTCGCATGGATGCGGCAGCCGATGAGGATTGGCAGGGTGGGCAGGGCGAGGGTGGTGGTCTTGAGAAAAGACCGGCGACCGGGGTTCATGGGGTACACAAGGAGGGCCGATGCGGGTGGATCAGGCCGGGGAAGGCTGGGAGGCGTTTCCGGCCGTGGCCGGACCGGGCGGGCGCAGCCGCGGGTGGGCGAGCCACCAGATGCTGCCGAGGCCGGCGTAGAGGGCGGTGATGCCGGCGGTTTCGTGAAGCAAGTCGTAGTGATCGGGAAAATACGGGGCGAGCAGACTGATGGCGAGGATGCGAAGAAGATTGAAGACGAAGCCGAGAAAAGCGGCGGCGGGGAGGAGGGCGATGCGCCACCAGAGGGGGGCCTGCATGTAGAAACCGAGGATGAGGGCGAGGAGCGTGCCGGTGGTGATGAGGCCGAAGCCATTGCACTCGGTGGCGACGAGGAAGAGCTTGCCGCCGACGGAAAGGAGCAGGTGCGGCTCGGGATCCTGGACCAGCGCGAGTTGCGGCGCCCAGCCGAGGAGGTCGAGCAGGTGGGCGGAGTAGATCCCGGCCATCTGGCGCAGCGGCCAGTCGAGGAGCGGGAAGAGGGCGGTGAAAATCAGGAAGGCACCCAGTCCGGCGAGGAGCGGGTGGGCGAGCCTGCGGGAGGCGGGGGGGAGAAGAAAAGCGGCGGCGGCGGCGGCGGCGGCGAGAAAGCCCGCCATCAGCAGCAGCGCGGAGGAAAAGAACAGGGCGACGAGGATGAGGAGGTAAGCGGCGCCGAGCCGGCGGAGGACGGCCCCATCGACGGAGAAGGAAAACCGCGGCCGCGGATCGGCCACCCAGAAGCCGTACACGCCGGCGAAGACGAGCAGGATAAACGTCTGCTGGAGTTGCTCGCGGGCCATGGTCTCGCGGGCGATCCAGCCCATGAGCGGCCAGAAGGCGAGAAAAGTGAGGAGGAGGGCGAGGCCTGCGACCCAGCGGTCGAGACCGGCGGGATCGCCGGGGGCGGCGGTGGGCTCGGATGGTTTTGGCATGGCGGCGTCGCGGGCGGCGGCCCGCAAAAGCGTGGACCGCGGTGCCGGAAGAAGGCTCCCGGCGACCCAGGGCGATTATTCGAGCCCGCAGGCGCGGCGGGCGCGTTGGAGGACCGGCCGGGCGATGGCCCGGGCGCGATCGGCGCCGTCGGCGAGGACGCGGTCCACGTAATTGGGATCGGCTTCGAGGGCGGCGCGTTTTTCGCGGGCGGGGCCGAAGTAGTCCCAGAGGTGGGCGAAGAGGGTTTTCTTGAGGTCGCCGTAGCCGTAGCCGCCGGCCTGGAGGCGTTCGACGACCTCGTCGGTGGTTTCCTTGGGGGCGACCAGCTTGAGGAAACGGAGGGCGAGGTTTTCCGCGGCGTCGGGCTTGGGTTCGTCGATCCCGCGGCTGTCCATGACGATGCCCATGACCCGTTTGCGGAGCGCTTTTTCCGCCATGAAAATCTCGATCGCGTTGCCGTAGCTCTTGCTCATCTTCTGGCCGTCGGTGCCGGGCACGGTGGCGGTGTCCTCGCGGATGCGGGGTTCGGGGACGACGAAGGTGTCGCCGTAGGTCTGGTTGAACTTGATCGCGATATCGCGGGTGACCTCGAGGTGCTGCTTCTGGTCCTTGCCCACGGGGACGACCTCGGCGTCGTAGAGGAGGATGTCGGCGGCCATGAGGACCGGGTAGGCGAAGAGCCCGTGGTTGGGGGAGATGCCGCGGGCGGTCTTGTCCTTGAAGCTGTGGCATCGCTCGAGCAGACCCATGGGGGTGAGGGTGGAGAGGATCCAGGCCAGTTCGGTAACCTCGGGGACATCGGACTGACGGAAGAAAACGGTCCGCCCGGGGTCGAGGCCGCAGGCGAGAAAATCGAGGGCGACGCCGCGGGTGTTGGCGCGGCGCTCTTCGGGGTCGAAAAGCGAAGTCATGGAGTGGTAGTCGGCGATGAAGTAGAACGCCTGACCCTGCTCCTGGAGTTCGATGGCGGGCCGCATCATCCCGAAGTAATTGCCGAGATGGGCGGCGCCGGAAGGCTGGATGCCGGTGAGGATGCGCATGGCCGTGTGAAAAAGCGCAGAGGCAATCACGCCCGTGCCGCCAGGGGCAAGACTGCAATACCGCCGTCGGAGGCGGGGCGGGCGGCATGGCCGGCGGGGAGGTAGCCGGAGAAAGGTGTGAGCGGGTAGACGACCGCTCCGGGGGCGAGGACCGCGCCGGGCTGAAGGACGGCGTTGCAGCCCGCTTCGGCGCCGTCGCCGAGGAGGGCGCCGAGCTTCTTCAAGCCGCTGCCGTTGCGGGCGCCCTCGGGACCGCGGACAATGACCTCGCGGTGGTCGAAGCGGAGGTTGGAGCAGATGACGCCGGCCCCGAGGTGGGCGCGGTTGCCGAGGATGCTGTCGCCGACATAGGTGAAATGCGGCACCTGGACCTGGTCGAGGAGGAGGCTGTTTTTGAACTCGCAGGCATGGCCGAGAACGCAGCCGGCGCCGGCAATGACGCCGCCGCGGAGGTAGACGCCGGGGCGCAGCTCGCAGCCCGGGCCGATCCAGGCCGGGCCGATGAGCGTGCCGGCGGGGGGCAGGCGGACATTCTCGCCGCCGAGCCAGACCCTTCCCTCGACATGGAGGCCGGGCGGCGGGTTTTCGAGGCGGCGGCCGGGCGGGGATTTCCGGTCGAGCGCGGCGCCGATGCGGCGGACCCACTCCCAGGGCGGCAAGTCGGGCGTGAAGTCATCAGCCCAGAAATCCAGGGAGGGGGGGAGGGCGAACAGATCCGAGGCGCGGAGCATGGGCGGAGCTTGTCAGGAGCGGGGTGAAGGACAATCCCGAAGCCGGGCGGGGGGGGCTAGCCGCGGGCGGGCAGTTCGAGGCCGGGATCGGCGGCGTCGGCGTGAACGTAGGTGAGAATGGCCTCGACGAGGCGGACGCGGGCGGGGTCGGGCTCCTTCATCTGGGCGGTGATGCGCTCGGCGATGAGGACGCTGTGGAGAAAAAGCTGGCCGCGGTGGTAGCGGTTCATTTCCCGGGTGGTGGCGCGGTACATCCAGAAAAACAGGGCGGCCACGCCTTCGAGGACGAGGCCGGCGGCGAAGGTGAGCATTTCCGGTGAGATCTGGGCGGCCTCGGCGCGGGGGAGAAAATCGGTGAGGGCGGCGGCGATGCTGAGCAGGATGACGAGGAAGCCGACCCACATGGCGACGATGCAGTGGCGGTAGCTGCGCTGGGCCTGGCGCTGGGCCTGGCGGTGGTAGACCGAGAGGCGCTCCTGGCTGAATTTGACGAGGGCGACGAGACCTTGGTCGGCGTTGGAAGCGAGGAGACTGTCGATCTCGCCTTCCCGGCGTTGGAGGGCGGAAAAGCTGCGATCGAGATCCTGGTCTTTGGCCTGGAGAATTTCCAGGAGCATTTTCGTGAGACGCTCGGAGCCCGAGTAGATCACGGCGAGCGGGATGATGCCCAGGTAGAAGCAGGCGATGAGCGAGAGGGCCGCCCGCCAAGTGACGGGGTCGAATCCCCAGTTCCACACCGGGATCATCCAGCGGATCCAGCAGAAGTAGACGGCCACTCCGAAGACCCCCAGGAAAAGACCGCCGAGGCTGATGAGGACAGCCCAACGCCAAGCCCCGGAGACATGGCGGATGATGGAGGCGGAAGCGGTGGAGGAAGGCCGGGGTGGGGCGGCCGGGGAGGGATCCGTTGGCGCGGGCTCGGGCATGGGGCAGTGGCGGGCATGCTGAACCGGCCGGTGCGGTGGAGCAAGCGAGGATTGGACCCGCGGGGCGGAGCCGGGGCCGTCGGCGGCGCGGCGGAGGGTGGGGTGGCCGCACCATTCACGCCTTCAACGCGGAGGCGGGAGGGTCTGCCGTGAGGCGGCCGCAGTGGGTGCGCTTAAACCGGCCCGGGGAACCAGTGCAGCAGCCACTCCTCGATCAGTTCGGTATCGGCCGGGCCGATGGAATGTCCCGGAGGAACTTCCTCGCATTGGACGAGAGCGCCCATCTGCTGGAGATTGTAGCTGAGTTCCGCGACCTGGGCTTCGGGAGAGTAGGGATCCTTCTGGGCATGGATCATGAGCACGGGAATGCGCGAAAGATCGGGCAGGGTTTCGGGGCGGAAAGGAATGATCGGGCGGAGGAGGACAGCGCCGGCGAGGGGAAAGCCTGAGAGGAGGAGGCTGGCGGCCATGGCGGCGCCATTGGCGTAGCCGATGGCGACCCATTTCTCCGCCGGCATCTGGTAGCTGCCGGAGGCCCATTCGACGAAGCCTGCGAGTTCGCGGGTGCGGCGGTGGAGGTCGCGCAGGTCGAAGAGGCCGACGGCCTGGCGACGGAGAAAGCAGGGCGGACCCCCGAGGGCGGCGGTGCCGCGCGGTGCAAGCCGGCAGGAGCTGGGGGAAACGCGGGCGGCGAGGGGAAGAAGGTCGCCCTCGCTGCCGCCGGTGCCGTGGAGCAGCAGAAGTGCGGGATGGCCACCGGCGCGAAACTGGTGGGGCCGGTTGGGGTGGTCGTTGAGCGCCAGGGGTGTGCGCAGGGAAAGCCGCGGCGTGGCGGCGATCCCGGGAGGAGGCGGCATCGGACCGGGTTGAGCGGAAGTGGAGGGATTATGGCTGGGCTGGACCATGGAGAAGGCTTTGGAAGTTTCCATCGGTCAGACGCGGCAAAACTGTCGGCTCAAGCGGTTAAAATTCCGTCAACTGGTGGCTATCGGCTGAAGACGGCCGAAACCTTAGGCAAAGCGTGCAGGAATGACGCTCCCCCAGCGGCGAGCATCCCGTGGCAGTCGTAGGGTGAAATCCTCAGAGCGGGTCCAAGCTGACCCGTAGCCGGAAAAAAACCGGGGCCGGCGGGCTCCCACTGCCATTGCCGGGCCATCCCCAGGTGATCTGGGTGCCGCCGTCGGCGGGTGCTTCCGAGACGGCGAATCCGAGATCGTCGGCGGCCTGCCATGTCTCCAGATCGAGCGAGCCTTCGACGTGATAGAAAATCTCGTCCCGGCCCGCGGGTCGGAAATAGGTGAAGACCGGTCCGCCCGAGGCGTCGTGGGACAGTGCCGGCGCAGAAGAGTTGCCGGGCTCGAGGGGATGGCCGCCGAGGGCGTATTCGAGCAGATTGGGAACGCCGTTGCGGTTGGGATCGGCGCCGGGGGCGGCTTGGGGAACGGATGGGTCGGCGAAAAACTGGCCGATCCAAGCCGCAAACCCGCCGGGAAGCTGAAGGGATGGGAAGTTGAGAAGCAGCTCGGCGGAAGTGTCGTCGAGATTGCGGTAGACGATGTCGCTGAACAGGCCCGGGGAAGCCTCCTCGGTGATGAGGGCGAGGAGGAGGAAGAGGGCTTCAAGGCCTTCGCCGAGGTTGGCGAGGGTTTCCCGGTCGATGGTGGCGGCGGGGAGAAGGAGATTCATGCCGAAAATGCCCTCGAGTCCGGCGGCGTCCACCACCATGAGGTCGACATTCTGCCAGACCATTTGGCGGTTGCCGCGGGCGTTGACCACGATCTCGTCGGCCCGGAGAATGGGTACGACCAAGGGGTCGCCGAGGCCGCCGATCTCGACATCGGGCCCGTCGTATTGGGCCATGAAGGCATCAATGTCCTCGAATGCGGCCGGGATGAGGCCGGCGGCCTGTGCTTGGGCGAAGCTGACGAAGCTGCTGCCCGCGCCAGTGTCGAAAAGCCAGTCGCCGGTAGTGGTGCGCTGGATACCATCGGCACCGCGGTGATTGACGGTTACTCCCGGGATCATGGGATTGCGGTTGTGGCTGGGAAAAACCTCGCCCGGGGGCGGCTCCTCGCCGACAAAATCGTTGAGGTAGAGGTCGATGGCGAGATTGGTGGCCGGGATCGGTTCATCCTTGTGGAGGAGGAAAGTGCGCATCGGCTCCAGGTCCGCCAGTGGGGTGGGGTCGAGCACCAGTTGGCCCTGGGAAATAACCGGCATGCCGACGACGCAGATCGGATTGGCGAGGGAGAAGAAGAGGATGTCGATGACCTCGCCAAAGCCGACTTCGCCGCGGACCCAGAGCGAATGTTCGCCCCACGGACGCCCCGCGGAGGTTTCCCCGGTGTAGAAACTGCGGGAGATGGACTCGCCGTTGATGACGGAGACTCCGTAGGGCCGGCTAACCTCGCCCAGCTCGGTGCCGCCGATCCCGATCTCGGTGAAGACGCCGAGGACGTCATCGGGCCCGATGCCGAGGGAGGGAACGTCCAAGAGGCCTTCGGCGAGAATGCGGCTGATGACGATGCCGGACGCGCCGGTATCGATGAAGGCGGGAAAGACGATCGGGAGGGTTTCCTCGAAAAACTCGTTCCAGGCGCTGATCGGTTCGCCGGAGCCCTCGGTTGGATCGGTGAGAAAGACGTCGAGGCGGGGCTGGTCGAGAGACGTGGCCTTGACGACCGGGAAGCCGGGCGCGTTGAGTACGATCCGCTCCGGCGAAGCCGCCACCGCGGTGGCCAGGAGAGGAAGCAGGGCTGCGGCCAGGAGCCTGCGGTAGCGACCGAGTATGCGCATCCTCATCACTATCACCTTCGGCTTCGGGCCGTGGTGGCTGAACCGCAGCCGGGACCTGTCGATTCCGGGAAACGAAACTTGCGCGCGAGCGGGAAGGCGGGCAGTTTGGGGCGATTGTTTAGGGGCGCCTCCGGAGGGAGGCTGAGATTCGGACCCATCCGTCCGTAGACCCTTCGAACTTGACGCGGTTCGCACCGACGGAAGGAAAACAGGATGGTCTTGAGGCCATCGGGTTTGACCGGAAGCCGGGGCGGCCGCTTCACAACCGCCAACCCGACCACTGCCATGCCCGAGACCACCACCGAGACCACACCCGCCACTTCACCCGGACCGCGCCGAATCTACGTCGCCGGGTCCCGTCCGGACCTACGGGTGCCGATGCGCGAGATTGGGCTTTCGCCGACCCGCTTGGCCGGCGGGGGGGAAGAGCCGAACGAATCCCTGCGGGTTTACGATACCAGCGGGCCGTGGGGCGATCCGGAGTTTCACCGGGATGTGACCCGCGGACTGCCGGTGCTGCGGGCGAACTGGATCCGGGAGCGCGGGGACGTGGAGGAAGTGGCGGGCCGGGAGGTGCGGCCGGAGGACGATGGTTATCTTTCCGAGGCGCATCAGGCGAAGGCGCGGCGTGAGGCCGGCGACCCCGGTGTCTTCGATCGGTCGGGCCGGGCGGTGCTGCGGGCGCGCCCGGGCCGGCGGGTGACCCAGCTTGCCTACGCCCGCGCGGGAGTGGTGACGCCGGAGATGGAGTTCATCGCCATCCGGGAAAACCTCGGGCGGGCAGAGGCGGCGGCCGCGGGGCGGGACGCGCTCGGCTTCCAGCACCCCGGAGAGAGTTTCGGAGCCGCCATCCCGCGTGAGATCACTCCCGAATTCGTGCGGGAGGAAGTGGCGCGGGGCCGGGCCATCATCCCGGCCAACATCAACCATCCGGAATTGGAACCGATGATCATCGGCCGCAATTTCCTGGTCAAAATCAACACCAACATCGGCAACTCCGCGGTGGCCTCCTCGGTTGAGGAGGAAGTGGAGAAAATGCGGTGGTCGGTGAAGTGGGGCGGGGATACCCTGATGGATCTTTCGACCGGCCGGGACATTCACCGCACCCGGGAGTGGATCCTGCGCAACTGCCCGGTGCCGGTCGGGACGGTGCCGATCTACCAGGCGCTGGAAAAAGTCGGGGGACGGCCGGAGGAGCTGACCTGGGAAATCTTCCGCGACACCCTCGTGGAGCAGGCCGAGCAGGGCGTGGATTACTTCACCCTCCACGCCGGCGTGCTCCTGCGCTTCATTCCGCTGACGGCGCGGCGCCGTACCGGAATCGTTTCCCGCGGGGGCTCCATCCTGGCGAAGTGGTGCCTGTCCCATCACCGGGAGAACTTTCTCTATGAGAACTGGGATGAACTCTGCGACCTTCTCTCGGCCTATGACATTTCGATCTCGATCGGCGACGGGCTGCGGCCCGGCTCGCTGGCCGATGCCAACGACGAAGCCCAGTTCGGCGAACTGAAGACGCAGGGTGAGCTGGTCACGCGAGCTTGGGAGCGCGGCGTGCAGGTGATGTGCGAAGGCCCGGGCCATGTGCCCATGCACCTGATACGCGAGAACATGCAGAAGCAGCTCGACTGGTGCCACGAAGCCCCCTTCTACACCCTCGGGCCGCTGACCACGGACATCGCCCCCGGCTATGACCACATCACCTCGGCAATCGGGGCGGCCATGATCGGCTGGTACGGCACCGCCATGCTCTGTTACGTGACGCCCAAAGAGCACCTCGGACTGCCCGACCGCGACGACGTGCGGGAAGGGGTCATCGCCTATAAAATCGCCGCCCATGCGGCCGACCTGGCCAAGGGCCATCCGGGCGCCCAGCGGCGCGACAATGCGCTTTCCAAGGCGCGCTTCGAGTTCAGGTGGGAGGACCAGTTCAACCTCGCCCTGGATCCGGAACGGGCGCGGGAGTACCACGACCAGACCCTGCCCCAGGCGGCGGCGAAGGAAGCCCATTTTTGCTCGATGTGCGGCCCGAAGTTCTGCTCGATGAAAATCACCGAAGACGTGCGCCGCTACGCCGAGGAGCACGGCTACGGCGAGGCCGAGGCGATCGAAGCCGGGCTGCGGGAGAAAGCGGAAGCCTATCGGGAAGAACAACTGACTCCGCGGGGCTGAGCGGCGTGGACGCGGGACTGGTTTCAGGGCTTGCGCCCGTCGCTCCCGGCCGGTGTAACCCTTGATTCCGCATGAGCGACTCCGACCGCCATCCCTTTCTCAAAGGCCTCAGCAAACACCGGGGCGCTCCGCCCACGGCGCTGGTCATATTCGGCGCCTCGGGCGACCTCACGGCGCGCAAGCTGGTACCGGCGCTCTACAACCTGGCCGTCGACAACCTGCTGCCGGCGGACTTTTTTCTCATCGGATTCGGGCGCAAAGCCATGGCCGACGAGGCCTTTCGCGAGGCCATCCGCGGATCGGCCCGTGAGTTTTCAAGGCGCAAACCGAATCCGGAGATCTGGCAGCGGATCGAGGAAAACAGCTTCTTTCTGGGTGGCGCCTATGACGAACCCGAGGGCTTCATCGAGCTGAAAAAGAAAATCGACGAACTGGAGAAGAACCTTGGGCGCGACCTGCAGAGCGTCTTCTACATCTCAACGCCTCCGTCGGTATTCCGGCCCATCCTGGACCAGCTCGGCGGGCAAGGTCTTGCCCGCCGTCATCTCCGGACCCGGATCGAATCGAAAGTGGTGATTGAAAAGCCGTTTGGCCGGGATCTCGTCTCAGCCCGGGAGTTGAATGCCGCCACCGCGCGGGTCTTCGACGAGCGGCAGGTTTTTCGCATCGACCACTACCTCGGCAAAGAGACCGTCCAAGACTTGCTTGTGCAACGGTTTGCCAATGCCATTTTCGAGCCGCTGTGGAATCGGCGCTATGTCGATTGCGTGCAGATCACCGTGGCGGAGGAACTGGGCGTGGGCGGCCGGGGCGGCTACTATGAGGGCACCGGCGCCACCCGGGACATGATCCAAAACCACACCATGCAACTGCTCGCCCTGATGGCGATGGAGCCGCCGGTGACGCTCGACCCCGAGAGCATCCGGGATGAGAAAGTCAAGCTGCTGAAGGCGGTGCAGCCCTTGCGGCTGGAGGGGGAGGACAGCGAAGTCATCCGCGCCCAATATGGGGAAGGATTGATCGGAGGAAAAAAAGTCCCCGGCTACACGCAGGAAGACGGAGTGCCGGGGGATTCCTCGACGGAGACCTATGCCGCCCTGCGGCTGCGGATCAACAATTGGCGCTGGGAGGGAGTGCCCTTTTACCTGCGCTCGGGCAAGCGGATGGCGCGGCGGGTGAGTGAGATCGCGATCCAGTTCAAGCGCCCGCCCGGCAATCTCTTCGCCGCCTCCGACCTGATCAACCTCGCGCAAAACGCACTCGTTTTCCAGATCCAGCCTGATGAAGGCTCGACGGTGTTGTTGAATGCCAAGATCCCCGGCCTGGAGACGCGGACCCAGCCGGTGAAAATGCATTTCCGCTACAGCACCACCTTCGGCTCGAACACGCCCGAAGCCTATGAACGGCTCGTGCTCGACGCCATCATTGGGGACAGCACCCTCTTTATCCGCGGCGACGAGACGGAAGCCTCCTGGAAGCTGATCACCCCCATTCATGAGAATTGGGAGACGCTGGGCCGTCGGGGGATGGAGTCGTATGCGGCCGGGAGTTGGGGTCCGCTGGCGGCAGAGCGGCTGCTGTGGGAGAACCGCCACCAGTGGAGGCGACCATGAGCGGGGCGGGGACAGCGCCATGAACGCCGCTGCGGAGCGCACCCTTTATGACCGCTTTCCCGGTTTTGAAGTGCCGGTGGGAGACCTGTTGCGATGGCTGGCGACGCTTTGGGACATGGCGCCCGGAGAAGGAGTGTCGGCACCGTCCGAGTATCGGGCTTCGCAGATGAATCTGGTGGTGCACTTCGGGCGCCAAACGACTCCCGGGCAGGCGCTGGCGGTCTTTGAAACCGTGCTCAAGCTTGGCCGGCGTTATCCCTGCCGGGCCTTGCTGCTCTGCCCGGTGGTCGATGGGCGCCGGGAAGGCTTATCGGCCAAAGTATTCAGCGAATGTTATATTGGCGAGTCCCGGCATGAGATGACCTGCTGTGAAGTGCTGGTGATGGAGTATCCTGAAGACCAGCGTGGTTATCTGGAGAACCAGACCTCGATCCTGCTGGAGAGCGACCTGCCCCTGTATTACTGGCCGCACCGCTTCTGCAGTCCGCGGTTGCTGAGCGACTATCGTTTTTTTCTCGGCCAAGCCAACCGGGTCATCGTGGACTCCGCGCTGGACGTGGATGCTTTGGGAAAACTGGACTGGCCGGAAGGAACGCAGCTGCGTGACTTGGCCTATGCCCGCCTGCTGCCGGTGCGGCAGTCGCTGGGCCAGTTCCTGGCCGGCATCGAACCGGCCGTCCTGGCGGGTGGGGTGGATGCGATCACCGTCCGTCCGGGTTCCGGCTGTCGGGCGGAGGCGAGGGTGCTGCTGGACTGGCTGGCGGCCGGGGTGGCGGATTGCCGCGCGGTGGCGGGGCGGGCCGATGGGGAAGTCCGGCCCATCTTGGAAGACAATGCGGATGATGGCTCGCGGTTGGAAATCCGCTGGCGGGATGCCGGGGGACGAACGACCTTGGAAGCGGAGTTTGACTTTGAAGTCCGCCAAGGCCGGATGGAGGCGCATTTCGTGGGAGGCTCGCCGCCCGCGCTGCTGGTCACGGCCCGGCTCCTGGAGCCGGAAATGGCGTTGGCCGAGGCGCTCTTGTTTTGACGGGGCCGGGAGGGGGCTCCAGCTTCGCTCGATGAAGACTGAGGAAACCGATTTCGGGACCGTTCACATCGGACGGCCGGAGGAGCTGTTCCGGATGGCGGTGCGGCTGGCTTCGGAGGTGGCGGCAAAGAAAGGCCGGGGTGGATGGAGCATTGCGCTGACCGGCGGTTCAACGCCGAAAGCCTTCTACCAGCATGCGGTGCGTCACGGCAGCTTCAGCCCCGGGTTGGTTCACCTCGGGCACTGGTATGTGAGCGACGAGCGGGTTGTTCCTCTCTCGGACCCGGAGAGCAATTTCGGAAATGCCGACCGGTTGCTCCTGCGGCCGCTGGGAGTGCTCGACGCGGAGAAGCATCCATGGCGGGTGGATCTCCCGCCCGAGGATGCGGCGCGTATTTTCAACGGACCCGCGGGGCCGGGAAAAGGCTTCGATGTCTGCATGCTGGGCCTGGGCGAGGATGCCCACACCGCCTCGCTCTTTCCCGGCAGCCCGCTCCTGGAGGCACCGCCAAAGGAGTCGTTTGCCGCCATTGAAGTGCCCGGCAAGGGCTGGCGGTTGACGATCACTCCCGCAGGGCTGAAACACTGCGGCCGTATCCTGGTTTTGGTGACGGGTGAGGCGAAGGCGAAGGCGGTGCGGGAGGTCTTTGGCGAGTCCGGTCCGGTGGAGGAGAAACCGGCCCGCCTTTTGAAGAAGTGCGCGGACCGCACTCACTGGTTGCTGGATCCAGCGGCCGCGCAGGGCTTGGAGTGAGCCGCAAATGAGAAACCCTGGGACGCCTTCACTGAAGGAAGGCAGCCGCCAGGGTGTACGGGCGCCGCTTGAAGCGACGGATCAGCGCCGGGAGGAGAAATTCACCGGGGCCAAGACCCGGGTGTTGACCGCTTCCCCGTCCTTGTAGCCGGGCTCGAAGCGCCAGTTGCGGACGGCGTCGACGGCGGGTTGTTCGAACTCACGGTGGCTGGAGGAATCCACCCGGGGTTGGCGGACATTGCCTTGGCTGTCGACGATGAACTGAACCCGGACCCACCCGGAAACGCCGGCCTGCCGGAGCTCGTAGGGGTAGTTGGGCTCGGATTGGAAGATCGGGCGCGGATGGCGGTCAAGGTCCCGAAGATCGAAGATTTTCATGTCTCCAAGCACATCGAGCGAAGAGCTGAAGCCATCGAAGCCGAAATCGATGCCTGCCCCGCCGGTGCCCGGGTTGAGGGCGAGTTCGAGTTGGGCGAGAGTCAGCGGCGGCGGAGTGTCCTGCAGCTCGGGACGCTCTTCGGGTTCATCGGGCTCCGGAGGAGGCGGAGGCTCCTGGGGCGGAGGCGGAGGCGGGGGCAGGGAGACATCGACCCGCGCCATCCGGTCGAGATCGCGGACGATGTCACCGAGGAGCTGGAAGAAAGGGAGAACAAAAAACAGGGTGGCGGTGCAGAGCAGGGCGAGGCCTCCGATAAGGCCCCAGCGGCGGGATTTGGGGGCGGTGCGGTAGATTTTGCTCATGGTGGGTGGGGTTGAAGAAGGAGACAGCGACCGTGAGGGGAGGTTCTCAGGCTGCCTCAGATTTGAAGATTTTCTGGAAATGCTGGAGGGTGAGGCTTTCGAGGCGGACGAGGAACGACTCGTACTGAAGGCGCTGCTGCTTGATGCTATAGACGAGAAAGTAGCCCGGGATGGCGAGGAAAAGGCCCATTTGGGTGGTGATAAGGGCTTCGGAAATGCCTTGGGCGACGAGGGCGTCGGTCTTCTCGGCTCCGCCGAGGGCGATGCCATGAAACGTGGTCAACATCCCGAGGACGGTGCCGAGGAGGCCGAGGAGGGGGGCGGCGTTGACGAGGATGTTGAGGACGGTGATGCTGTGGTTGAGGCGGGGAACCTCGGTGAGACGGATCTCCTCGAAGCGCGAGCGAATGTCGTCCATCTGCTCGATGCCGTCCTGGGAGTAGCGGATCATCTCGCCGACCTGACCCTGGGCTTTGTCGGGGTGTTTGATCCAGACCTCGGCCTGATCATCGGAAGTTTTTCGATAGTTGCCGCTGAAGAAGAAAATCAGCAGGCGGGCGCCGAGGCCGAAAATCACGAGGCCAAGCAGAAAGAGCGGAACCATGACCCATCCGCCGTCGAGGAGGATGAGGACAATATCGAGAAAAGATTCATTCATGAGGGTTGTGGGCTACTCTGAGAACGGCCGATGCCGGAAAAAATAAATCCCGAAGCGGCGGCAGTGCAAGCGTGGCGGCAGTGAAGGGCGGGGTCATCAGGAAGCGGTGGTCGTGCGAGGAGAGGGGGTGGTGGAGCGGCGGCCCCGGGCCGGGCGGCGGCCATTGGCGCCGTCGGCAAACCAAGCATGGGCGGAAAACGCGCAATCCGGGGTTTCGGGACCGAGGGGCAGGTAAGCTCCTGAAGGTGAGAGGATGCGGCTGTTGGCGGTGTCGCGCAGCAGGGTGGGAAAGTAGTCGGTGAGGATGCGCTCTTGCAGTTTGGGATCGAAGAGCGGGAAGACGACTTCGACGCGGCGATAGAAGTTCCGGGGCATCCAGTCCGAACTGCCCAGGTAGATTTTCGGGTCTCCGCCGTGGTTTACGAAATAGAAAGCCCGGACATGCTCCAGGAAGCGGCCCACAATACTGCGGACGCGGATATTTTCGCTGAGTCCCGGAATGCCCGGAACGAGACCGCAGATGCCGCGCACGACCAAGTCGATGGTGACTCCGGCCCGGGAAGCCTCGTAGAGGGCGTTCATGGTGGAGCGATCGATGAGGGAGTTGATCTGGGCGATGATGCGGGCGGGCTGACCGGCGCGGGCATTGGCGGCCTCGGTTTCGATAAGCCGGATCAGGGCATCGTGAAGGTTGTAAGGGGCGACGAGGAGGGCGTCGAAGTTGCGGGGTTTGCCATAGCCGGTGAGGGAGTTGAAGAGGCTGGCCACCTCGCGGGTGATTTCGTCGCGGGCGGTGAAGTAGCTGAAGTCGGTGTAAGTGGTGGCGGTTTTGGGATTGTAGTTCCCGGTGCCGAGGTGGAGGTAGTGTTTGATGCCCCGGGGTGTGCGACGGACGATGAGGCAGCACTTGCAGTGGATTTTGAGGCCCACGACGCCATAGACGACGTGGACACCGGCTTCCTCCATTTGCTTCGCCCACTGGATGTTGTTGGCCTCGTCGAAACGGGCTTTCAACTCGATGAGAGCGGTGACCTGCTTGCCGTTCTGAGAAGCCTCGATGAGGGAGCGGATGATGGGGGAGTCGCCGCTGGTGCGGTAGAGGGTTTGCTTGATGGCAAAAACGGTCGGATCCCGGGCGGCCTCCCGGACAAAGTCCACCACCGGTTGGAACGATTCGTAGGGGTGGTGGAGAAGCAGGTCGCCGGCGTCAATGCGGTCGAAGATGGACTCCTGCTCGGCGAGTTCGATCCCCGGGCGGATTTCGAGGCTGGGATCCTTGAGATCGGAGCGGTCGAGCGCGTTGTACACGCTCATGAGGCGGAGCAGGTTGATGGGGCCGTTGATGCGGAAGACGTACTCCATCGGCAGATTGACCTGCTCGAGGAGGCGTTGGAAAAGGGCCTCGTCGACCCCTTCCTCGATTTCGAGGCGGACGGCGGCGCCCCGGCGGAGATTGCGCAGTTCCTCTTCGATTTTTTTGAGGAGATTTTCCGCCTCTTCTTCATCGATGTAGAGGTCGCTGTTGCGGGTGATGCGGAAAGCCTTGGCCGAGACGACTTCGCAGCCGGGGAAAAGCGTGGAGGCGCAGAGCTTGATGATCTCGCTGAGAAAGATGAACTTGCGGGTGGGACGGCGGCCGGGGTCGATTTCGACGACCCGGGGCAGGATGCGGGGCACCGGCACGATGACCATGCGGCGGGGTTCCTTGCGGTCGTCGGTCGAGCGGATGGAGGCGAGGACGTTGAGGGTTTTGTTGCCGAGGTGGGGAAACGGGTGGGCGGGGTCGAAGGCGAGGGGGGTGAGGACGGGGAAGACCTCTCGGTCAAAGTAGTTGCGGATCCACTTCAGTTCGGCGGCGTTGAGCTCGTCGGCGGTTTTGAAGAGGATGCGTTCCCGGCGCAGTGCGGGCACGAGTTCCTTGTGCCAGCAGCGGTACTGGTCTTCGACGAGAGATGCCACCACAGAGTGGATACGGCGAAGTTGTTCCTTTGGTCCGAGACCGTCCATGCTGGTTTCCTTGATTCCGGAGTCGACCTGCTGGATGAGGCCGGCAACGCGGATCTCGAAAAACTCGTCGAGGTTGGAGCTGACGATGGAGAGAAACTTGAGCCGCTCGAGGAGGGGATTGTCTTGGCGAAAGGCCTGCAGCAAGACCCGGCGGTTGAAAGCGAGCCAGCTCAACTCCCGGTTAAAATACGGGAGTTTTTCCGGCCCCGGCAGGGGTGGGGCGGGCTTGGATGTGGAATGGGCGGCTGACATTTCAGGCGAGCGGCGTGCGGGCGCTCCGGCGGTCACGGCCCGGCGGGAGCAAGGTGGGCCGCGACCCGCCTTTCCCACCCGGGGATGCGTTCTCTGCTGCACTGGGTCGACGTCTGGTTTCTGAATTCACCGAGGCGGCGGCCAGCGGGACGTCGGACAGGCGCGGATCAGCTTTCCCGGGTGGCGGCGGCGGCCTGCCGGACTTGGTCGAGGTAGCGGGCCACGTTATCGCGGGGCCGGATGGACTGGGCGCGCTCGAGGAGGGGGACGGCGCGGGCGAACTGGCCCCGGCCGACCAGCATCTGGGCATGGGCGGTGAGGGCCTCGGCCTCAAAGCGGGAGACGCGGGCGGCGCGTTCGTAGAGAATGCCGGCGCGCTCGAACTCACCCTGACGCTGGAAGTGATTGGCGAGGAGGATGAGGGCATCGCCATCGAGCGGGTCGCGCTCGACGATCTGCTCAAGGATGCGGGCGGCTTCGGCTCCGGCTCCGCGGGCGAGGGCGATGCGTGAATCGAGGCGCAGGAGGGTGAGCTCGGTGGCTTCGTCGAGGCGCGGGTACGTTTCGCGGATGCGGGCGATCATCCGTTCGGCCTGGTCGTGGGCGCCGCGGATGGTGAGGGTCTCGGCGGCGCGCACGGGACGTTCAATGGGTTGATCGGGAGCGAGTTCGATGGCCTCAAGGTAGGCATCGAGCGCAAGATCGCGCATATCGTCGTTCATGTAGATATCGCCGAGCAGCATCAGACTTTCGGGGGTGGCCTGGCCCATGCGGCGGACGATTTCGTAGTTGGTGGCGGCGCGGAGGGGTTGGTCGAGGCCGAGAAAGGCATTGGCTTGGAAGAGCCAGAGGTCGCGCTCGTCGGGGGTTTCCTTGATCAGCTCTTCGAGCAGGGCGGCGCCCTCGACGTATTTCTGCTGTTCGAGGAGGGAGCGGGCGAGACCGAGTTTCCAGTCGCGGGTCTTGGCGTCAAAAAGGATGGCGTTGCGATAAGCGGTCTCGGCCTGGGTGGGGCGGCCTTGATTGAGAAAGGAGAGGCCGAGGAGGCCGTAGACGATGCTGTCGACGGCGCCGAGATTGGCGGCTTGGCTGAGGGATTCGATGGCTTCGGACCACCGCGCGGTCTGGACGAGAAGGATGCCGAGATTGCGGTGGGCGCGCATGAAGGAGGGATGCTTCTGGATGGCGGTGCGGTAGCGACTGATGGCATCTTGCTGCCGCCCGCGCTCGAAATAGAAATTGCCGAGGGTGAAGTGGAGGGCGGCGCTGGAATCGGGCTTGATGGCACCTTCAAGGGTGCGAAGCGCGAGGTTGCGGTCCGTCGCCATCTGTTCGATGAGGGTGCGGAAGATCTGCTGCTCCTCGGTGCTGATGGAGGGCTCGATGTCGGCTTTGAAGCCGTAGGAGGCGAGGAAGCGTTTGATGTTTTCCGGATCGCGCCAGTATTCCTCACTTGGATACTGCATAAACTGGCCGAAGGCAGTGGCGATGCCGGCGGAGGCGAGGAGAATGGTGAGAAGAGAAAGTCTGAGAGAACGATAGCGCATGTCGAAAGGGGAAGGAAAAAGGTTCAGATCTGATCGGCGGAGAGACTGATGCTTCGGGCTCCGCCGAGTTTGGCCTCGTCGATGACACGGACGACGAGACCGGCACTGGCGGCTTGGTCGACCTGTAGGATGACCGGGACAACCTCCTGCTGGGTGATGCGGCGAACGATGGCGCGGACGCCGCCGACCCCGATCTCCTTGCCGCCATAGACAACTTGGCCGCTGGCGGTAATGGCGATGAGGATACTGTTTTTCTCCAAGTTGAGGGCGGAGGCGGCCTCAGGCTTGTCAACCTCCACCCCCGTCTCCTCGACGAAGACGGTCGTAACGATGAAAAAGATGAGGAGTATGAAGACCATATCGATCAACGGGGAGATG
>REEB01000170.1 GCA_007695295.1 Puniceicoccaceae bacterium
GGCAAACTCCGCATCGCCGGGGACGGACTCTGGCTCCGCGGCCGCCTCGACACCGCCTCCGAGGGCCCCTTTGCTTCCTTCATCGCCCCGACCGACGGCCGGATCGGCAGCGCCGCCGAGGGTTCCCTTTACCTGAGTTTCCTCCTCCAACTGCCCGTTGTCCCCAGCTCGGGAAGCCGCCAGAATTGGCTCCAGCTCGCCGACTCCACCAACGGCTGGGCCAACCGCCTCCGCATCGGCCAAGACTGGGCCGCGGACCACTTCAGCATCGGAGGAACCAGCGTTGCCAGCCTCGATACCGCCGCCCATCTGGTGGTGCTCCGCCTCGACTACAGCCCTTCCGGCGACACCGTCACCGGCTGGTGGGATCCAGATCCGGACAACCCTGAATCCGTCGCCGATCCCTCCCTCGTCCAGTCCGGCCTCAACCTCCGCTTCGACAGTCTCAGCCTCCTCGCCCAAGGCACCCCGGAGGGCTTCTTCGTCGATGAAATCCGCTTCGGCACTTCTTGGGAAGCCGTTCTCCCGACCACCGATCTCGTCGTTCACCTCGGCACCATCGGAGAAGGCAGCGTCTCCGCCCATCCCGCTCCCGCCGGCGGTGTGTATCAACCCGGCCAGGACATCACCCTGACGGCTCACCCGGAGCCGGGGTGGCACTTTTCCCACTGGAGCGGAGGGCACCAAGGCTTCGACAATCCCGCCGCCATCACCATCGGCGATGCCCCGCTCGACATCACCGCCCACTTCTCCCGACTCCAGCTCGTCCCCTTCCCCACCGAGCCCGATCCTTTCCTCGATACCGCACTCCTCGACCTCCGCCACCTCAACGAACCCTTTGCCGGCAGCAAGGGCTGGATTGTGGAAGACGGCCGTGGCGGACTCATGCACGAGGCCACCGGCGAGACCGTTCGCTTCTGGACCGTCAATGCCGGCGTTGCCCCCGACATGCCATCCGTACGCGACCAGGCCCGGTTCTTCGCCAAGCGCGGCGTCAACCATGTCCGCTGGCACACCAGCGTCTTCAGCAACCAGGCCCCCTCCCTCGATTGGGTCGATCCGGACAAGGTAGCCGAGGTTCAGCGCATGGTCGCGGCCCACCAGGCCGAAGGCATCTACACTTCCATTTCCTATTTCTTCGTGCTCGGCCTTCGGATACAGGCCGCCTGGGGCATCCCCGGCTACGACAGCGCCTGGCTGGCCGCCCACCCCGATCTCGCCGACCGCGCCCCCTTCGGCCTGATGTTCTTCGAACCGCTCTTCCAGGATGCGATGCAGCGCTGGATCGAGGTCATCCTCACCACCCCCAATCCCTACGATGACAACCGCCCCCTGGCCGAAAACCCGGCCGTCGCCATCGTCGAGATCCTCAACGAGGACAACCTCTTCTTCTACACCTTCGACCCCGCCTCCTTTCCCCCCGCCCAGCGAGACCGGATTTATCAGCACTTCGGCGACTTCGCAGCCTCGCGCCACGGCTCCATCGCCGAGGCCTTCGACGCCTGGCAGGCCGAAGGGGGCTCGGCCGCAATCAGCGGTGACCAACCCTCGGAAGGCCGCCTCGCCGTAACTTCCGCCTGGGAAATGGGCCAATCCCCCGGAGCCAACCCCGCCCGCAACCGCCGCCTCGCCGATCAGATCGAGTTTCTCGCCCTCACCCAGCGCGACTTCTTTGCCGCCTTCAGCACTTTCATCCGCGGCCTTGGCTACCGAGGCCCCATCACCGCCTCCAACTGGACCACCGCCAACGCCGGGCGCGGCCACCTCCTCGACATCGAGCACTGGACCTACGCTCAGGGCGCGGGCGTCATCGATGTTCACAACTACTACAACGCCCTCGGGGTCGAACGCTCCCTCTTCACCCGCCTCTCCGGCGGCGACCGCTACATTCCTCTGTCCGCCGTCAATGCCCCGCGTCGCATGCCCGCCGTCTACCGCCACCTCCGCGGCCATGCCTCCTTCCTCTCCGAAAGCACCTGGACCCAGCCGAACGACTTCCGCTCCGAAGCCGCTCTCCTCACCGCCGCCTTCGGCGCCCTCAACGGCCTTGACGGCTTCACCTGGTTCTCCGCCGGCCCCGGCGACTGGCAGGACGGCACCGGCACCTGGCAGGTCTGGACCCCCAACCTCGGCGGTCTCTTCCCGGGCGCGGCCCTGCTCTACCGCCGCGGTGATGTCTCCCCCGGCCCGGTTGTGGTGCGGGAAACCATAAACCTCCGCCGCGCCTTCCACCGCGAGCGTAGTTTCATGGCCATGACGGGCGGCTATGATCCCACCCGCGACGCCGGAGCCGATTTCGACTTCGACCCCGCCTCCGGCGAGGGGCGCATCGATCCCCTCGCCTTCCTCGTCGGCCGCGCCGAGGCGCTCCACGGCCGTCACCAAGCCCACAATAGCGTACTCCCCCCCACCCAGCCCGAACTCATCGACTTCGACCAACGCCGCCTCCGCTCCCTCACCGGCGAACTCGAACTCCATTGGGACGAACCCGCCGGCCGGATCGTGGACGGCCAACCCTCTCCCGGCCGCGGCCTCTTCACCCTCGACTCTCCCCGCACCCAGGCCGCAGCCGGTTTCCTCGGCGCCGCCGGACCGCTCGACCTCGGGGATGTCCGTATCCATCTCGAAAATACCTTCGGCTCCGTCCTCGTCACCGCCCTCGACGACCTCCCTATCGCCCAGTCTTCCCGCCTCCTCGTCCAAGTCGGCACCCGCGACCAACTGACCGGCTTCCGCACCAGCGAGGAGAACCGCACCCTCGACGGACTCAGCTTCCTCGGACGCCGGGTCGAAGAGGTCGGCGCCCTGCCCTGGCAGATCGAAAGCCCCGAGGGTTCCATCCTCCTCAAGGACCCCGACCGCGCCGTCACCGGCGCCTGGCTTCTCGACGCCAACGGCTACCCCCTGCCCGCCGATCCCGTCATGGCCGCAGAGGCGGAGGGCTGGCGGATCGAACTGCCCCGCCACGGACTCTACCTCGTCGTCGATCTCGCTCCACCCGCGGTTTATCGCCCCGTCATCGCCACCGCCGCCCTCCCCACCGGCGACCTCGGGCAACCCTACCAAGCCCGCCTCGAAACCCTCAGCGGCACGCCGCCCCACACCTGGAGCGCCACCGGACTGCCCCCCGGTCTCTCCTTGGCAGACGGCGGACACCTCGAAGGCGCACCGCTGCAGGGTGGTCTTTTCGAGGTTGCCCTCCACGTCGCGGATGCCGCCGGACAAGCCGCCACGCGGAACGTTTCCCTCGCCATCATCCCGATCGAAGCCGACGCCATCCTTCCGGAGTCGTTTGCACAATGGCTGGAACGACACTTTACCCCGGAAGAGCGCGCCGACCCCTCCCTCGCCGATCCGGCCGCCACCCCCGCCGGCGACCGCTATGCCAATGCCTTCAAATACCTCCTCGGCATCGATCCGTTCACCCCCGCGCCCGCCAGCCTCATAAAGGTCGAGGTCGTCGACAGCTTTCTCCACCTCCGCTTCCCCGTCGCCCTGCACGCCAGCAATGTGGAGTTCACCGTGCTCTACGCCCCCGAGGGGCCGGACGGGGCCTTCACCGCCGATCCAGTGGAACCAGTTGCCGCTGAAACCGATCCCGATGGCATCCGCGAGTGGCGCACTTTGCGGGCCCCACTCGGCCCCGGTGGCACAGGCGCTTTTCGGCTCCGCCTCATCGATCCGAGCGGCGAGGCTTGGAGCGGACCTCTTGACCTCGCCCTTGATCTGCCCCCCGCCATCGAGCTGCCACCCCAGCCGGCCCGGGTGCCGGAGGGCACCAGCGTGACCCTCCGCGTGCGGGCTGATGGCATCGGACCCCTGGTGTATTCATGGACTCGTGACGGCAGTCCCATCCCCGGCGCCGCGGGCCCGGAGCTTCACCTCCCGGCCGGACCATCCCAGGTGGGCACCTATCAGGTCCACGTTTCCAACTTCCATGGCGCGGTCGCCGGACCCTCTGTTGTCATCACCCACACACCTGCCGGCGCCCTTCCGGTCAATGTCTCCACCCGAGGCTTCGTCGGCCAGGGCGGTGAAATCCTCATCGCCGGCCTCGTGCTCCAAGGCCCCGGCTCCGGCCGCATCCTCCTCCGCGGAATCGGCCCGGGCCTGGCAACCTTCTTCGATCCGTCACTGCTTCTCCTCGATCCGGAGCTGATCCTCCGCGACCACCAGGGCCAGCCCATCGAGAGCAACACTTCCTGGCTCGACCACCCCCGCGCCGCCGAAATCGCCGCCACCGCTTTCGCCCCCGGCCATCACGACGACACCGCCATTCTGCGCGACCTCGAGGCCGGCATCTACACGGTCTGGCTGCGCGGCCGCGGCGGCGACACCGGCCTCGGGTTGATCGAGGTCTATGCGCTCGAAGCCCTCGAGGGCTTCCATACCGGACCCCTCCCGGTCAACCTCTCGACCCGTGGCCGCACCGGCCCCGGCGCCAACACCCTCATCGCAGGGTTCGTCATCTCCGGCAACCACCCGCGCTCCATTCTCCTCCGCGGCGTCGGCCCCGGCCTGCGCCCATTCTTTTCCGAAAACCAGCACGCCCTCCTCCTCGCACACCCCCGCACCACTCTCTTCGACCCCAACGCCCTCGCCCTCGACGACAACCAAGGCTGGCCGGACCATGCCCGCGCCACCGAGATCGGCGCCCTCCCCTTCCGACCCCACGACTCCGCCGACGCGGCCAACCTCGTCGATCTCGACCCCGGCATTTACACCGCCTGGCTCCGCGGAGATGCGGGTGCCACCGGCCTCGGCCTGATCGAAATCTACGTCCTCGAGCCCTGATTCATCACCAACGTCCGCCTCGGGTTTCCGAAAATCCGGAATTGTCATGGCTGACCGGCTACGCCAACCTCACGCGCCATGTCCGATGACGAGATCTTCGTGCTGATTGTTTCGGCCATGCTCTGCTTCGTCGGTATCGGCGCCACCCATACATCCCGGTTGCCGCCCATGATGCTGCGGCGGTCCGCCGGCCTGGGTCTGGTCCGGGTGGCGGTGGCGTTCGCGATGGCCTGGATCTTTTTTGTCCTGCTCTTTTTTGCCGACCCCAGCGTCACCGCCATCTACGTGGCCTTTTACCTCGTGATGGGTTATGCGGTCGTCAAGGTCTTCGGCCAGTGCTTTTCATCCCTCTTTAACATCCGCTTCCGGATCGACGTCGCGGAGCGGGGCAACCTCGCCGCGGCATGGTTTGTGGCCGCCTTCGTCGTCGGCACCGGGCTGATCTTCGGCGGCAGCCTCTGGGGTGAGGCGGATCCGGACGGCGATGGCGAGGGCGGCTGGTGGATCCCTTTCGGCTTTTTTCTCTCGGGCTGGTTCTCCCTTCTCGCGGCGACCGGCCTTTACCTCTGGCGCGAGCCCGGGCCGACCCGCCGCATGATCCGACAGGACCGCCGGATCGCCGATGCCCGCAGCGCCGCCTTCTACATCCTCGGCTCCGCCATGGTCTTGGCCGAGGCCGTGGCGGGTGACTTTCACGGTTGGATCGATGGCCTTCTCGCCGTCGCCGCGATCTCCGGCATGCTCATCACCCACGAAATCTTTCTCATCGCCACACGGCGGGTCGTGGGCGATGAGGGAACTCCGGCCCAAGCCCGGGGCAACCGCATCCTTGAAGGGCTCAGTTATCTCGGCTGGGCCGCCCTCTCCTGGTTCGCCGGTCGCTGGGTGCTCCGAATTCTGGTGGCATGAAAAGCGTGGCTTGGCCGGGCACTGCCGCCGAGTGGCGATCACTTCTGCGAGAGCTGCAGTT
This sequence comes from Puniceicoccaceae bacterium, assembly GCA_007695295.1. Lineage (GTDB taxonomy): Bacteria > Verrucomicrobiota > Verrucomicrobiia > Opitutales > Opitutaceae > REEB01. The sequence continues at coordinate 5,765 of REEB01000170.1, forward strand.
CCGTCATTTCAAGTGGGACCTTCATGGCGGCGGTCACTGCCTGCTGCTCCCGGAGGCCCTTGCCCTCAGCTTGTCGGAGCACGCCGCCGTCATCGCTCTCTGCGAACGCTTCGACCGCATTCTTGGCCGCCTCGAGCAGACCTTGCTTGCGCGCCCCGACTTGCTCGTCCGCCTCGGCATCCCCGCCGAGCTCGTCCCACTGCTCCGCACCGAAGCCGCTTCGCCCAACCGGATTGCCCGTTACGATGTTTTCCGCACCGTGGAGGACCAATGGGTTGTCTCCGAGTTCAATGAGGATGTCCCCGGCGGCTACAATGAAGCCCAGGGCATTCCCGAAATCCTCGGCCACCGCTGGAATGGGCACGCTTTCCCCGGCGATCTCCGCGCCGCCATCCTCGATGCGCTCGCACCGTTCGACTCGGTCGCCCTCCTCCACGCCACCGGCTACGCGGAGGATCTCCAGCACATGCTGGTGGTCGCCAAGTGGCTCCGCCAAACCGGCCGCGAACCTGTCCTCGCCTCTCCCGCCCACCTTCGGGGGCACTGGCGCGGGCCACGTCTCCTCGGCCGCCGCTGCCACGCCGCTTTGCGCTTTTATCCCGGTGAGTGGTTCCGTTGGCTGCCCAATCTCCCGGTTTGGCGGCGCCACCTGCCGGCCTGGCCGATGATGAATCCCCTCCGCCGTCTCATCCGCCAGAGCAAATTGCTCTTCGCCCTTTGGCATGAGGAGGACTGCGGTCTCGACACCGCCGATCGCGCCTTCCTTCGTAACCACGCTCCGGATACGGTTCCCTTTGACCCCTCGCGCCTCGACCACTGGGAGCGGGATCGCGAGTCCTGGGTTCTAAAGGCCGCCTTCGGCCGCATGGGCGAATCCGTCCTCGTGGGTGCTCTCGCCAAACCAGCGGAATGGAGCAAGGCCCTCGCCACCGCCGCCCGCCGCCCCGGAGAGTTCTGCCTCCAGCGGCGATTCCGCGTCCGCACCGTCGACTTCGCCTCCGGGCCATCCTTTCCCTCCCTCGGCCCCTATCTCGTCAACGGGCGCTTTGCCGGCTACTACAGCCGTACCGCCGCCATCCCTTTCGTCACCCATAACGCCTGTCATGTACCCACTGTGGTTGAAGCTGCTTGAATGGATCGGTCGGCTCCGGCTGCCCCTCGGTCCCCGTATTTCTCCCGTTACCATCGGACATCCCTCGCACTGCGATTATGCTGGAGGGATGGAGTGGAAGGACTTCGCCGGAGCGGAGGCGCTCTATGATGTTTGGGGACCCGTGGCCGATAGTCCTTGGGTAAGTTACCACTGCGTTCCACTCTTCGCAGCCATCGACGCCCCTGCCGTCTCACAGATTGGTCCGCTCGATCCCGATACCGCCGCCGCCCTCGAGCGCGGTCCCCACCTGGGGGCCTGCCCTGCTCTCGAACCCCTCGGAGCGGCTTGGACGGATTCCGGATCTTGGGTTATTCTCGACTTGCCCGGTCCGGCCTCCGTGGCTCTCGCCATCCGTTTCCTTGCCGCCGGTTTCCAACCCATCTGCACCTTCAACCATTGGCCCCACCCCAAAGGCCTGCTCCAGCCTGAGCAAGTCCTCGCCCAGCTCCTGCGGTACGCCCCTGCCGCCGACCGCCTCCGGAAAAATCTTCTTCCCGGCTCACCTCCGCTCTGGATCTGCGATCGCCACCGCCTTGGCACCCGTCCAGGCCTACCCCGAGAGTTTGACAACCGCTACTACCTCGAAGACGCCCTCCTCCCCTCCCGAGCCCAGCTCGAAGCCGCCGGCATCCGGCAGGTCATCTACGTTCAGCCTGGCCCGCGGGACCGCCCGCTTCCGGATATCGGCGACCACCTCCACCAGCTCCAGAAGTCCGGCTTCACCACCATCTTTTCCACCCATCTTGAGGATCCGGAACTGGCCTGCC
>REEB01000266.1 GCA_007695295.1 Puniceicoccaceae bacterium
GGGGGTGGCGGGGTGGTCGATCTGGCGGGCGAAGAACTCGCGCACGACCTCGGCGGAGAGCGGGGTGGGGTCGGTGAGAATCTCGGCATCGGCGGGCACGCCGGCTTCGTGGCCGAACTCGCGCAGCATGCGCTGGCAGAAGCCGTGAATGGTGTGGACGGCGGCGCGGTCGAAAAGCCCGAGGGCCTCGCGGCAGCGTTGAGCTTCGGCGGGGTCGGCGGTGCGGGCGGTGTCGCGGAGGACATCGCGGAGCCGCTGGCGAAGTTCCCCGGTGGCGGCCTCGGTGTAAGTGACGACGAGGATGCGCTCGAGGGGGACGCTCTCGCGGGCGACGAGGCGGGCGACAAGGTGGGTCAGCTGGTGGGTTTTGCCGGTGCCGGCATTGGCCTCGATGAGGGAGACCCCGGGCCGGAGGTCGGCCGTGGCGGCGTTGAAGGAGGCGTTGGGCGGCGGGCTCACGGGGCTTTGTCGAGGGCCTCCAGGAGGGGGTTGAAGATGCGGCGGGCGAGGTCTTCGAAGGAATCGTCGAAGGGATCGGTAGTGGCGTAAAGGATACGATTCCAGGGATCTTCGGCCAGGGTGGGGCGTGGTGAATCGCCGTGTTCGGTGTAGGGGCGTTCTTCCCATTCCCGGCGGGCGGCTTGCCGGGCGGCCGCGGGGTCGGCGCCGACTTTGGCGAAGGCGAGGGAGGGATCGGGTAAGAAGCGGAGGGGCTGGAGGTGGGCGGACTGAAACCAGGCGGTGAAGCCGCGGAGGAGGCCGGCGGGGTCGGCGGGCGGGGCAAAGGCGACCGCGCGGTTGTGGCAGTGAAGGCGGGTGGTGGCTTCGGTCCCGGGGCCGCGGAGGCAGGCGAAAGCGAGGTGGTGGAGCCAGGCGGTGACAAGGTCCTTGGGGCCGAGGGTTCCGGGGCGGGCAAGGACCAGCGTGGCGGTGTTGGCGGGGAGGCGGGCGCGGAGGCGGATGTTGCCGAGATCGAGTTCGTGCTGCGGCCAGGAGGAGGGGGGGCCGGGCATGGCGGGGACATCACGGAGCCAGCGGGTGGTGGCGGCGGCCGAGGCGCGGGCGGCGAGGTCGCCGACGGCGCCGGAAGGGAAATTGCAGCCGCGGTTGCGGGCGGTGATGTCCTCGTCCGTCGGCGGGTCGCCGCCGAGAATGCGGCCGGCCAGCCAGGCTTCGAGTTGGTAGCGCTCGAGGCGGTCGGGGGTGATGGGCTCTTCGTCGCAGGGGAGATCGCCGGCGGAGGGGAAGCGGAGGCCGAGGCGGCGGGTGAGGAACCAGCGGGAGGGGTGGGTGAAGCAGTCGACGAGGTCGCTGAGGTCGACGCAATCGGAGGGTGGGTCGGATGCCGGGGGCAAGAGGTGGGCGGGGTCGAGAAACGGGCTGGCGGCGGCGGGGCCGGCCTCAAGGGCGGAGCGGACTTCGGCCGCGGCGGGGGAGAAGGTGAAGAGCGGACCGTTTTCGAAGTAGGCGGGGGCGAAACCCTGGAGGCGGTGGTGAACGAGGCAGCCCTGCCCGGCCGGGACTGGTTTGTCACCGGAAATACGATACGCTTGGTCGAGGTGGTCGATCAGCTCCTCGAGGACGACGGAGCGGGGTTTTTCAGCGAGGTCGCGGGGGGAAATGCCGGGGTAGCTGAGGTGGAGGCGATCGCGGGCGGAGAGGAGGCATTCGAGGAAGAGCTGGCGATCGTCGCCAGAGGCGCTGCGGTCGCCGGGCCGGGGTTGGTCGGCGGTGCGGTCGAGGGAAGAGCGTTGGTCGCGGCGGGGAAAGGTGCGGTCGTCAAGACCGAGAAGGGCGATGACGCGTGCGGGGATGGCGCGCATCGGTTTGAGGGAGCAGAAGGTGATGCCGCGGGTGAGAAAGCCGCTGGCGGGGCGGGTTTGCTCAAGGAGGGCGTCGAGGGCGAGGCGGATCTCGGCGAGGCCGCAGGCCGGGAGCGGATCGAGGGCGAGGGCGGCTTGGCGGAGGCGGCCGAGGGCGCGGCGCAGGAGGGAGCAATCCTCGGTGAGAACAGGGTGCGGGGCGAACCAGTCCTCGAGGAGGGATTCGAGCACGACGGTCCAATCGTGGGGCTGGCGAGGTTGTGTCGCCAAATCGTCGATACGGAGCAGATCCTCAAGGGCCTGGAGGAAGCGGGAGAAAAGGTCGGCTTGGGCGGGATCGGGTCCGGACGCGGGCATGATCCCGGCGAGCGGTCGGTCGGCGGCGCCGGGGTCGAGGAAGTAGGCGGCGAGCAGCCGGTCGCGACCGTGGGTCCAAGTGTTGTCGGGACGGTCGGGGCCGTCGAAGGCGGCGCGGTGGGCGGCATCGCGCCCCCAGCGGACATCGGCGGCGACGATCCAAGAGCGGAGGTGGCCGAGGTCCTCTTCGGTGAAGTCGTGGCGGAGCCTGAGGGCGGGGGACTCGAGGAGACCGAGGGCGGCGGTGACGGGGAGGCGGGAGCCGGCCCATTCGAGGAGCCGGAGGAAGGTTTCGACGAGGCTGAATTCGGAAACGGGGCGGCGGTCGGCGAGGTTGTAGGTGAGGCGGAGGGCGGGGTTTTCCGGTGCGCCGAAGACGGCTTCGATGTAGGGGGCGTAGTCCTCGATGTCGGGCGCCATGACGAGGATGTCGTGGAGCTGGAGGGAAGAGTCGCGGCGGAGGGCGTCGAGGATTTGGTCGTGGAGGACTTCGACTTCACGGAGCGGGCCATGGCAGCAATGGATGCGGATGGAGTCATCTTCGGCCGGGGTGGTGACGGGATCGGCTGGTGCGGGGTCGTGGAGGTCGAAGAGATCGGCCCGGAGGTGTTCGAGGAGGCTGCGGCGTGGCGGGGGTTGGAAGCTTTCGGTGGCGGGGTGGGCGTCGGCGTCGAGGAGAAGGTTGACCAGATCGCGGCCCTGGCGGCCCCAGGAGACAAGCAGCGGATGCCAGGAGCGACCGGGGGAGGGGGCTTCGCGGGCGGCTTGGCGGCGGCCGGGCTGGTCGCCCCAGTAGAGCGGGGTGGGCTGGAGGACGAAGAGGTGGATCTCGACGTAGAAGGCGGCGAGGCGCAGGAGTTGGAGAAAAAGCGGAGGGAGGGTGCTGACGCCGAAGACGGCGGCGGAGGCGGGGAGGAGGCCGGGTCTGGGAGGGAGCGGGGGCGGGCGGCCCCCCCAACCCGGGGGGGGGGGGGGGGGGGGGGCCGGGGGGGGGGGGGGGGGGGGGGGGGCGGGCCGGCGAGGCCACGGGCGAGGCGGGCGGCGCGGCCGAGCACTGGGGGTGCGCCGAGGCGGCGGACGGTTTCCCGCCAAAGCGCGCCCTGCCAATCGGCGGGAGCCGGATTGTCTTCCCATTGCAGCAGGAGTTCAGGGCGGAAGACAAGGTACCGGTCGAAGAGGGTGGCGAGGCTGGCGGCGAGAGAGGCTTCCGCGGGAGCGGCGGCGGCGGATTCCGCCAGCGGGAGGGCGGCGGCCGGAGGAGGATCGGCGGGAAGGGATTGGCCGCGCAGCGCCCAGGTGAGCAGGTCGGGTTCGTAGAGCGACTCGTGGGGGCCGGATTCGATCCAAGCCTCGCAGAGGGACCGGATGAAATGCTGGGGAAACGGGAAAGACGACTGGGCGCTGATGCCGAGGCGGTCGGCGAGCGCGAAGCTGACCCAGCGGCGCATGCCGGGGCCGGCGACGGCGACTGGGAAAGGAGCGAAAGGATCCTCGCGGGCGGCTTCCCGGCGGAGGTCGGCGAGGTGGTCCGCGAGGGTTTCGAGGCGGTTGGAGGTGTGGAGGAAGAGCCGGGGCTGGGGGCTTGGAGTCATGCGGCCGGGGTTGGGGGGCCGGGGTGGAGGCGTGCGGGTGCGGAGGGTGGCGGGTTAGGCATCGAGACCGGCGCCGCGGAGGGTGGCGAGGCTTTGGCGGACGAAGGCGTCGCCATCGGGGCAGAGGTTGTGGAAGATGCCGCGGGTATAACCGAAATCGCCGAGGGCAGTGTTGTAGGTTTCGAGGCCGAGGTAGGCGGCGGGGGTTTCGCGGAGGGCGCTGATGACCGCGTGCCACGGAATGAGACCCCTGCCGGGGGCGCCGCGGTCGTTTTCGCAGGCATGCAGACCCCAGAGGCGGCGGCCGCAGGTGTGGATGGCGGTGGTGTAATCACGCACCTCGGTGACGGCGTGGTAGGTGTCGAAAAGGATGCGGAGTTCGTCGCGGCCGGTGAGGTCGAGGAGGCGGTTCATGTCCTCGGGTGTATTGACGAGATGGTGACGAAAGCGGCTCATGGGCTCGAGGGCGAGGAGGACACCGGCGGCGGCGGCGTGCTCGGCGAGGCGGGCGAGTCCTTCGGCGGTGCGGGGGAGTTCGTCCGGCGGGGGGCGGCGTCGGCGGAGATTCCCGGGTTTGCCATAGAGGGCGCCGGTGTAGGCGAGGGCGCCGCTGGCGGCGGCGGCATCGACCTGTTTGCGGTGCCAGTCGAGGCCGAGTTGGCGGTGGGCGGGGTCGTCGGCGGAGAGGTCGGCTTCGACGGGCCAGAGGCCGCCGGGGCCGAGGATGGTGGCCATGCCCTCGCCGTCGGCGGCGCGCCGGATGGCGGGGGCGTCGAAGGGGACATCGTCGCCGACGGAGAGTTCGAGGGCGGAGAGGCCGAGGCTGCGGGCGCGGGCGTAGAGGGGGAGGTCGGCGTTGGACCAGCGCTCGGTCCAGAGGTAGATATGGGCGCCAATGAGCATGGTGGCGGGAGTATGGGAACCCGTCGCGAAAAGGGGCAAGCCCGGGGGAGGAGCGCAATGGCGAACGCCGGAAAAAGGCGGACCTGCTCCGCGAATCGTTGGCCTGGCAACCCGTCCCAACCGCGGGGGCGGCACGCAACCACCGGGCAAATGCTGCGGGGTTGGGTGAGTCAGCTTCTTCCCTTCAACGGCGCGCAGAAGCGGGGGGGCGGTCAATTTCGGACCCGCCAATACCCTTGGGGTCCGGACGGCGTGACCTCGAATTCACCATCCGGAGCGGAGACATGCTGCCAAGCCGGGGTGACCAGGGAAGGGGAATACTGTAATTTTCCCTGAAACAGGATTCTCATTTTTCCGGGCATCAACTCCACGGAAATCGCCTCAAAGGCAAAGGTTCCCACCAAGGAAAGTACCTGGGACACCTCAAATCCTTTGGGCGCTCCACTTTCGTAGTACATTCCATCGAGGATAAGGCGCACTTCCCGGTTTGTCGTGGAGTTGGGAACCAGAGAGAGGGACACGGTGGCCTGGTGGCCGACCGCGAGCGTGCCGCCGGGATCGGGATTCGAGAGCTTCATCGCGGCAATTTGGTAGGGTTGTCCATTCTCATCGCGGAGGGCGGCACTGCCGAGCGTCAATTGGGCCAGGTCGATGGTCCCGGGATTCTCCAGGATCAGGTTTACATCGATCTTTGGCACGCCGAGAACATTCCGCCGAATGGCCTCCGCTCCCGCCAGCCAAAGGCGGGCTCCCGGCGTGCCCAGCTCAAAGGCTCCGACGTCAACGCTCGCTCCGCTGATCCGCGGGGCCCCGCCGCAATCACGTTCGTAAAGCAGGACATGATGATCGTTTCCCCGGTCGATGAGGGGACTGTTTGCGTTCAGGCGGTAATCTTCCGCGGAACTGTCAACAAACCCCGGGTTGGCCACCGGAAAGTTACTGTCGTCCACATCGATATCAATCAGCGGTCCATATTGCCAAAACCGTTTGAAAGTCCCGTCGAGGGGATAGGCGCAATGCTCCACGACCGGCGGCGCGGGGGCGGTGGCAAGATTGGCGAAAGTGCCAATTGAGTGATAGACGACCGTTCCCTGAACGGCGGCGTTGTCCAGGAAGACGGTGTTTGCAACGATCGGCGGACGATAGGACAGCACCACCGTGAAAGGATCAATGAGACGACCCAGTTCATTGTAGAGTGCGCCTCCGTTTCCGTTGGCAGTGTTACCGGCGATGGTGCAATTGATAATCGCCGGATCCGTCTGCACAATGGCCACCCCTCCGCCATGACCGTTGGCCGAGTTGTCCGCAATCACCGTGCTCCGAAGGCCCGCGCGCAGAATGCCCGCTTCGTGCTGCAACCCCCAGATGAAGACGCCCCCGCCATCACGCCCGGCGTGATTGGCGGAAACCTTGCAAGCCGTTACTTCGGTGCCGTATCCACGCAGAAAGAGACCTCCGCCCCGTCCCGTGGTGCTATTGTCGGCAATCACACAATTGGAGACCCGGACCAAGTCGGTCCTGAAGGCCTGGTACGTCCATGCATAGAGGCCGCCGCCCCCAAGGACCGTCTCGGTGGCGGTGTTGCCGGTGATGGAGCTGTCGCGCACGACGACATTTCCAAGAAACTGGGCGCCGGCAAAAATCCGTATACCGGCGCCGGCCCAGCCGGTGTTATTCCGGATGTCGCAGTCCGCGATCTCGGCCGAAGCGTCCTGTATCCAGATGCCGGAGGACCGGCCGCAACAGTCGCCCAGCAAGCTGGCTCCATTGTTCTCAATCACAGAATGGCTCACGGTGAGGGTGGCGCCGGCCAGGGCAACAATGCCGGCCCCTCTGTTGTTTCGAATCCGGCAGCGCAGGATTTCGAGCCGCCCTTCGGTATTGTTCACCATAACACCCCCGCCCTGCCCGGAGACTATCTCGCAATCCTCCAAGTTCAGGGGACCATTGGCCACGGTCACGACGTATCCAAGGCCAGCGCTGCCTTGGATCCTGCAGTTCTGGATGGTCGGCGCTCCGGTGAGCTCCGCACCGGCGGGGAATTGCAGCGACAGTCCACCCCAAATGGTGCATCCGTCGATCAAGGTGCTGCTTCCCGGAACATGGAATTCCACCAATTCATTTTCGGAGGTTCGCGAGGCGTAGCTGCCCAGGATTACACCGGTCAGCGTGGTCTGGTTTCGTTCCGGATCCCTTTCATCGCGGGTTTCCTCCGTCTCTGAAAACCCTCCGTACAGAGCCGTTCCCCGATGGGGGCGGAGTTGCGGGTAAACGCCCATGGCCAGCCAGTATTCACCGCCGGAGCCCCCCATGCTGGTGCCACCGAGCCGTTGGGCCAGTTCTCCTCCCGAGAGTGCCTTTTCCCAAGTCGAGCCATCGTTGGTTTCCGGGTCTGATCCACCGCTCGTGGTCACCCGGATTTGGGCGGACGCGTTCGCGCATCCGAAGATGAAGGCGATGAAGAAGACCCGGCGTGCAACGGCAACGTGATGCCGGAGTCCGGCACCTGAAAACCAGAGCGAACGCTCGCGCCGTTCTGTTGGGTGCACCCGGCCAAGCTGTGTCTGCTGAGGCAGGGAGGCAAGAACTAATAAAAACTATTAGAAATACTTCCTGATATGCCTTCACGTTCGGCGGACAAGCACTCGGCCAGGTACCGGCCGGCCGGCCTGTCCGGCCTCGGGAAGCGAGGGATGGGGGAGGGTGGTTGGAGAGGTGGAACGGGTCGCGGCCGTTGGCGCGGGGAAGGGTGTCGGCTAGGGTTTCAGGAGTCGGGGGTGCCGTAGAGGTAGGCGAGGAGGACGTAAAGCTGGTCGTCGTCGAGGACGTGGCGCCAGCCGGGCATGGCGGTGCCGGGGCGGCCGTGGGTGATGACGGAGAGGCTGGAGTGGATGGCGGTGAGGTTGCCGGGAGCGAGGCGGGGAAGGGGCGGGGTGTCGCCGATGCCTTGGCGGTCGGGGCCGTGGCAGGCGGCGCAATAGAGGCGGTAGATGCG
>REEB01000141.1 GCA_007695295.1 Puniceicoccaceae bacterium
TCAGCGACCCCGATTCGGTCACGGTCATCGGGATGAACTTGGACGGGCCGGCCAGTGCGGTTTATGACGTGCGGGTGGCGCGCCTGACCATCCCGGTGGCGGGCAGCGTGTTGCAGCCTCCGGGCGCGCCGACCGGTTTGGCGGCCACAGCGGTCTCGCACGAAGAAGTAAGCCTGAGCTGGATGGCGGCCGATGCGTTGGCCGACGGCTTCCGCATCGAGCGGGCCACCGGCGGTGGCACCTTCTCGTTGCTGACCGAAGTCGGCCCGGGAGCGACTTCCCACGCCGATACCACCGTGTCACCGGAAACACAATACAGCTATCGGGTACGCGCCTTCAATGCGGCTGGTGATTCTCCATGGTCAGCAACGGACTCGGCGACGACCCCGGCCGCGCCGCAGCCACCGGCCGCGCCGAGCGGCCTGGTCGCGCTGCCCCTTTCCACCAGCGAAATCCACCTCGACTGGCTGGACAACGCCACCGATGCGGACGGGTTCACCGTGCAGCGCGACGGCGGGGCCGGCTTTGACACCATCGCCACCGTTACGTCACCGCAAACCGACTACACCGATGACGGCCTGCCGCCGGACACCGGTTTCAACTACCGGGTGCGGGCCTTCAATGCCGTCGGCGACTCCGCTTGGTCCAACACCGCCTCGGCTGCAACCTTCGCCGAGGAGGAGGAGTGGACCGCTCAGGACATCGGCAGTGTCGGTGTGGCCGGCAGTTCCAGCTACGATCCCATGACCGACAGTTTCACGGTGAGTGGATCGGGCGCTGACATCTGGGGAACGGCAGACGGTTTCCGGTTTGTCTGGTTGGAGCTTTCCGGCAACGTCTCGGTGCGGGCACGGGTCATGAGCCAGCAAAACACCCATGTTTGGGCGAAGGCGGGGGTCATGATCCGCAACAGCCTCACGGCCAACTCGGCTCATGCGATGACGGTGATCACCCCCAGCCACGGGGTGGCCTTCCAGCGCCGGACGGCGGCGGGCAACAGCAGCTTGCATACCTCCGGCGGCTCCGGTTCGACCCCGATATGGGTGCGGATCGACCGGGTCGGCAACAGCTTCACCTCCTACCGGTCGGCCGACGGGGTGAACTGGACGCAGATCGGATCGCCGGTGACGATCTCGATGAGCAACCCCGTTTTTGTGGGCCTGGCGGTTACCAGCCACAACAACAGTGTTCTCAGCCAAGCTGTGTTTGAGGAAGTAAGTGTGATCACTGACTAGTTTTGGGAACCCCGCGCGGGCTGGCAGGGAGTGGCCGACCTCATTCCGAGGGGCGCTCTCCTGTCAGCCCGTGTTTTATTTGAGCAAAGCTTCCAGCGGCGTGCCGGGCCTCTGCCTTCCGGCTTGCCGAGGGCGGCCGCTCTGCTCCACCTTTCGGAAGCTTCTATGACCGCGCGTGATCGCAAGGAGGAGGTGCGGATGGTGGATGTGGCCCAAGCCTGCGGACTGGCTTTGTCCACCGTCTCGAGTGCTTTGAACGGAACCGGTTCGGTTTCCGAGCGGACGCGCCAGCGGGTGGCGGCGGTGGCCAAGTCGATGGGTTACCGCCCCAACGTTCATGCCGCCGTCTTGGCGCATGGAAGAAAGCGGGCTGTGCGGAGTGACTTGGTGCCGGTGGCGGTGCTTTTCAACGGACGCAAGGAGGAGAACGGATCTTGGCTGAAGCGGGAGTGGATGAGGAGCGTGGTGCCGGAGGTGGACCGCTTTTCCTTCGAACTGATTCACCTCGAAGGCGAGATCGATGGCGAACGGTTGTCGCGTCGGTTGTACCAGCGTGGCGTCGCCGGCATCATCCTTTCGCGGATGCTTCGGAAACCGGAACTCCAAGGGTTCGACTGGTCTCTCTTTGCAGTCGTGCAGGAAGGAGGGCGATGCCTCGCCGAGTGGCCCTTCGACCAAGTGCGACCCAGTCCGGCCAACACAGTCCGCTATCTACTCCGGCTGGCCTGGGAACGGGGTTACCGGAGGCCGGGCTGCGTTTTCTTTACCCATGAGGAGGAGATTGATGAGGATGAAATCCGGCTTGGGGAGGCCTTGGGCTTCAACCAGTTGCGTGTGCGGAAGCGGCCAGTCCCGCCGTTGACGACCGCCATTGCCAGAGACAGACAGGCTTTTCTGGACGACCGGCGCCGCTTGCTGGCCTGGTTTGCGGAACACCGTCCCGACTGTGTCATCGGTTTCAATGCGGCGTCGTATCATATTCTGCGCTACTGCGGGGTTCGTTTCCCGGAGGATGCGGGTTTTCTGAGCAGTGAGCTCCACTTTCGCGATCCCGAGGATGACGGGATTTCCGGACTGTGGGAAACCCATCAGGAAGTCATCCGGGAAGCCCTGGAGCGGTTAATGTACCTGATTCATCACAACCGCAAAGGAGTACCGGATCGGCGCACGACCATCATCGTGGACCCGGTTTTTCGTGAAGGAATCACGCTTCCCCGGCGACGGCAGCCCACGCAGGTGGGGCCGGCGATGAGGAACGGCGCATCCGGAATGGCCGTGGCGCTTTGACTGCCAGCGCGGGGCCGGAAGCGGAGATTGACACTCTCAAATGGTCCCCGGGCGGCTTCTGCTGTGGCTGGCCTCTGCTGCGCTGCCGTTGGAATCAATTCGAGGGCAAGGTGGTAGCCGGCGATGAAATCAAGTCGTCGACATGCAGTCGCGAGTGATGGCGGCTTTCCCGTGGCTTTTCAAAGGCGAACAGGACTTTGATGGAGCAGGCCTGGCTTCACCACCAGGGTTCTTGCTGCTCGACGTGGATGCAGGAAAAAGCATTACCGGATCAATGCCGTAGTGAAGAGGCTTCGTGTAGAGACGTCGCGGAGTGCCAGAATGCCGCTGGTCCGGCAGGTGCTGCCCCAAGTCGTACGGAGTTTGGTGAGGGTGTTCATCGGTGCCTTCCGGCGGCAGGACACGCGGCTTTATTTGTCCCAAGCGGCCAGCTTGCGACAGAGGGCATGGACTTTGGGGTCAAAAACGGTCCCTGCATCGACCGGGGTGACGGGCAGGATCAAGCGGGAAGGATGGGAGGCTGAGACATGCAGCCGCTGTCGTGCGACCTTGGACTCTTCATAGCTTTCGATGGGGTCATAGGTATTGGGGTGGACGGCAAAGCGCCCGGCATCGCTGCTGGTTACAAAGAGCCCGATGCGGTGACCTTGGTTGAAGACAAGGGCGGTGCTCCAGAGGTCGATTTCAAGACGGTAGATTTGCCCGGGGCGCAGAGGTTCCGGCTGGTTCAAGCTGCGGTGGTAGCGGGCCATGAGGACACCGTGGGCGATCATGGCCTCGTAGCCGTCGGGATAAATATCGAGCAGCTTGACCATGAAGGTGGTGTCCGGGACGTCGGTGCTGATGAACAATTCGGCTCGAATCCTTCCAGTGATCCCAAGCGGGTGATCCAACACCTCGGAGGCAAAGAAAACGACGTCCGGCCGTTTCCGGAGCGGTCGCTGGTCGGCTGGTCCATCGGCTATCAGTCCCTTCCATCCCATGTCGACTCGGACGACCGGATCACGGGGATCGTAGGTATAATCGATGGAGGCATCGGTCGGGTCGGATGGTTGGAGGTTGAGACGATGATCGGAAGTGAGGTAGAAGGATCGCTCCTCAAATGGCGGCGGCCAGTCCTGAGCAATCATCCAGCGGTTGCCCGGCGCGAGGGGATCAAGAAAGTCCCCCATCTGGAAGTAGAGCAGAACCGACCGAACCGAGTCGGGGTCGACGCCGTCAGTGAGTAGGTTGAACTGCGGCACATCGGGCCAGAAGATATCGGCATCGCAGTAGTCGGGCGGAACCCGGGAAGGGCGGGGGTGGGGACCGTGGGAACCGGCCCCGATCACGAGGACGGCCCGGCCGGTGGCTTTCCAGGCGAGCCAGTCGTCGATGCTTCCCTGCAAAAAGATGTCGAACCAGCCCGCGAGGTCGGTTTTGAAAGTCGCGACCTGTTCCTCGGGCAGCACCGGGCGGAGCCCTCCCTGGCCGCTTGACTCCGGCAAGGCGGGCGTCCAGCTGCCCCGATCCTCCGGATTGTAGTGGCGTTGTGAGGACACCCCTCCACGGAGGCGAAAGATGCCGGCCGCATCGGCGGAAGCAATATGGGTGACGATGGCGCTTAGCTCCGGCGGGCGCAGGTTGAGCACCGGCAGGGTGGCCATGCCGCCGGCCGAGTAGCCGAAGAGCGCGATCCGGCCGTTGCACCAGGCTTGGCCGGTGACCCACGCCAGCAGGTCGCGGGTATCGGGCGCGGGATCGCGCCTCCGGATGCTGCGGCCTCCGTGCATGCCGCGCTCGAGACGTTCCTCCTCCGGGACCAGATCCTGGGAGACACAGGCAAACCCCTTGGCGAGATACCAGTGGGCGCAGTCCATCTGGCCGCCTTGCCGGATTCCTCGTCCCACCAAGACCGGAAAAGGCCCTTCGCCGGCCGGCAAGTAGACCTGGGTGGCGAGAATGGTGCCATCGCTCATCGCGACCTGCTCTTTCCACTGACTGACCCCTGCGGGCAGCCACTTCAGCAAGTCTTGGCCGGGGGTGATGAGTGGCACGCGGCGGGCATGCCAACGGACCGCCTCTACGGGGCTGATGGTCCCGTCGCCGTCTTCATCGGCGGAGGGAAACTGCTCCAGCAGCCGATCAAGCCAGCGGTGGTCGCGGTAAAGCTCGATGTAGAGTTGGTCGGGGTCGGCCGCTTGGTTGACCCATCCATTGATTTTCAGGAGCTGATCGCGGCCCCAGTATCCGTAGTATTCACCCATGGTGTTTGAGGGAGTGGTTGGTGCGTTCAGAGGACTTGATATGGACACGTGTTGGCATAGTAGCTGACCTGGAACTGTGGAAACGCTTCCGCGAGGAGGCGGGAAAAGCGTCGAAACCCCGGATTCTCGCAGACCTCGTGCGATGTTTCGATGAGCGGAATGCCGGATTCGAGCGCGTAGCGGAATCCATAGTTGTCGGTCTCCCCGGCGATGAAGGCATCCACTCCGGCCCGGACCCCGGGTTCGAAAGCGGCCCCGTTGGCCACGAGGGCGACCCCGCCCACGAGCAGTCCGATGCGCTTGACGGAGACATCGAGGCCCCGGGGGGCGGCCACTCTGAGCGCGGGGAGGCCTGAGACACGTTTGGCCCGATCGACCAAATCGCGGAGGGAGGTGGGCTCGATGTCAAAAACCGAATTCCAGGTCCGGTAGTCCCGGGGAGGTGAACTCAGTCCCAGCCAGACCGCCATTTCTGATGTGACACAGAGCCAGTCGATGGTGGTGTGCAGACGCAGACAGGTGAGGCCGTGGTGATCGAGCTGTTGTTTGCGGCGCTGGTTGATGGCCCAGGAAGGCCAGTCTGGCGTGCGCTGGGGGTCGAAATCAAAGTAATAGGGGTAATGCAGGCTTTCATGGACAATGAGGAGACGATCGCCGCGTTTCCCGGCAGCCTCGATCGCGCCGGGGGGTGGCTTTCCAGCAGATGGTGACCCCGGAGACGGGTGCCTCGGCATCGCCGTGGTGTACGCCTTCCTCGGGATTGAGGGGACCCACTTTCAGGCCCTCGACCCATGCGATGATAGCGCGGGTGCGAATCACGGGTTGGTTTCCAGATCCGGATTGCCGGGGCCGTAGTGTTTGAGCATGACGAGCGGATCGGAGTCGGAATCGTTGCGGATGAGGACACCTTCCCGTGCGGCCGTCTCGGAGACAAAAAACTCATCACGGGTGGTCTGGCCGAAACGGATGAGAGCGGGCGTCTCCACTTGCCAATGCCCCATCATTCCGTGGCCCTGCATCATGATCATACCGTAGGCGGCCGCATCTTTGATGGTCGCGGAGCACCCCGGGAGTATGGTCAACTCCTGGGCGCTGAAGGCATCGGAGCGGTAGCAGATCCAGCGTGCATGGTAACCCTCGGCCTCCATTTCCTCCGCCGGTCGAACCGGTCGCGGCGGCATGAAGTGATCGCGGGCGAGATCGGGATTTACGTTCAGCTCCCAGTCAATCACCTCCATGAGGTAGTCGAAATCACCGACCTGCTCGGGCGGGGTATCCTTCCAGAGCAATTCCTCCGGCACGACCTGGCGGTTCATGATCACGCTCTGGTACATGGCGAAGACATCGGAGGCGCGCTGGGGCTCGTAGGTGCAGAGGCTGCCCGGGGCGTGGAGCATGCCTGGAGGCACATCCCAGCCCGTGCCCGGCTCGAGCCGGTAGGCGCGGGAGTGGAGGGTGATGCGGTTATCGCCCCGGGCGAACTGCTCCAGGCAGCGGCGGATGTCATCTCTGCGGGTGTGGGGATGGAGGCCGAAATAGGTGGCGGCAAAGTCGCCGCCATGGTTGTTGAGCTGGGGCGGGAAGTAGTAGGCCTCGGGTTTACTGCGCTGCCCGACCCGGCGGGCATGTTCCTCACGGTGGTGGATGTGGAAGGGCAGCGGCATTTGGTTGTCAAAGAATTTCGAATACATGGGCCAGCTCTTCCATTCCTTCCAGAGGCGGGTGCCGATGAGGTCGGCTTTGAGTTCATCGACCGCGTCGCGGAAGAGAAAGGAGTGCCGGTCCCCCCCGTGCTCGAAAAGCACATGGCTAAGCCCTTCATGGGTGGAGGTGAGAGGACCATTGTCGGCCGGAGTGGTGGAGGCGAGCCAACGCTCGTCGATGCCGCCGCGCACTCCCCCGAGGGCGTAGTAGTCGTCGGGGTGGAGTTTGATGCGGCGGCCGGGGATGCAAAAGGAGCGGGGCACCCAGGTTGGGGTGAGGCGGAGAATGCCTTGGCCTTGATCGAAAGCCTGGTGGATGAGGGCAGTTTTCATAGGGGGAGGGTCAGTCGAAGTAGTCCGGGATGCGGATGCTCTGCATGAACTCCAGCTCCGGGATGCGGAATTGAAGGTCGTCTCCGGAGGATGCACCTGGCAGCGTGCGGCCGGCGGGTTCGAGCACGGCCTCGATGGGGCGGCCGTCGGCTCGAATGAGCAGG
Organism: Puniceicoccaceae bacterium; assembly: GCA_007695295.1. Taxonomy (GTDB): domain Bacteria; phylum Verrucomicrobiota; class Verrucomicrobiia; order Opitutales; family Opitutaceae; genus REEB01. Next base: position 6,969 of record REEB01000141.1, read on the forward strand.
GGCAGGTCGCGGATGACCGGCATGTACTCCGTCACCGGATACCAGCCATTGAGAAGCGATTCACGGCCGCTGTGATTGACGAGGTGCACGATTAGTTCCCGCTTCCGGCGCATGGTGACCAGCTCGACTTGGGCCGGGGTCTCGATCCGGGCGATAGGGCGGGGGAGGAGCCGGTCGATGATTGCCAGTACCTCGGTGGCCACATGGGGGTTGGCGCGGCGGTGGTACTCGCCGAAGACCGGCATGGCGAGATAGGCAACTTGGCCGCGGCCATGGCTGCGGTGGAGGACGGCGGCAAAGCCGTCGTCGGTGGCCGCGGGCGCGCGACCGTGGCCGAACTTGGCGCCACCATCGCCGGCTTGAAGCGGCGTGATGAGCTTGACCAGACGGCGGGTGTCGTGGCGAGGACGCACGAGGGCGCAGCGCCCGGCGGCCGCATGGGGCTCCGGCAGATCTCCGAAGTAGTGATAATCGAGAGGACTGAACGCTTCGAACTCGGCCCCGGCGAGGTCGAGCAGCGCGGGATTGAGACCCTCTTCCCCCGCGGATTGCGTAATGAGCAGGCACCCCCCGGCTTCCACGTAATCGGCGATGCGGCGGACCTCCGTTGCTCGAAGATAGTGAACCTCGGGCAGGATAAGCAGCGGGTAGCGCGGCAAGTCATCCTTGAGGGCTTCGGTGCCAATGGCGGTGTAATGACGTCCTTTGAACTGAAACATCCGCGAGCATCCCTCGAACGGCGCCGCTCGGCGCTGGCGTTCCGCCGGATCGGGAAAGAACTGCAGCCGGTCACCCATGAGGTGGTCGTGGGATAAAAGAACCGCGATTTCCGGAACCGGTTTTGTATCCACCACCACGCGACGACGATCCTGCACAAAGGAGAAGACTTGGCCCATGATGTCGAGGGCGCGCTGCTCAAGGGCACCATTGGGGAGCTGCCGGTCGATCAGCCAAAAACCGCCGCCGTTGGCGATGGTCGCGGCCGCGGTGTACATGAGGCTGGTGGGGAGGTTGTTTTCCCAGTCTCCGAGGCCGTCGAGAAAACGGCCGCACATGTAGTCGTAGGGGTGGCCGGTGCCGGCAAAAAAACGGGTTAGGGTACTGGCGATCCGGCCGGTCGGAATCAGATCCGCAATCAAGCGGGTGATGTGCGGTGGCGGCGGGACCGGCCGGCGCGGCCCCCATTCCCAGTTGAAGGCCACCCCGACCCTCGGATCGGCGGCTTGCAGCGCTTCGGCGGTGCGGGCGAAGAAGTGATCGTAACAACCGCGGTACCAGGCGACATACTCCAGCCAGTGTGGGTCGCGGTCGTTCTCCGGGATGGGTCCGCCGAATTTTTCGCGGCAATGAACACAATGGCAGGGCTTGAAGCCGGTCATCGTATCCAGCAGCACTTCGTCAACGCGGTGCTTCTGCAGCACTTCCACGGCCTGGGGGATGAACAGTTCCTCGAGATAGGGGCTGTTGACACAGACGGGGCGGTAGTTGCCGCTGTCGAACCCCGCGTCGACCCTGCGGTCGGAAGCCCGGATCTCCCAGTCCGGATGTTTTTCCACCGCGACGGTGTCGAGGAAGACTGAGAAGTAGACCACGATGCCGAGTTCATGGCGGTGGCAGGCTTCCACGATGGCGGCGAGCATGTTCTGCTTCAGCCCGGGATGGCGGTTGCCGAAGGCGGTGTCGTAGTAGGCGTGGCCGTAGTGGCACTTGGCAAAAAAGGCGAGCAGGTCGACCCCGAGGGCGGCGAGTCCCGCGACGTAGCTCTCGGCGTCAAAGCCCTCGCCGACGACCGTATCGGCTGGGATGTGAAAATCCGGATGCAGCTTGCAGAGGGAGGGTTTCACCGAGTCAGGTCCGGTCCTCAGCCGGCACTAGCGGCCAGCCCATTGCGGATAAGGCGAATGTCGTTGGAAGCTTCATCGAGGGTGGCCAGATTGCGAGGCCAACGGCCGCCACGGTGGACCGCGGCAAAGCTGTCATAGATGGTTTCGGGAAGCGGCGGACAAGGGATGATCTCATCCACGCCGTGGCGGGAAGCACGGAGCACAACCTGTCCCTCCCGGTAATCCTTGGTCAGGCGCCAGCCCTGGTCGGTGACAAGGTAAAACAAGTCGATGTGTTCGCGATCATTGCCCTCGGTAGTATGAACTGCCAGGTCGGCGGCCCAAGTAATAAAGAGGTGGGCCACGCCTCCACCTTCGAAGTGAACCACCATCGACTCGGTGTCGGCGCATTTCAGACCGGGATGGGCAAGGCGGTCGGAAAAGAACGTGCTCCGCGCCACCGGCCGCCCCATCAAATGACAGGCGGCATTCAGATTGTGAATCATGGCATCCATGAAGGGGCCGCCGTTCTTTTCCGGATCCGTCGCCCAGTCGTTCCACTGCGGATAGGCATGAATCCAATCCTGGCGGTAAAGGGCGAGTCGGCCGAATCGACCCTCGGTAAAGAGATCCTTGGCCGTTTCCAGAAAGCGGTCTTCCGTACGATTGTAAATCACCCCTGCGGTAATGCCCTTTTCCCGGGCGGCCCGGCAGATGGCATCGCAGTCCTTGATGTGGGAAGCCAGCGGTTTGGTGGTGATGACCGCCAAATTGGCGGCGATCGCTTGCAGAAAGAGCGCTTTTCGAACCCATGGCGGTACGAAGAGAGCGACGGCTTCGATGGATGCATCACTGAAAATAGCGTCTGGATCGGACGCGACGGTGCCGCCGAAAAGCGAAGCGTACTTTTGTGCACGGGTCTGATCCGGGTCGTATAAGACACGGACTCGAATATCACGGGATTTCTGCAGGGAGGCGGCTTGCCAGCGCAGGAAGTCACCACAGCCGAGGATGGCGAGGTTGAGAGGTTCGGATGAGTTCATGGGAGAGGTCGAGAGACTCAGTCCTGGCCGGCAGGCGTCACCAAGGTGTAGAGAACATCCGCGGGCAGCTCGATCCAGAGGTCGTCGCCGCGGTTTTCAGTGCGGACCGACCGGTTGGTCGGGTAGCCGTTGGCATCGAGAGCGGTGACGCGGGCATTGGCCCGGCCCTTGAGGACGACTTCGGCGCGGACCTTTTCCACCATGAGCGGATAGCCGCCGACGGTGGTGATGCGGACGGCGCCATCGTCGCCGACCGGTTCGGTGGAGTACCCATGGGGCTGGTCGCGGGTGGCGGCCTGGATGAGAATGCGGGCGGACTCCGCCAGGGGGCGGTCGTCCAGCGCCACCGCCACCAGAGATCCGTAGCTATTTTCCGAATACAGGGAGAGATTGGAGAATTCGAGGCGTCCGGCCTCGGCGAGAAAGCCAGCCGCGCCTTGGCTGGTTGGTGTTTCCACCCGGACGTGGCCGGCCCCGTAGTGCCATTCGAGCTGGCCGTTGGTATTGCGGATGACCCTGGCCTCCTCGTCGATGAGGCGGTTGAGGTCGGCGGTTTCCAGGCTGGGCTCGCCGTCGGTGAAGTGGAGGCGGACCGGGCCGGTGAAGAAGGCTCGCGGGGAGAGCTGGGAGCGGAAGTCGACCGTGGGATCGCCGCCGAGGGTGGCCTGCCAGACGGCGTCCTTGTACTGGATTTCCGGGAGGGCGATGGCGTCGCGGCGGTAGAGGCGATCGAGGTTTACATGTTCAACCACCGCGGGCGGGCCGGTGGCGACGTCGCCGCGGCGGAACATGAGGGCGTAGGCGGGGTACTGACCGAGGACGTCGGTGGTGTTGGTGTTCCAGACCCCCTTGGGAGCGGACCAGAGTTGGTTGTCGTAGGAGAAGAAGTTCCAGATATCGACGCCGGCCATCGCCCCGTAAGTGGCGACGAGGAAGGGAAACTCGGCCCGGTAAATGGAGGGGTTGTCCCAGTTGTTTTCGATGATGCCGTAGGTGTGGCCGGCAGGCTGGGCGGTCATGAGAACGCCGGCGATTTCCGGTGCGCGCATGGCCGAGAGGGAGACGAAAGTGTCGCCCTCCTCGACGGCGAAGAAGCGCGGGTTTTCGATCTGGACGGGGCTGAAGTATTCATTTTTTGCGACCAGATCGGAGGGGAGGTAGGAGTAGTATTCGAGGATGCCGAGGTTGCTGGGGTCGGCGGTTTTCCAATTGCTTCCGGAGATGAGGGAGCGGATGCCAAGGTCGTGGAAACGCCCGATCATGTATTCATAGAAGTCATACTGGGTGCGGGTGAGAAACTCGGCTTGGTCGGCGACGCGGCGGTCGTTGCCGGTGGCTTGGGTGGTGAGGTGCCAGATGCCGAGAAAACCGGCCCGGCCGTTGGCCGGGTCATCGCCCTCGACGGTGTCGCCCCAGTGGGCGAAGGCGGCCTCGAGACTGCCGTAGCGTTCGGCGGCGAAGCGCCCGAAGGAGTGGCGGATGAGGTCGGCGGAGTGAGCGGGGAGGTTGGCCGGGTTGAGGGTCCAGAAGAGGGTGTTGCTCTCGTTCTGGACCTCGATGAAGGCGACGGCGGGATCTTCGGCGAGGGAGAGACCGGTGTAGGGGTTTACCGGTGACACCAGAGCTTCGATCCATTCGAGGTATTTCTCCCGCAGGGGCTCGTTGAAAAAGAGTGCGGTGGTGGCGGCTTCGCCGGAGCGCAGCCCGGGCAAGTCGTCATCGTGGAAAGCGCGCACGCTGGTGTCCCAGAAGAGGTGGCCAAGAAAAGTGTAAATGCCTTCGTTTTTGAAGGAGGCGACCGTGTAGTGGATGCGATCGAGGTCCCGGGCGAAGGCTTCCTCATCGCCCCGTCGCCAGGTGGCGAAGAGATCGAGCAGCATTAGCCTGGCAAGGTTGACGCCGTATTTGGCGAGGCGGCGGGTATGGTGGTCGACCATGGCGGGGCGCATTTCCTGGAGGCCGGAGGCCTGGGTCATCCAGAAGCGGACCGGGGTGCCGTCGCCGAGCAGATAGCGGTCGCCGTCGCGGGTGACGTGTCCGTGGATGCCGGCGTGGGGCTCGTTGAGGCGGCGCAGGTCGAGGGGACTTTCCGCGAAGCGGTCGGCCGGTGGATCCCAGGCGAACCAGCCGGATTTCTCGGCCTCGACTGTTTCGTCGGGCCGGAGTTTTCCACGCGGGACGAAGGGTCCGTCAATGAGCAGAAAAGCGTCGAAGGCGGAGGCTTTCCCTTCGCCTTCCTGGGCCAGCAGCCGCAGCTCGAAGTCGTGGGTGCCGGCCTCGAGTTCGACCTCTCCGAGGTAAACCCAATTGGCACCGAGGTGGGTGCGGATAAAGGTGCTGTCGTGGAGGGCGATGTCCGGCCCGCAGATGCGCCAATCATCCTCGCCGAAGCGCCAGCGGAAAGGGCCGTGTTTCCAGAATTTGCGGGTCCAGAATTGATAGCTGCCGGCTTCGGGCACCTCGACGTGGTAGCGGGCGAAGGCCTCCGGTTCGCCGGGGGCGCGGTCGCCGGAGTTGCTGAGCCAGTCGCCGCCGGAGAGGATTTCGTGGCGGCGGTCAGCGAAAGTGTCGGCGGAAAAAGCGCTTCGCTCCGGGAAGTTGGTTTCCACTGGGTTTTCGCCTTCCCACCAGATGAAGGCGGGATCGGAAGACGACGCGGCCTCGGGGGCGCTGGTGCAGGCCATGGGGATGAAGGCCGCGCTGGTTGCCAGCAGGGCGGCACGAAGAAGGCGGGGTGTTGGTTTCATGGGCGGAATTGAATCAATGATGGGTGAAGTGGGGTTGAAATGAGATCCCTCAGGCCGGCAACTTGCCGGGCATGGTTTCGAGAGCCTTCCGCCAAGCCGACAGGTATCCATCCATGGTCCGGTTGATGCCGGGAACAATGGTCTGCCGGGCGGGATCCGCCTCGAACCAGGCGAGGGTTTGGCGGATGCCGGTGTGGAAGGGGATCCGGGCTGCAAAGCCGGGCACGAAGTGCTTGATCTTGGAATTGTCAAAAAGAGTGGAGTGCGCTTTGTCTCCGAGCAGGTTGCCTCTTTCCCATTGATTGAGGCGGGCGAGAAACTCGCTTGGGATGGGAACCAGTCGGGGCTCGACACCGGCGGCTTCAGCGATGGTGGTGTAGATTTGGCTCCAAGTCAGAACTTCGTCGGAGGTGATGTGAAAAGCATGTCCGATGGCATTGGTATTGCCAAGCAGTCCGTTGAAACCTCGGGCGAAATCCTCGGCGTGGGTGACGGTCCAGAGAGAGGTGCCGTCGCCATGGACGATCATTTCACCGCCGCGCCGGATTCTATCAATAAGGGTGAAGTCATTCCAGCCGCCGATGGCCACCGGCCAGACGGTCTCATAGGTGAGGGAGGGGCGGACGATGACCGAGGGAAAGTCCTGCTCCCGATAGGCGCGGGTGAAGACGGCTTCGCAGTCGATTTTGTCCCGTGAGTACTGCCAATGGGGATTTTTGAGCGGGTGAGACTCGGTCACGAAGGGATGGCGGAGCGGCTTCTCATAGACGGAAGCGGAGCTGATGAAAACGAATTGCCCGCACCTGCCGGTGAAGAGGCGGATGTCCCGCTCCACATCATCCGGCTTGAAGGCGATAAAGTCCGCCACCGCGTCGAAGGTGCGCTGTCCCAAGGCGGCGGAAACTCCGGCCTCGTCCCGGGCGTCTGCGACCACCGATTCGGCTGCGGCCGGGATGCCGTAATCGAAGAGGGGGCGGTGGCCACGATTGAGGAGCGTCACCTGATGACCTTGGGCGAGGGCGAGGCGGACACAGGCCGCGCTGATGTTGCCGGTCCCGCCGATAAAGAGCAGCTTCATGGGCGACACGGTATCACACTCAACGAAGAAAATCGTGCTTTGGATTGATGAAAACATTGCTTCCCTTGATCTGCGGAAGACAGTGGGAGCTGCGATGGCACCGCCGATCCTGCTTCATTTTCGTGACCGTACCATGCAGGGGGAGTGGTTCCAGCTTTTGCGCGTGGACTCCGGCCGAGTCTCCTTGCCGCGCTATCACCGGCACGATTATGCGGAGATTTTCTGGCTCAACCAAGGCCGCTGTGCCCACCTCTGCAACGGCCGCACGGAAGCATTGCAGGCGGGATCGCTGCGGCTTCTGCGGCCGGAGGATGCACACCAACTGAGACCATGGCGCGGGGGTGAAGCCTTTCGCTTCACCAACCTGGCGATCAGTCCCCGGGCTTGGCGCCGCCTCCGCGACCGGTATCCCCTGGAGTGGAAGCGACTCTACGGGCAGCCCGGAAGCAGGGTGGGGGCGGAATTGACCTCCTCGGAGCTGAATGAATTTGATCGGATGGCCGGTGCCCTGGCCTCCGAAGCGAACACCGCCTTTCATGTTGAACGCACGGTATTGACCATTTGGAGTCATTTCCTGCGCGGAGGACAGGTGCCGCCTGCCGAAGGGGTTCCGGCCTGGCTCGCCCACGCCTTGCTCGAAGTGCAGGAGCCGGAGGTTTTGAGCCGGGGTGTTGCCGGGTTGGTGGCAGCTGCGGGGCGCTGCCACGAACATGTCAGCCGGATGTGCCGGCGCTATTTGGGAAAGACCCCCACCCAGCTGGTGAACGAAGCGCGGCTGCGACAGGCCGCCCACGCTCTCCGCATGAGTTCGGGCTCGGTCTTGGATGTTTGCCTTGCCTGTGGTTTTGAAAATCCGGCCCAATTTCATCGATTGTTTCGTGCCCGGTTCGGGACCACCCCGGGCCGTTACCGGCGAAGCTGAAGCGGGGAAGGCCAAATCATCGATCAATGGCCTCAACTCTGCCGGGGTTGTGGCCTGCCAGGCTTGGCACCGGCCCAAGCCTGGCCTAGTCCGGGGTCATGACCAAGCGTATGGTATTCCACACCGGCGGGCCGTTTCATCCCTCCGCGGCGCAGGCTCGACGGATGGCCGAATTTCTCGGCGGGGACTTCGAAATCGTGACGCGGGACGGGGCGTCGGTTTTCGAGGAACTGGATCATTGCGATCTCTTTGTCGCCGCCGGACTGCACTGGACTGGCATGGATGGCCTGGTGGACCGGCCGGACTGTTGGCCGGGAGAGGCGACCCCCATGCGCTACCGATCGCCGAATGAGCGGCAGCGCCGGGCCTTTCGCGAGTTTGTCGCCTCCGGCAAGCCGCTGCTCGGTTTTCATGGCGGCATCGCCAGTTACGACGACTGGCCTGAGTATGGCCAGCTCCTCGGGGTGTACTGGGACTGGCGGGTTTCGAACCACGGAGTCCTGCAGGAATGGACGGTGACTCCAACCGGGACGGGCCACCCGGTGATCGAAGGCGTGCAGACCTTTGGCCTGCGCGATGAGGTTTACGTGAACCTGCAAATGACACCCGGACTGCCTTACGCCGTCCACGCCACCGCCGATTGCCATGGGATGCGGTTTCCCATGGTGGTCACGGCCGAGGGAGGGCGGATCAATGGCGCGGGGCGGATGGCTTACCTCGCCAACGGACATGACGAAAGCACCTTGGAATGCACCGACTTCCGCACTCTCATCCGAAACACCGTTCATTGGCTTACCGTATCCTGATCATGACTACAAAAACGTATCGCTGTGCCGTCATTGGCGTCGGCAAACCCACCCTCACCTGGGCCAAGGGGGGCGGCCACCAGATCGGCTACGCTCATGCCCGCATGGTTCAGGCGCACCCGCGGCTGGAATTGGTTGCCGGGGCCGACATCGATGCCGGCAACCTTGAGGCCTTCCAGAAAACCTTCGGAGTGGAGCGTGGCTATGCCAACTACCGGGAAATGTTGGAAAACGAGAAGCCCGACATCGTCAGCATCTGTACGTATGTGGGGCTGCATGAGCCGATGGCGGTAGCCTGCGCCGAAGCCGGGGTACGGGGCCTGTTTCTCGAAAAGCCTGTCGTTCACAGTCCCGCCGCCTTCGACCGCCTTTCGGCGGCAATCGACCGCAGCGGAATGAAAGTATCCGTGGCTCACATACGGCGCTACATCCCCGCCTTGGCCCGGGTGCGGCGGGAACTGGCCGCGGGCACGATCGGCCGGCCGCTGCTTTTCATGGCGGGCATCGACGGTTGGGACCTGAGCGAGTGGGGCAGTCACTGGCTGGATGCGTTCCGGTTTTTCAATCAGGACAGGCCGGTTAATTGGGTGATGGCGCAGGGCCGGGTGCGCGACCTGCGCGGCTATGGCCATGCCATGGAGGACCATGCGGTGGCCTGCTTCACCTTTGAAAACGGTGCCCGGGGCTTGCTTGACGGCGGCCGGGCGATCGGCCCGGTGGGCGAGGCGGAGGGCGGACCAGAAGCGCCCACCATGACCATTGTCGGCAGCGCCGGGGTCATTTACCTGCGGCAATGGCTCAAAGTCGTCGATATCCATCACGTCGCCGGGCGCACCGCTTTCACGGAACCTGCCGGAGGCGACCGGGGCGAAGCGACTGAGACCACTTGGACGCCGTACTGCGCCGGCCTGGTGGATTGGCTGGAAGGCGGAGAGGCGCCACCCACCGCGTGGGAGTTCACCCGGGGCAGCGCCGAACTCAATCTCGCTTGTTATCTTTCCATAGTGCGCGGTGACCGGATCGACCTTCCCTTCGATGATGAAGCCCGGGCGATCGATGAATGGCCCTTGGAAATCCTGGCCCGGCGCTGAGGCCGGGGGACCGGTGCGGCGCACTTAGTTGCGCCGTGCGATGAGGCCGAAAAAGACGCCGATGAAGAGGGCGAAGGAAGCCCAGGCGATGATGTGAAGGATGGCCCCATCGCCGTGGACGACTTCATCGGTGCCGGAGAGGAGAAACCAGAGGAAAGCCGTTATCCCGAGAGCATAGGTCAGGCAGAGGGTCAGAAATCCCATTGCCCGCAGCAGCAGTCCGAGCGCGCGCCATCCGGCCTTGTCTTCGGGAGCCGGCCGACATTTTCGCCGCAAGTCCGCGGTGAGGTAAAGGAGGGTGCCGCCGGTGGAGAGCAGCGCGGTGAGCAGGATGCCGCGCCGGTCGGCGATCTCCGCCATCGCCATCCAGGCATCGCCGAAGTCCAGCATGAGAATGGCACCGACCGTCAGTGCGACCCACATGGCCGAGAAATGCCCCAGGAGCGCCAGCGGCGCCGGGGCCAGGCGCCGGCCGCGTCCTCGACGGCCGAGATCCGCGACGCGGGCGGCGTCACGGAGCCGGTAGCGGTCCAGCAGCCATCGCCTCACGGTGCCGAGGAAGGCGGAGGCCTCGGGTTCGGGCGGGTTCAGTCCGGCTTGCGTCGCCGCGGCGAGGAGGCGGTGGACTCTGCTTTCGTATCCGGCGGTCATGGCTTGTTCACCCAGCTCGCGCCAGAGGGCAAAAGCCCGCCCGGCCCACTCCGCACGGAATTCATCCGGGGTTTCGCGGCACTGGCGGAGAGCCCACTGCAGGCGTTGAAAAGCGATGGTCCAGTGGTCGCCGGTCTGAGCGAGAGCGTGATCCGCCTCGGTTGACCCGATCGAAGACCAGACCAGATCGCGGAAGCGGCGGCGCAGGGCCTGCTGGGGATGCCGGTCGCAGTGTTCAAAGAGACGTTGCCAGCGGGCGGTGGGGTTGCCATCGGCGCGGGCGTTCCAGACGTCGGCGAGTTGGTGGAGGGTTGCTTCGGCGGCATCAAGCTTCTGCCGGAGCTGATTGAGGCAGGCAGCGAGGAGTCGGGCTTCGGGGACGGGGAGAAGCGGGCTCCAAGCGGTGCGGATCTCTTCCAAGTCCGAGGCGAGGCGCAGGTGTGCTTCCCGGACGGACTCCAATTCGTCGAGGTTTTCTGCCTCGATGCGGGGGGCGGAACGGAGGAGACCGGCGGTGAGCCGGGCGAGGTCGGCGGCGAGGGTGTCGCTGGCCCGCGGGTCGAAGGCGGGGTAGCCGCGGCGGGCTGGAGGGGCATGCTCATTGAGCCGGCGCACGAGGCCGAGCAAGGTGGGGTGGCCACCGGGTTCGTCGTCGGGGTCGGTGCCCAGCCAAGCCGCCAGGCGCGGGAGGAGGTCGCCCGGGCTGTCCGCGGGGAGCGCCAGCGGGGCCGCCCGGCGGAGGCCGTGCAGCCAGGCCGCGAAGTTGTCACCAAAAACAGGATACAAAGCGGGGGCCGGATCCGGAGTCTCCGGGCGGGTTTCGGTGGCGAGGTGGTCAATGATGGCCGCGAGGGGAATGGTTTCGCCATCGGCGCGGCGGTAGTCCCGCTCGTGGCAGACCGCCCGCAGGCGGCTGAAAAACTCCTCGTGGGGGTGGCGGACGAGGGAGCGGTAGAGACAGCGGAAAGGGCTGAAGCCGGGGCGGGCGGCCAGGCGCATGCGCAGGTGGTGCTCGAAGGCGTCGGCGAGGATCGAAAGCAGTTCGCTGTGGCGGCCGCTGGGCAGGAGGGCCACGAGCAGGCTGTCATCCTGCAACTGGTGCAGGAGACGCGATTCGACGAAGGAGCCGCCGGTGTCTTCCTCAAGACTGATGATCCGGAGAAGGACCGGCAGGGTGGCGACGGAGAGGCGGCTGCGACCGGGGGCCGGACCTGCCTCCTCCGCCGGAACGGAGGCGGCGCGGAACCCATGATGCGCCAGGAGGGCGGCCCAGCGGCTGTCGGAAAGGCGGGCAAACTGGGCGAGGTCGAGGAGCAGGAAGGCGGTCAGGGCCCGATTTCCGGGCGCCCGGGAGCACCAGGCGGCGGAGTCGCCGAGCGGGCGGAGGAGGAGTGCGGCCAAGTCCGCTTCCGCTTCTTGGCGGGCATCCTCGAGGAGGAGACGGCCGGCTGGCGCCGGTCGTGAGAGCAGCCGGGCAAAAAGATCCGGATCGGCCCCGGCAGGGAGGACTTCGTGAAGATTATGTAGCGAAAAAGTCGATACATTGTCCGACTCGCGGTTCTGCCAGACGGCAATCCGGAGCCGGGCGAGGGCGGCGAGGTCCGGGGGCAGACCCCAGGAGGCCGCCGCCTCGATCCGCTGTTGGACGGCGGCGGGCAGGAAGGCGACGGTGCGGAGAACTTCGTCGAGAAGATTGAGGAGCCGGAGGGTTTCGCCGAAAGTTGTCGGAGCGGTGGATCGCAGCCGTTCCACCAGGTTTCCCAGGAGGCGGGTCCAGAGCCCAAGAGAGGCCGCCGTGTCGGGGCCGTGGGGGTGGTCGACGAGAAGGCAGAGAAGGCGGCCCCACTTCTGGAGCAATGCGCGATCGAGGGGCTGGTTGGTTTCCCGGGCGATGGCCTCCAGGATGACGGTGCAGTCCGCGGCCAATGGGTCCGGGGGTCGGGTGGAGCGCAGGCAGGTTTCGGCGGCCAAGAGCAAGGCGGAGGCATCGGAGAGGTCGTGGCGGCGCTCCCGCCAAGCCGCGAGGGCGAAGGGAGGCGCGACGGTGGTGTCCGGGTGGGCGCAGGCGGCGGCGGTCCGGGCGAGCAGGATGCGCCGCCGGCTGCGCTGGCCGTTGAGGGCGATGGGTTTGGCGGGGTCGAGGGAGCGACCGCGGATGTAGTGGTCCACGGCCGTGCGCAATTCCGGGCAGGCATGGTAATGGGTGCCGACGGTGAGCGCCGCCGCCTGGTAGAGTGCGGGATCCGAGGCGCGGAAGAAGAACATCAGGAATCCAGTTAATCCGGCATCGATCTTGGTGCCGAAGCGGAGAACCTCCAGTCGCAGACGCAGTTCCTCGCGGTCGCGGACGCCGCTCCAGGAAGCCCAGAACGACTGCCTGCCGGAACGTTCCATAGCCCGACCCGCCCACTCTTTCGCCGCCGGTCGCGGGAGGCCGCCGGCCTCCGCGAGAGCGACGAGGCGGAGAGCGGCCACCGGCTCGGGGGTGTCATCGCCCTCAGGTCGCAACAGCGCCAAGAGAGGTTTCCAGGCCGATGACCAGCGCTCCGGGGTGAGCTCGGCGGGTGGCTGGGTTGGTCCGGGAACTTCCTCTCCGGCCGCACCGAGCCAATCGAGCACGGACTCGGCTTCGGAGCGGATGGAAGTGGATGTATCCATACGGCAACAACCAATAAAGCAGTTTCGTCTCTGCCAAGAAAAAGTTGGCCCGTCACAGCGGAGGTTGTGGCGGGATGGTCGAATGGAAGGCCGACGGCAGGGAAGCGCGTCGTTTCATTTTAACTACAGGGTGGGCCTAGTGTGGATTCGATTTGATGCCGGGGCGCTGCCAGGCTTCACTGACCGGGTCGTTTTGATGCCATGGCGGCAACTCCCAATATCCTCATCTTCATGACCGACCAACAGCGGGGTGACAGCGTGTCGCCCGGAAGCGCTGGCAAAGCCGTGACCCTGCGTCTGGATGCCTTCCGGGAAGAGGCGGTCGCTTTTGATCATGCGTATTGCCCGGCGCCGCACTGCTGCCCGTCGCGGGCCTCCTTTTTCACCGGCTTGTATCCAAGCGAGCACGGCGTGTGGAACAACGTCTGCGTTCAGAACGCGCTTTCCACCGGACCGCGGGCGGCCGTGCGGCAGTGGAGCGAGGTCTTCGCGGCGGCGGGCTACGATCTCAGCTTCTGTGGGAAATGGCATGTCAGCCGCGAGCAGGGGCCGGCGGATTTCGGCTGGCGGGAAGGCATGGTGACGGCCGGCACACGCGCCCATGGCCAAGGCGTGATGGGGCCGACGTGGGAGAGCTATGCGAACCTTGTTGAAGAGGACCGGCCGCGCAGGGAGGGGGAGATTTCGAGGCCTGGCTACGGTTCGACGACGCTATACGGCGTCCATCAGCAACCCTTCAACGATGTCACTGTGGTCGAGGCCGGGATCGAGTGCCTCAGTGCCGCGGCAAAAAACGGCAAACCATGGCTGCATTTTATTGGAACGCTCGGGCCGCACGATCCTTATCAGGCTCCGCAATGGGCGCTGGACTGCTATGATCCCGTTGCCATCGAGCTGCCCTCCAGTTTTGGCGATGCGATGGAGGACAAGCCGGGGCTTTACCGTCGCATGCGGGAGCGCTTCGCGACCCTGGCCCCGGAGGAGCATCGGGCCGCCCTCCATCATTATCTTGCGGCCTGCACCTACCAAGACCACCTCTTCGGTCGGCTGCTCGATGCCTTGGAGGAAACCGGTCAGCGGGAAAACACCCTCGTGCTCTACTGCTCGGACCACGGCGACTATGCCGGCGAACACGGCCTTTGGGCCAAAGGCTTGCCGGCCTTCGAGAGCTGTTACCATGTGCCCGCGCTGGTGCGCTGGCCGGCGGGCCTGAAGGCGCCGGGGCGGACGGTCGCCGACTTTGTCGATTTGGTGGATTTCGGTCCGACCTTCCTCGAAGCGGCCGGACTGGAGATTCCGGAGGCGCTCTCGGGGCGGAGCCTGCAACCCTTTCTGCGGGGCGAGCGACCGGAGGACTGGCGGACGGCGCACTGCCGCCAGACCAATGGCAATGAGCTTTACGGCATCCAGCGCTCGATCCGCACCGCCGAGTGGAAATATGTCTTCAACGGCTTCGATTTCGACGAGCTCTACCACCTCGAGGACGATCCGGGTGAAACCCGAAACCTCGCCCGCGATCCCGCCCATCGCGGCACGGTGGAAGCCCTCTGCGCGGAGATGTGGCGCTTCGCCCGCGATCATGGCGATGCCTGTATCAACAACTACATTACAGTGGCGTTGGCCCCTGTCGGCCCGGGGGCGGCCTTTCGTCAGGCCGGCGATGGGCCCAGTTGATCGGCGGCTGGGTTTTTCCGGAGGAGGCCGTCGGGTGTTGTGAGCCGACGGTAAAGCGATGCGGCCTCTTCGGCCGATGTGCATTGGAAGCGCAGGTTCAACCCCGGAGCGGACAGGCCGCCGCGGATTGCTTCGATCTCGTCTTCCGGGAGGGGTACGTTCCAGCTTCCGCAAACGACCGGCCGATCGTCCTGCTGGATGCTTTTGACGACTTCGATGCGCTGGAGGGTATTGGGGCCATTGGGGTCGTTGCCGATCTCGAAGGCGACCCAAGGGGGCAGTTCGAGCATGGCCGGAATGTGGCGGTAGCCCGCGGAGTGGGTGTGAAAGAGCACCGAGTCCATCTCGGCGCAAAGCCGGCGATCGGCGGCGAGGAAAAACTCCGCGTAGTGGTCGGGGTTGATCAAGGTGGTGAAGTCCTCCACCAAGAGGCCGGCCCAGCCTGGCTGGTAGGTATTGAAGGGAGTGGCGGTTCCATCCGTCACTCCGGCGGACCGGAAGAGGTTTTTTTCGAAACGGATCACTTCGCACATGAAGTCCGTGGCGGCTTCGACGGCCGCATGCACATCCCCGGGGGAGTCGATCAATTCCAGGGCGAGAACTTCAGGGCCGAGGAAACCAGCCAGGATATCGCCCGGGCCGTCATAGCCGCTGGTGGCCGGGAGGTAAGCATCCCAACTCCAACCCTCCAAAAGGGCTTCGAGGCGCTCCCGGTAAGCCCCATAGAGACCGCGGCCGGGGTCGAAGGACTCAATGCACACTTCGCGGGCCCGTTCCGCCTTGGGAAGCGTCCAGGAGGTATGCCGGTCAAAGAGGAAATCCGCACCCGCGGCGGCCGGGTAGAGTGCGGTGGCGAAATTGATCCGGGCGAAGACGAGTCCGTCTTGGAGGGCTCGCGAGCGATGCTGTGCTTCCGCGTTGCGCAGTTTGCGCGAGCGGATCTCCGCCACCGGAACGTCCACATCCAAACCGCCGAAGGGAACCGGTTCGGGAAACCAGTTGATCACCAGAGGCGTGTCATTGCGACGTTCCCACCACGTGGTGTGCCGTGCGGCTTGGCGGCGCAAATCAACCATTGAGTAGGATCATTCCATGGTCTTGGCACGGTTCAAGACCATCCGCCTCCCCGTTCGGGGCGGGTTGCGCCAGAAATGAGTCGGGCTGACCGGGATAAGCTTGGTCCTGCGGACGGAACGTGGTTTTCTCCTGCCATCCCCATGACCTCAAAACCAACCACCATCGCCATCATTGGCGCCGGCGGGCGGGGCAGCAGCTTCGCCTCCCTGATCGAAAACCTGCCCCACCTCGGCACCGTTGTCGCCGTCGCGGAGCCGCGGGCCGCCTATCGGGAGCGCCTGGCGAAGCAGTTTTCACTGCCACCGGAGCGGGTCTTCGAGCGGTGGCAGGACTTTGTTGCGGAGGGCAAGCTCTGTGATGCGGTGGTCATCGCGACCATGGATCAGGATCACGTTGGTCCCGCGGTCGCCTGCACGGAGCTGGGCTGCCACATGTTGCTGGAGAAGCCGATGGCGGTGGCGCTGGAGGATTGCCGGGTCATTGCCGAGGCGCAGCGCAAGGCGGGGACGATCACCGCGGTCTGCCACTCGATGCGGTACCACAAAGGTTTCGCCAAGCTCAAGGAAGTGGTGGACTCCGGGCGGCTGGGCCGGATCGTCACCGTGGACCAGCTTGAGCAGGTGGCCTGGTGGCACCAGGCCCACAGCTTCGTGCGTGGCAACTGGGGCAACGAAGCCCGCTCGACCTTCATGCTCTTGGCCAAAAGCTGCCACGACATCGACTACCTTGCCCATCTCATTGGGACGCCCTGCCAGCGGGTGGGGTCATTTGGAGCGCTCACGTATTTCCGCCCTGAATACGCACCGGAGGGCAGCACGGAGCGCTGCGTGGACTGCCCGGTGGAGCCCGACTGCGCCTACTCCGCGCTCCGGCACTATGTTTATACCAACCGCGAGGGCTGGCCGGCGGCGGTGGTGTCTCCGGATCACAGCCTTGAGGCGCATCTCAAGGCCGTGACCGAAGGCCCCTACGGACGGTGTGTCTGGAAGACCGACAACGACGTCGTCGACCACCAGGTGGTGATGATGGAATTCGAGGGCGATGTGACCGTGACCTTCACCATGACCGCGTTTACCCAGCATGGTGGCCGGCGCGTGCGGGTGCACGGGACCCTGGGCGAGGCGCATTTCGAGGAGAGGAAAATCGAAGTCAGGGACTTCGCCAGCGGCAACACCGAGACCATCACGATCGGCCCCGAGCCGGGTGGCCACGGCGGCGGGGACCGCCGCGTCCTGCTGAGCTGGCTGAACGCGATCGCTTCCCGGGATGCCTCCCTCGTTCGCACCGATGTGCAGGAATCCTACCACACCCACCGGATCGTCTTCGCGGCCGAGCGGGCGCGGCGCGAGGGGCGGCTCATCGTACTGGACGAGTTTGAGGCCTGAGGCGGCGGGGGCGTATTCGCTGTTAACTGATGCGCACAGAGAGCAAGAGAACGATCAGTCGGCTCTAGCATTCAAGCCCCACCCGCCGCTAAGATCGAGCGTATGAAATTATCCATCTTCTGCGATGAGCTTGGCTTGGACGTACGCCAGGCGCTGCCTGAGATCCGGTCATGGGGTTACGACTACATCGATCTGCGCGCCCTCCTGTTTGGCAAGGCCTTCGAGCAGCTTTCCCCGGAGGAGATGAGCGAGCTGAAAACGTTGCTCGACCGGCACAGCCTGAAGGTCGCTGTGCTGCAGTCTTCGCTGGCCAAGGTCCACCTCCCCGACCGCGAGCGGCAGCAGCAGGAGGCGCAGAAGCTGGAGGCGATCATTCGCGCCGCCGACATCTTCGGGTGCCGCATCGTGCGCTCCTTTCATTACTGGCAGCCCGGCAAGGGCGAGCTGCGCGGGGAGTTGACCCGCCGTCCCGACGAACTCCAGCGCGTCCTCGACAGCTACCGGCCTTTGGCGGAACGCGCCCGGCAGGCCGGCCTGGTCATCGGCTTCGAGAACTGCGGGGTTGAACCGGATGAGGTCTTCGCCGTGCTCGACGCGCTCAACGTGCCGGGCTGGGGGCTCGCTTGGGATCCCTACAATACTTGGTCAGGCGACGAACGCCGCCGAGACGAAAATGCCTATATTCGCCGGATGCTGGCGCGGGCGAATCTCATCCACGTGAAGGCCGAGGGGGCCGTGCCGGAGATGCAGAGCGAACTGATTCCCTACGAGAAAATCGTGGCCGCCGGTCACGCGGTGGGGACGATTCACGCCATCAGTGTGGAAACGCACGCGCGGCAGGACAAGGTGGCGATCTCGCGCAAAGTCACCGAGCGCCTCCGTCGGGCCTGGCCCTCTGCCGCCCCCGGCTCGCTCGATGAAGCACTGGCCGCCCCCGTGACGGTGAAACGACCCTGGGCCAGGGACCCCGCCCGCTTTGTCGTGGTTGGGTTAGGCATGGGGCGCAACCGCTCGCGCATGATCAAGTCCACCTCGGGATGCCGATTGCTGGGAGTGTGCGATCTCGTCCCCGGGCGCGCGGAGGAAGCCGCCAAGGATTTGGAGGTTCCGTGGGAGACGGACGTTACCAAGTGGCTCGAACGCGACGAGGTGGAGGTCGTGTTTGTGGTCACCGAGACGGGCAACCACGCGCAGGTGGCGATCCAGGCGCTGGATGCGGGCAAGCACGTGATTTCCACCAAACCCATGGAAGCCAACTTGGCCGCGGCGGATACCATGGTGGCCGCGGCTCGTCGCAACGGTCGCCTGCTCGCGGTCGATTTCGAGGCCCGTTTCCGGCCGGAGGCCGTCTCCCTCAAGGATGCGGTCGTGAGCGGCGCTTTGGGTCGCCCGCTCTTCGTGAACGCCTCCCTCACGATTCGGCGCACCGCAAAGTATTTTGCCGAGAACGGCGGTTGGCGCGGGACCCGGCGGCTCGACGGCGGCGGCGTGCTCTCCAACCAGGCCGTCCATCTCATCGACGAGCTGGCCTTCGTTTTCGGCCTCCCGCAGCGGGTGCGGGCCATCGCGCGGACCCAAGTGCATGCGATCGAAGGGGAGGACCTCGGGGTCGCGATCTGGGAATACGACCACGGTCTGGTGGTGAATCTCTCCGCCAGTTCGACCTTTCCCCAGAACACCTGGTATCCGCGGATCGAGGTGCATGGCGAAGAGGGGGCTTACGCCCGCTTCTCCGGTGGCCAGCATGCGAAGCTCAACACCCAATGGTTTTTGCAGGGGAAGTGGACCGACCTCCCGCCCACCGACGCGAAACCGCGCTGGCTGAACTCCGTGGACAACATGGCCGCCGCCCTGCGCGACCAAGCTCCTCTCATCGCCTCCGGTGACGACGGGCGGGCGACCCAGGCTATTCTCGAAGCCATGTACATCTCCGCCCTTCAGCGCGACGGCGGTTGGGCCGGCGTCGATAGCAGATGAACTTACCCAGTTAATGCTGAACCTTTTTTAACTGGGCGCTAGTGAACCAATTCATGCAAAGTCCCCCAAGTCCCAATATCGTGATGGTGATGGCCGATGATGTCACACCGGCCTACCATGGCTGCTATGGCGGCCCGACTCCGACGCCCCACATCGACCGGCTGTCCCGCGAGGGCATCCGCTTCAATTGCGCCCACGCCGTGGCTCCCTTGTGCAACCCAAGCCGATATTCGGTTTTTACCGGATGTTACCCCGGTCGGGCCGCGGCGGCCTCGGAGGGGTGCACGCCGGAGGAGCCCTACTCCATTACGCAAAACGCCGATCTGTTTCCCGAAACGCCCACCCTGGCCAAGCACCTTCGGGCTGCGGGGTATTTCACCGGGCATGTGGGCAAATGGCACAGCAATTTCTCCGCGGCGGGCGATCAGGAATGGTCGCGGGATCTTGGTCGGGACGCGGACCTCGATGATCCCGAAGTGGACGCACTTTTGCGGAAGCGCCAGGAGATCCATCAGGATGTGGTGAGACGCTGTGCGGGATTTGAGTGGGTGGGAGCTGTCAATTGGGGAAATCTCATGGGGGATCGCCCGCGGCGCCTCCGGCATCACAATCCGGCATGGATGACCGATGCCGCACTCGGGTTTCTCGATGCGGCGCGGGAGTCGGAGCGACCATTTTACCTCCACCTCGCCAACACCGTCCCGCACGGCCCCGACCCAGACCGCTCGCTGGGCGCCGACCACCGTTACACCTTTTCCGGTCGCCAGGAGAACGCGCCCGCGTCTCACCCGCACGACAGCACCGTCTTCGAGCGCCTGCGTGCGGCGGGCCTCCAGAACTCCGGCCCGATCGCAGGGATCAACGCCGGAATGATCCAGATCGATGATCAAATCGGTGCCCTCATTTCCGCTCTGGAAGCCCGGGGCGAACTGGACAATACCCTGTTTCTTTACACGGCCGACCATGGCATTCACGGCAAAGGCACCTGTTACCTCGGTGGCTACCACATGCCATTGGTCATGCGTTTGCCCGGAGTGATTAAGCCAGGCCGGGTGAGCGATGAGCCGGTCTCGCATGTGGACCTCATGCCGACGCTCTGTGAACTGGCCGGGGCACCCGTACCGCAGGATGCGCTTTGCGATGGGCTGAGCTACCTTTCCCTGCTGCGGGGGCAGGCTGGCTCGCCCCGGAGTTTCACCTACCAGGAGATGGGGGTGGGGCGGGCCGTGACCCAGGGTGCCTGGCGCTACATCGACTTTCACTACCCCCGATCAGTCATTGCACGGATGGAATTCGGAGAACTTGACATTCCGCCCAGCCTGCAGGCTTACACCGAAGGACCATTTTGCGATTACAATTTTATCAACAAGCCCCACTACTTCGATCCCTGCCAGCTTTACTGCCTGGACGACGATCCTTTCGAGCGACACAACCGTGCACATGATCCCGCATGCGCGGAGATTCTCGGCCAGATGCGCGAGCTACTGCGTTCGGTCACGCGCACTTTGCCGGGTCCTTACGCCCACGACGTGCCTGCGTTCATGCGTTCGCTGAAATACAGACGCATGGTCGAGAAACGCCGCCTCCAGGTCAGCCGAAAATCCTTTTATCCATCCGGCTTCGATCAGGAAAAGATCTTCAACCTGAACCTGCCTGATCCGCTGCAAATGGACGCCGCAATCGGCTAGCCCAACTCGCTCTGGCTCTTTGGCCTTCTTTGATAGTTTGAGACCTAAGGCGGCGGGGGCGTTCCCCGCGGGCTTTCAGTTCCGGTCGGCGGAGAAGACGACCCGGGCAACGATCTTCTGGACGGCGCGGACGGTTTCAGGGCGGAGCGCCGGGTAGGTGTTTCCGTCCCAGGTGCGCCGATCCCAGTAGCTGTTGCCCCAGACATCCCGGATTTCCCCGCTGAGGCCGACCGGCGAGCGGCCTGTGAGGACGGCGTAGTGGCAGAGGGCGACAATGAATTTGCCGTAGTGATTGGTGTGGATCTCGTCGCCGAAGATGTTGTTGATCGAGGACCACTCGGGGATGTCGCCCGCCTCGATGGCGTCGTGGACGGCGGCGAGGACCTGTCCGCCGGGAATGATGCGGACGGGGTGGGCGCCGGGGTGGGCTTCGTTGACGCGGCGGACGATGTCCTCCCACATGGCCCGGTCGGCATCGAGGCGCTGGCGCCAGCGGAGGTGGCGGCGTGGGCTGGCGGTGTCGTATTCGCTGTTGTCTGGTGTGCCGCTGGTGAGGTGGTGCCATGTTTCGTAATAATAGACGCGGACCTCGGGATTGTGCTCGCGAGCGAAGGCGAGGAAGCGGCCGAGATAGTCGACCGTTTCGGCCTCCAGTTGCTCTCCGCCGCGGGGCACGCTGTCAGTGACGATCAGGTGAGTGTAGGTCTCCTGCGGGAGGTGGAGGTGGTAACGTCCGCCGAAGCGCGGCTCGAAAGTGCTCTCGCGTTCTTTTTCCTGCCACTGCCAGCGCAGGGGTGCGCCGGGGATGTCCTGGTGGCGGAAGGAAAACTCCGTCTCGCCGTCGGCCATGGCCAGACCACGGGTCATGGACGGAATGTCACTCATCAGGCTGTGTCCGATAAAGAAGGCGCGGATGGGTTCGGCCACGGCGAGGGCGGCGAAAAACAAGGATCCCAGAATAGCAAGTATGGAGCGCAGGAGGAGCGGGGCCGGATTAGGAATTGTCATAGAGGTGATCTGCTTGAGAATGCAGGCATGAGCAAGGCAGCAAAAGTGGAAATGCCGTGCGGCGGTGAAGCGGTGAAGGCCAAGACCGGGCGAGACTGGGCGGAGTGGGGCCGCGTGCTGGACGAAGCCGGGGCGAAGCAGCTCAGCCACGCCGACATCGCCAAGCTGGTCGACTCCCGGCAGCCGGCCGGCGGTTGGTGGTCGCAGCAGGTCACGGTCGGCTATGAAAGGATGCGGGGCCTGCGGGCGCCCGGAGAAGCGAAGGGCAAGGGTTTCACCGCCAGCGCGAGCAAGACTCTCGCGATCCCCGCGGCCGCGGCCCACGATTGGTGGACGGATGCCGCTCGTCGTCGCCGCTGGCTGGATACGGAAGTGGAAATCACCACCGCCACTGCGCCGAAGTCGGTTCGCCTCAAGCTGGCCGATGAAACGCGGGTGCAGGTCTGGATCACGGCGGCGAGCGAAGCCAAGAGCCGGGTCGGGGTGGAGCACACCGGCCTGGCGGATGCGGCCGCGCGAGAGGCGGCGAAAGCGTTCTGGTCGTCCGCTCTCGCACTGTTGAAGACCGCGGCGGAGGGCGGTTGAGGCCGTTGTGAAGGCGGTCAGTCCGGGGAGCGGCCGGGAAGGGCGAACCCGATGACGGCCAGGGCGAGCGCCAGACCGAGGATGAGGAGGGCGCCGGTGAGCTGGGGAAGCGGCTCGCCGGAAGGGGAGATGAGATCCCCGACTCCGTTCACCCAACCGGCGTCGCCGCTCGGATCGGCGGGTCCGCCTGTGAAAGAAGCTGCCAGCAGCAAGCCTCCGGCCAGGGCGGAGAGGAGGGCGAAGGCGATGACGACGCCTTTGGTGGAAACGAGGGGCGGCACGATCGTCGGTTTCAGGGCAGGGCAAAATCCTGGATCAGTCGTCCGACCACGGCATCGACCGCGTTGAAGGCTCCAGTGCCGCCGTAGTTGGTGCAGGCGACGACGGCAAAGTTGGTCTCCGGGGCGATCCAGATGGAGGTGGTGCCATTGGGTGTTGCTGCCATTGTGTTGAAGGACGCCGCCGCCGGCCCAGGTGCGGTCGGCCACGAACCAACCGAGGGCATAGGTGTGGCCGAAGGCGGGAGCGTGGAGCTTTGCGAAAGATGACGAGGAGAGCAGGGGGGAAGCCTCGCCACGGGATCCCGCCAAGTGCAGGGCCACATGGCGGGCGAGATCGGACAGGCTGGCGTGGAGGGTCGCAGCCGGGTCGGTGGCCGGAGGATTGTCCGCTCCGGTGGCGGAAACGAACGGGTTTTGGTTGGCCGGAGTACCTCATTGACCGATGGGGTGGTGGTGCGCTGCGCATGATGGATCGAGCCGGCTTCGGTGGGTTGACGGGGGGGGGCGGCGGGTTCGATGCTGAGCGCCGATGCGGTTGAGGCCAGGATCAGCTTCGGCGCCGGGAAGCTGCTGTTGCGGAGGAGAGTCATCGTGCGGATTGGGGATTCCGCCGGAGTTCCGGCCAGTGCCGACCGGCGAGCCCGGCAAGATGGTTAGGGCCGTCGATCAGCCTAACACGCGGATGAGGGGAGGAGAATACGCTGAATTGCGCAGATAATGCAGAGGAGGGCGGAGCACGAAGATCCGCGGTTTGTGCAGGGAGGGGGCTCGGTCAGCTCAAACAGGGCTCCGTCGATTTCTCTCCGAGGGGCTTTCAGTCGATCGCACGAAAGGGAGCTCGCTCGCGGCCGCGGTCGCCACCGCGTTGCTGCTGAGGTCCCAGTTCGAAGCTTGCTTCTGCGCGATGGCTTTCGCGGATTTCGGCCCGCTGCCCGGCCAGCCAGGCGCCCGGCCCCTGCAGCCAGGCGGCCGCGCCCACGAGCAGGATTCCGGCCGCGATGGCCGCCATCAGTTCCAGTCGCAGGCCGCCTGGTGAGTAGAAGCGTCGTCCCGGCCGCAGGTGGGCGAGCAAGGCGCGGGCGTTGAAGGCGAGCAGGTGAATGAGGCCGAGGATGAGAAAAACCGCCGCCAGGGTCAGGTGGACCGAAATCCACTGGTCCTTGGAAAAAGCAAGAAAGCTCCATGAGACTTCACGGGCGACTCGGCCGGAAGGGGCGAGAAAAAGGGCTGCTCCAGAGAGGGAAACTCCCGCGAAAACCACGGTCAGCAGCAGCGAGACCATTGCCCGGAAAGAAAACGAATGATCCGGAGTGTTCATGAGAATAAGATGACATTCGGGTCATTATATTCCCGCCGGAGCGATCGCGATGGATGTGGGGCGGATGATTCAGAGTGCCGGGAAGTGGCGTCGGAGCCAGTCGCGGGGCACCTCGGTATCGTCGGGCCCGAGGCCGTGTCCGGTGGGCACGGCAAAGCGTTCGACGATGGCGCCGGCCTTTTCGAGCAGGTTGGCCAGCTCGATGGCGAGCTCTCCGGGGACGTAAGGATCCTGATTCGAGGAGAGGATGAGAACGGGCATGCCGCCGAGCCTGGGGAGTTCCCTGGGGCGGAAGGGAACCATTGGCCGCAGGAGGATGGCCCCGGCGAGGGGGATGCCGGAGAGCAGGAGGCTGGCCGCCATGTTGGCGCCGTTGGAGTAACCGAGGGCGACCCATTGATCCGCGGGGGCTTCGTAGGTGCCTTCCGCCCATTGGAGAAAGCCGGCCATCTCGGTGGTGCGGCGGTGCAGGTCCTCGAGGTCAAAAACACCGATCGCCTTGCGGTGGAAGTAGCGCGCCATGCCATGTTCGAGGACGGTGCCGCGGGGCGAGAGCACGGGAGCTTCGGGGGCGATCCGCCCGGCGAGGGGCAGGAGGTCCCGCTCGGTGCCGCCGGTGCCGTGGAGCAGAAGCAGGGACGGCGGGCGAATGCCGGGGGCGAAGTGGTGCGGGCGCTGGGCGTGGTCGGTCATGGTGCAGGGGAGCGGAATCTGCAATAGGGCACGGTCAAATGCCCGCCAAAACAAAAACCAGGCCCGGCGGATGCCGGGGCCTGGTTGGGTGTGGTTGGTCGGGAAAAAGATGGCGTCCCCTAGGGGATTCGAACCCCTGTTCTCACCGTGAAAGGGTGGTGTCCTGGACCGGGCTAGACGAAGGGGACGCGTTGGAAAAGGGTTCAACGTAGGCTGGGCGGGACCGGCTTCAAGCCCTTTTTTGAAGAAAATCGGACCTGCCAAAGCGAGTTTGTGACGGCGGCTGGCATGCTCAAGCCCGAGGGATCGGCGTTCCACGGAAATGCCGTTGCAATGGCTTGGACGGCGGCTGTGGGGCGGTCCGAAATACCGGCGGTTTTTGGAGATCAGCCGGTTGCGAAAGAAATCTGGCCGGTTTGTTCAAACAGAGAGAACTTTGGGTCGGAGTGCGGTTTGACCCTGCCAGTCGGTCAGTCGATGGTTGCGGCATCCTTATTCCCCCATGTTCCCTCAAAAGCACCTATTTACTCACGCGGGCATCGTCGCTCCGCTCCTGTCCACCGTCCTCGGTGGAATTTTGCTTTTCAGCGCCGTCGAAGTTGAAGCTGTCGAACTGACGGTCGATTTCTCCCGCTCCTACCAAGAGATCGAAGGTTGGGGGACGGCGATCGTGCCAGTGAGCGGCAACCACCGCAACGCGGCTTGGCGGGCGGCCTACCGCGACCTCGGTCTCAACATCATGCGGATCGAGCTGGACAAGCGGGTCCTTGCCCACTCGACCACCGACTGGGCGACTCCGGTGGAGCTGACCGATGACCTGGAGTAAAATCTGGCTAAAATGGGCATTGCCGCGCCACGTAATTACAACCCGCCGGGCTTGGCGATCGGCTTCCAGGTGATGGATCAGTTTGGCGATACGGCGGAATGGCTGGCGGAGAACGCCCTCGAGCCGGAGCGGGTGCGGATCGTTGGCTCGCTCTGGACGCCTCCTCACTGGATGAAAGGTCCGACCGGGGAGAGTTCTGACTTCGTCGGCATCGCCGGCACCAACACTCCGACTCCCTTTCTCAGCGACATGGTGGTGCCTTGGATGCAGGCCAATCCTCGTCCGACCGGCGACAGTGTCGGGGGCCGCCTGAAGACGGAGGATCCCTGGACGCTGGAGCAGTACGGCAGATACATTGCCAGCTGGGTGGCGGGCTGGAACCAGCGCTATGAGGTGCCGCTGTATGCGGTCAGCCTGCAGAACGAATCGACCTTCG
>REEB01000096.1 GCA_007695295.1 Puniceicoccaceae bacterium
TCTCCACCCCCTCGAAAATCGTCCAGTATTCGGTGTGGCCGGACGAAGCGCCCGGATCAAGCAGGCTCAGGGGGCCGAGCGTTTCCAGCTCCAGAATGTCGGGATTGGAGAAGGTCTCAAAACAGCATCCAAAATCCGGATACTTTTTGCCGGCCTGCGGAAAGGAGGCCTTGACGAACACCACCCCGTCGAGCCAATAGGCCGACCAACCCGGGTAGGCGGTCAGGCCAAGCTTCTGCGGTTCGGTCGCCTTGGTGGTGTCGATGGTGATGAATCCCGGGCGCCAACCCCAGACGGGCAGGCTGAAATCCGTATACGTCCAGGGCACGACCGCCCCGGCCGGGAGCAGATCGCGGGGATGCTCGCCCTTGGGCAGGAGTGGTACCACCCCGAGACCGCCGGCCCGCAGCACCGTCAACGCCCAGGAAGCCAGCTCCACGGGCCAGAGGCCGTCGTTGGTCAAGGTGTGGTCGATGCGGATGGTGGTGGCGTCGACCGCTTCGATCAGGATCTGTTTGCGGATGCCGGTCGCTTCCTCCTTCTCCTGCTTCAGGATCAAGCCGCCGTCGCCGGGAAGGCGCTTGAGGGAAACGGGGCGGTTGTCGGGCTGGTAAGTCCGCACGGGATGCTCCGGCGAGT
Organism: Puniceicoccaceae bacterium; assembly: GCA_007695295.1. Lineage (GTDB taxonomy): Bacteria > Verrucomicrobiota > Verrucomicrobiia > Opitutales > Opitutaceae > REEB01. Next base: position 640 of record REEB01000096.1, read on the forward strand.
GCCAGAGTCGGTGCCCGCCGCGGAGCTGGTAGTCGGGCTCATCCTTGCCGCCGAGCCCCTCTTGATCGAGGTGCAGGAGGTTTTTCCTGCTCCCGGCAGGGCTGAGGTGGACGATCCGTGGGCCAATTTCCAACGGGACCACTAAATCGATTTTTCCGGTTTTCAGTGCCAGGGCTTTCCAGCCTTGATAGTCGCAGTCTGCCAGCATGTAGAGAAATGTGGTTTGATGGTTCAGTCCCGAACGTATCCCACCTGCCATGACGCTGGCCAGCAGAAATCCCGCGACCACGCGTCCATTGTTTACGGATAGACACCGCACTGCGTTGACCCGGTCCGCATCCGCGGGTCATGGATAGGTTTTCGTCGGATCGTCTCCGTCGCGACGCCGCCCCACCCCTGCCTGTCGAATACCGATGCCAACGCCAGCCCTCGCTCGATTCCGTTTCCACCGCCTTTCCGTCATCCTCGCTGCGACTCTGTCCATCGGCGCACTTCCATGCCCCGGCTTCACGCCTCCCGCGGATGCAGAGCTGCTTTTCGCTCCCGATGATCTGCCCCGGCTGGGCGAGGGAGCGCGCCGCCACGGCCACGCCACCCAGGTCGCGGTGGAGGGACCGGATTTCGAATACGCCGTTCGCTTGACCACCGAGCGCCACGGCTACCAATGGGATGTCGAAGTCGGCGCCAACCTCGACCAGTCGCTCCGGCGCGGGCAGGTCCTTCTGCTGCGCTTCACCGCCCGCATGCTCGAAACCCGCCACGAGTCCGGCCAAGGCATCTTCACCATCAGCGTCGCCGAGACCACCCCGCCTCACCAAGCGCGCCTCTCCCGCCTCACCACCGTGGGCGCCGACTGGGAGGAATTCTGGGTCCGAGCCCAACTGCCCCGGGATTTCGACGCCAACTCACTCCGTCTCAAAATCTCGGCCGGTCAGGTGCCCCAGACGATCGAACTGGGCGGCATCGCGCTCTGGGCCCTGCCTTCGCAAACCAATCTCGAAGCGCTGCCCCAAACGCGCACCAGTTATGCCGGCCGGGAAGCCGATGCATCTTGGCGCGCCGAAGCCGTCCGCCGGATCGAGGCCGTCCGCATGGCCCCACTCGTCGTCGAGGTCATCGGCCGGGACGGTCGCCCGCTCCCGGGAGCAGTCGTGCACGCGGTGCTGGAGCGGCACGCTTTTGACTTCGGCACCGCCGTCAGCGTGCGCGAGTTGCTCGAGGATTCGGAGCGCGGGGCGATGATCCGCCGGCGCCTGCCCGAGCTCTTCAACGCCGCCACGTTTTTCAACGCGCTCAAATGGCAGGCCTGGGCGGGCGACTGGGGCGGCTTTTCGCAGGAAACCACCCTCGAAGGCTTGCGCTGGATGCAGCGGCACGGGCTCGATTTCCGCGGCCATGTCCTCGTCTGGCCGAGCTGGCACAACTCGCCCCGGTTTCTCCGCGACCATGAACACGACCCCGCCGCCCTCCAGCGCCTCATACTCGCCCACATCGACGAAATCACCTCCGCCACCGCACCGTACGTCAGCGAATGGGATGTCATCAACGAGCCGCGGGACAACCGCGCCCTCATGGACATCTGCGGCCGCGAGGTCATGATCGAGTGGTTCCAGCGTGCTCGTCACCGTCTTCCGGATACACGCCTGGCGCTGAACGACTACGCCATTCTCACCACCCTTGCCGACGGCCCCACCCAGGAGGCCTTCGCCGAAACCGCCGCTTTTCTCATCGAAGGCGGCGCCCCGCTCGATGTCTTCGGCTTCCAGGGGCACTTCGGCGGTACCGTGCCGCCGCCCGAGCGCGTGCTCGCCGTCCTCGACCGCTTCGCCGCCTTCGAGCGCCCGATCCGCATCACCGAGTTCACCATGTCGACCAACGACCAGGAGTTGCGCCACGACTTTACCCGCGACTTCCTCACCGTCCTCTACAGCCACCCCTCGGTGATCGGCTTTCAGATGTGGGGCCTCCGCCAAGCCATCGACGACAACGGCGCCCTCACTCCCCTCGGCCGTGCCTACTCCGACCTCGTCCACGGCGAGTGGAAAACGCAATTCGCGGCGAGAACCGACGCCGCCGGCCGCACCGAACACCCCGCCCACCTCGGCCGCTACCGCATCACCATCACCCACGGCAACCGCAAGCTGGAGCTGCCCTTCGAACTGAAACCCGCCCAGCCCCCCCTCCTCGTCACCCTGCCGTAGCAGCTTGCCGAGGCCTCCAGCCTCCCCGCTCTCGCTGACCCCAAATCAGCGTTTTTTCATGCGCACAGGCATTATGTCTTGCCTGCACGCAACCATTTTCCACAACGCTTCTTGCAGCGCAAACGCGCATTCCTTCCTCCGCGAGTCTCGATTCGCGCCACCCGCCTGTTTCGATCTCCTCCTTCCAACAGCCATGACTTTTTGCCGCTCCATCCCCGATATCGGCGACGGAACCGCTGCCGCTCCAGATTGGCTTTCCGTGTCCGACATGCAAATTTCCGCAACCGGCCAAGAGGCGGAGTCCCTCATTCCGCCAATCCTGTCCCCCTCGGTTGGAGTCGCCAAGCTCCCGCCACTGCGCCTCAGGGTCGGATATTTTCACCTCCCCCTCATCGCCGTTCTCTGTTCACTGGCGATGGGGTCGCCGCCGGCCCACGCCCAAGCGCCGGGAAAGTTGGACCCCTCCTTCCGGAGCGGTTCCGTGCTCAATGGCGCCGTTTACGCCGTTGTTCCCGCAGAGGAAGGGAAAGTGTACATTGCCGGTGGTTTTACTGGATTGGAAGGTAAGGTGCGCCACAGCATCGCCCGCCTCCATTCCGACGGCAGCCTCGACGACTCTTTCGACCCCGCCGACAGCCTCAATGGGACTGTCATGACTCTCGTTCTCCAACAAGATGGTAAAATCCTTGTCGGAGGATGGTTCACCCGTTTCGGCGAAACTCCCCGCAATCATATCGCCCGCCTGAACCCCGACGGCAGCCTCGACCATTCTTTCGATCCCGGCGAAGTCATCAACCATGCGGTCCATTCCATCGCTTTGCAGCCGGACGGCAAGATCCTCATCGGCGGAGGGTTCACCATCTGGAACGGCACGCCTTACAGCGGTATCGCCCGCCTGCACCCCGACGGCAGCCTCGACCCATCCTTCGACCCCGTCGGCGGCGACGCTCCCCCAAACCCTGGCTTTGGGACCGACCGTTCTGTCGAAACCATCACCCTCCAACCCGACGGCAGAATCCTCATCGGAGGATCCTTTTCCCTCGTCAACCGGACCTTTCAAAACGGTATCGCGCGTCTGCACCCCGACGGCACTCTCGACGATTCCTTCAACTCTGGCTTTGGGCACCTCACCAGTGTTCTATCCCTCGCCTTGCTGGCCGACGGCAGCATCCTCGCCGGAGGATCGCTCAGCTCTGCCAATGGGTTGTCCCGGGAAGGCATCGTCCGTCTCCACTCCGACGGCAGCCCCGACTCATCATTCAACCCCGGCAGCGCCACCAACGGTGGGGTTGCCTCCCTCGCCCTGCAAACCGACGGCAGGATCCTGATTGGAGGAAGTTTTAACAACTTCAGCGGTAGTCCCCCGTCCAATACCGCACGCCTTCATCCCGACGGCAGCCTCGATCCAACTTTCGATCCTGGGCAAGGCACTAACGATGACGTCATCAGCCTCGCTTGGCTGCCTGATGGCAAAATCTTCATCGGAGGACGGTTCACCAGATACGACGGCACCCCGCGCTCCCGCATCGCGCGACTCCATCCCGACGGCAGCCTTGACACTTTCTTCAATCCCGGCTCCGGCGCCAACGGCAGGACCAGAAGCATCGCTTTGCAATCCGACGATAAAATCCTCATCGCCGGAGGTTTTACGAGTTTTGACCGGACACCACGCCACCGCATCGCCCGCCTTCTCCCGGATGGCCGTCTTGATCAGGCTTTCGACCCCGGGAACGGCTTTGACGATGACGTCAGAGTTCTCACCCTTCAACCCGACGGCAGGATCCTCGCCGGAGGAGCGTTCACACAGTACGCGGGGGTGGCACGAAACCGCATCGCCCGCCTCCACCCCGACGGCAGCCTTGACGCTTCCTTCGACCCGGGTGGTGCCGCCAATGGCGAGATCAAAGCTCTTGTCCTGCAACCCGACGGCAGGATCCTCATTGGAGGAGCGTTCACCCAATACGACGGGGTGTCGCGAAACCGAATCGCCCGCCTCCACCCCGATGGCAGTCTCGACAGTTCTTTCGACCCGGGCAGCGGCGCCAACGGTGACGTCACAACCCTCGCCCTCCATAGCGATGGCCGGGCCATCATTGGCGGAGATTTCACCACCTGCGGCGGGATGGCACGCAACCACGTCGCCCGCCTCCTCCCCGACGGCAGCCTCGACGCTTCCTTCGACCCGGGAGGCGGCCCCAATCGTGCGGTCGCCGTTCTCCTCCTTCAGCCCGACGGAAAAATCATCCTCGGAGGATATTTCTCCACTGTTAACGGAACGGCGAAAAGGTACATCGCCCGCCTTCACTCCGACGGCAGCCTCGACTTCTCCTTCAATGGCTGGGCGGATTGGAGGATTTTCTCCCTCGCCCTCCAGCCCGACGGCAGGATCCTCATCGGCGGAGAATTCAGAAACTATGGCGGAATTCCCCGCAATCGCATCGCCCGGCTAAACACCAATGGCAGCCTCGACCATTCCTTATATCCTGCCAGTGGAGCAAACGAACGGGTCGATTTCTTCGCCCTCCAGCCCGACGGCAAAATCCTTGTCAGTGGGGCCTTTACTCGTTTCGACAACGCACACCACAGCTTTCTTGCCCTCCTCAAGAATGATCTCGTGTTTGAATCGGAAGTCTTGGGTCCCACCCATCTCAGCTTTGCCCGCGGTGGAAACGCCAACTGGTTTCTGCAAAGCGAATTCACCCGACCTGGGCAGGCCAAGGCAGCCCGCAGCGGCAGCATTGGATCCGGCAACAGCAGTTGGATCGAAACCACCGTCAATGGCCCAGGCGTCCTGACCTACTGGCGCAAAGTTTCTTCCCGACCCAACCAGGACTTCTTTCAGGTTTACCTCAACGACTCGCTCGTGGACTCGCTCTCCGGCGAAGTCGGTTGGGAAATGCAGACCATCGAGATCTCCGCGGAGGGCCCGCACACCATTCGCTGGGAATACAGCAAAACCGGCACCGGCGGCCAGGGCCTCGACGCCGCTTTCCTCGACGAGGTCGTCTGGACCCCCACCGGCGGCTTCTATGATTGGCCGGCCCTCGCGACCCTCACCGCCGACCGCCGCGGCCCCGCCGACCGCAACGGCCCGCTCGCCCTCCCCAACCTCCTGGCCTACGCCAAGGGGCTGGACCCGCGTACCGCCACCACCGCCGATCTCCTCCACGTCCATGCCACCGATCCCGAGGCCGGCACCGTGACCTTCCGCTACCGCCGCGCCACCGAAGCCGCTGGCGTCACCCTCACCCCCATGGCCTCCGAAACGCTCGAAGACTGGCAGCCCGCCGACACCGCCACCCTCACCGCCGTGGAAACCCACGAAAACTGGGAGTGGGTCGAGCTGACCCTGCCCGTCCCTCACTCCGGCCGTCTCCACCTGCTCCTGCAGGCCGGGACTCCGAATTGAAGCCGCCATCCGTAGACCACCCTGCCGTGGCGGCCGTTTCGGGTTTCCAGTCAGCCCCCCAAAACCCGTTTCGTATCCGCAGAATAACGACACCACCATTTGGCCGCTCATTCACCCCCCAGAAGCGTCCCTTCCTCCACCACCCTTCCTGCCGGCCGTCCCCCTCAGCTCCCTACCCACGAACCTGATCTTCGGTCGTCACCCGTACCTTGCATCCCGGCATCACTCCACATCCACAGGATTGACCGGCCATCATTCCGGTGGCTTGATCCCGCCCCATGCCTTCTCCCGGCTCCATCACACCCCACCCATGGCCGGCGGCCTATCCCCGCTCGACCGATTATCAGATCGCGGTCAACGGCGCTCTGGTGGATGTTCTTCGCTGTCAGGCCGCCGATTTCGCGGCCTTCACCCTGCCCGCCGACGCCACCGCCACAGTCGAGGTCAGCCCGGCCGTCTCCACAGTCCTTCCTGAGACGGTCATCCGGCCGCTGCGGCTTGGGCTTGCTCCCAGCCGACCATCCGACGACCGGATCTCCTTTTCTCTCCACCAACCCGCCCGGCTTTTCATCGATTGCGGCCGCCGCGAGCGCCCGCTCTACCTCTTCGCCGTCACCCCGGAACAGGAGGTGCCCGACCCCGCCGACCCGTCGGTTCATTACTTTAAAGCCGGCGCGGTCCATGAGGTCGGGGAACTCACACTCCGCTCCGGTGAAACCCTCTACCTTGAGCCCGGCGCCGTCCTGAAAGGATGGATACGCGCCCGCGGAGCAGGCCGGATCCGGCTCGCCGGCCAGGGCATCATTGACGGCTCCACTCTCCGCGGCGTGCCCGGAACCCGGGGCCGGCTGGTCTACATCGAAGACTGCGCCAACCTCCGCATCAAGGGGCTTTACCTCGCCAATCCCGTTTCATGGCAGTGCCACCTCAACCGCTGCCCCGACCCCGTCATCGAGGATCTCGTCGTCATGGGCCGGGGCAATGGCACCGACGGCATCGACCTGGTGAGTTGCACCGGCGCCCGCGTCCGCGGCTGTTTCCTCTCCTGCGGCGACGATTGCGTGGCCATCAAGGCCGCCGACTGGGATCCCGAGCGCGGCCCCCTCCCGGGCCTCGATGTGCACGACATCGTCGTCGAAGGCTGCACCCTCCTCAACGACGGCGGCGGCAGCAACCTCGAGGTCGGCCATGAACTGCGGACCGCCACCGTCCGCGACATCACCTTCCGCGACTGCGACCTGCTCCACAAACACGGCCACGGGTCCGCCTTCAGCATCGCCAACGCCGCCAACGCCACGGTGGAAAACATCACCTTCGAGAACATGCGCGTGGAG
>REEB01000173.1 GCA_007695295.1 Puniceicoccaceae bacterium
GCTTTGTCGCTTTGGCTGGCGGAACGAGCCTGGCCGAGCCATCGGAATAGGGCATCGTTCGGGTATGGGGTCAGGCCGAAATAATGCCAATTCTCCCTCCTCCTTGCCGGGCAGGTGGAAATCAGCGACAGGCTGTTTACACCTTGGTCATCCGTCCGGAGCCGCTTGGCCGCTTGATGAAGGGCTTGCCCAGTTCCTCCAGCCGCTGGATCTCCCGTGGATCATCCGGGGCCCGCACCGACTTGACCACTCTGTCGCCGGTGGTCTGGTCGACGACCGGTACGCTGACGGGCCCGGACTGGTTTGGCTTCTTCCTGCCGACCATGGGCCTGTTTGGCTGAGGGACCCCCAATCCGCCGATCCATTCACTTAAATGCAACGACTTACGAGGTGATTATAGGGCAATGATGAATTCAGGTAAAAGTGGGTTGCATCCCCCTCTTCGGTGGCCTTGGCCATGCAAGTTCGCCGACAATAAACAGCACTGCTGCAAACCAGAGGGGGGCGAGCGTGCCTCAGAGCGGGCGCTTCACCCGGCAAACTCCCACAGGAGGCCCGCGACGCCGGACAGCGCGAGCAGGCAACCGATGTAGTAGGCGAGCCCGGGACGGGCCTTCTCGAGCGCGCGAGCAAAGGGAATGGTGATGAGCGTGGACGTGGCGACAACGGCTTGGACAAGGCCGGGATTGTCAACCACGCGAATGGCCCAGAGCATGCACGTCACACCGAGGACGGGTCCGAACAGTGCGTTGAGAGCGACCCATGCCGGCGCCGGCAAGGGTGATTGGGCTCTTGCGAGCTCGCGCGCTTTGTCGCTTTGGCTGGCGGAACGAGCCTGGCCGAGCCATCGGAATAGGGCATAGATCGAGATGGCGACCACGGCGCCGCCAATCAAACGCTGGTAGGCCGCGCTAAGGGCGTCGAGCGATCCTCCGGTTTCGCGAACCAACCTAAAAGCATGGCTCGAAATGTTGAAACTTATCGCTTGAAACAGGGCGGCAACCATCGCCAGGGAGCATCCGCCCAACACCTGCCGTCGGCTCAAGTTGGGAATCGGTCCTGGAGAGGCGCCGGCAATCACTCCGACAAGAATAAGGGCGGCAAAACCCATTTCCCTTGTTGTAAGCGCGGCGCCGAACCAAACCCAGCCGATGACAGACGCAATGACGGCAGCCGCGCATTCGACAATAAGCAGGCTCAGCGTGGATCCGATCCGGCGCAGGGCGTGGAACATGCACCAGCCGCCGAGCCCGAAGCCTATGCCGCCGGCAAGCGCAAGCCACCCAAAGACGCCACCACCAAGGCCGGCGCCAAAGAGATGCGCCCATAGCGCGAGCATGGCCAGCGCGACCGCGAGCCGCCAGGCGTTTGCTCGGGCCGCTCCAAGAAGACGCGACGACTGCGTGGCGCACACCCCGGTGAGCGCAAAAAGCAAGGCGGTCAACAGAGCTGCATGCATGCGCGACGTTCTTGAATACTGCTTTTTTCGATCAAGGCGGTTGTCTGGCGACTGGACATCCTCCCGAATCTCGGCCCGAGAGGACCTCTGGATTGGAACCTAGTATAAACGGGATGGCTTTACCAAGTGTATCCGATCGATGCGTGAAAGCGGCGGGGAGCGCCAGGGAGAAACAGCGTTGCGAATTCGGCGTCTGGAGCCCGGTCGACGACTCCTGCGGTGCTCGCGATGTAGCCTTTGTCGAAAATGTTTTCCACCGTCAGCCTGACCTCCCATCCCTTTGGATGACGGCGGCCCACGTCCACGTTCCAAACGTCAAAGCCTCCATAGGAAAGCGTGTTTTGGTGGTCGGCCCACGTGGGCCCGGACTGCCACCGCAGCGAGGGGATGACAAACCAGCCAGCCGCGTTTTCGGCCCGAAAACCCAGCGACCCCACATTTTTGGGAACGCCTGCCAGGCGCTTGTCGAGGTGAACGGGGTCAGAGTCGAAGCGGACGAGATTTCGGTGGATTACCGCCCAGGCGCGCACTTCGTAATCCTCCCGTTCAAAAAGCAGCAGATCGAGGGAGGCTTGCCATCCGTAATGGAGGGTCTTACCCGCATTGACCGTTCCGCGCGGCGACCCATCCGGCTCCGACAGCATCAAGAGCTCGTTCCGCCAGCTTGAATGGTAGGCCGCCGCGGTCCACGTCAGGCGCTCCGAGACCCAGCGGAGGCCTGTCTCCCACGAACTGGCCCGTTGCCAATCGAACGACCGGCTTTGCAGCGAGCGCTCGTTCGAGGGGCCGCCGAGGCTCAGCATGTCATTGAACGTCGGCGGCTCGTAGGTACGAGACCACGACAAATAGAGCATCGAGGGATTGGTCGGCATCCATGAAAGCGACACGCGGGGAGCAATGGCGAAATCGGATAGGCTTAATTCCGTGGAGGGACGTTGTTCGCTTGCGGGAAACCGCTCGCCAATCCTGCGCCTGGCATGGATGGCGGACGCTCCCGCTTCGACTTCCACAGCGTTGAAAACCTCGACGGCATGGCTGAGCGCGATGGTCGAGGTAGAGGGAATAAGGCGATTGTCTCCGATCAAGGGTCCTCGACGGCCGGCGTCGTTTCGGTAGCGCAGATCCTCTCGGGTTCCGGCCTGAAAGAGAACGCGCAGGTCCGTGCGCGGATGCCGCGCGGCGTCCCAGTTCCATCGTCCACTCCCAAAAAGACTGAGGTCGTATTGGGAGGTCGAAGTGATGCCGTTCGCCATCAGCTGTTGAAATTCATCGCGATAGCGAGCCGCCGACAGCCCCATAGAGGCGTATCCTTGAGGTGTCTCCATGGTGAACCGCCATCCAAGCTGGGCGTATTCACTTGTGCGCTTCGGCCGGCCCCGCGCCACGATGGGCGATACCTGGTCGGGGGTTTCGAGGGCGGCCGCCATGGAAAGGGGACCGGGCACTTCGATGCTCGGACGCGTCGCGTAGAAGCGAAACATGTGATTACCTTGGCTGTTCGCGCCGGAAAGACGGGCCGAGGCGAGGACGCTTTCGCGCGACTGCCGGGACTGAAGCCTCCATCCGTCGGAGCGGAACACCGCTCCAGCTCCCACGAGATCATTTCCCCCTGCCCTGCCGGCGGCCTGTATGGAAAACCACCTTTCCTCGTGGCTGCCATAGCCCGCACGAACAGACCGCTCGCCGGAGAACGATCCAGGACGGCTCCAGATCGCCAGACCCCCTCCCAGCGCCGGAACGCCCGCCGCCGGACCGGCAATGAGCTGCGCCCGGTTGAGCCAGGACGTTTCAACCAGAGTCAGGTTAAACGAACCGTCGGCGAAACTGAGTGGAAATCCGTCAAACCAAAGCTGAACACCCCGGCTCGTGGGCGCGCTTTGGATGCCCGAACCTCGGACACTTAAGCGAGGCGAATCGATGCCTCCAAAGCTGTCTTGCATCTGGAGTCCGGGCACCCGTTGAAACGCCTCCCGAAATCTGCGGTCCGACGGTTCCAGTGCCCTGGCGCGCTCGTGGCTGCAAAGACCTGCCAAATCCGGGCTTCCGCCACTCCATACAAACAGTGGGGGTAAGACATGAAAGAAGGCGACTGAACCAGCATCAAGTTCGCTTTCCAAAGCCGGTGCCGCGCCGAGGGCAGACGAGAGCAGGGCCAAGGAGGCCATCGACATGGCGGTGGATTGTAGTTTCGCCATTTCGAGTCCGGTTACCCCGACTCCCCTAACGTTGATAGGCCGGACGGTCCTTGTAGCGCGTATGGAGCAGCTGGTGGGCCTTTTCGCCGAGGGGCTCTCCGAGAAAGTCCGAGTAGATTTTCTTTATTTCTGGATTTTCGTGTGAAAAGCGCAGGGCCATTCCCAGGTCGCTGTCGACGATACCCTTCATCCGCTGCCTCCTCAATTCGTCGCAGACCCCATAGGGCTGCCCGCCGCCTCCGATGCAACCACCCGGGCAGGCCATCACCTCGATAAAGTGATAGGGGGGTGGTTCGCCATTCCGCCGCGCCTGGCGCACCGTTAGCAAAAGACGTTCGACGTTCCCGAGACCGTGCGCCACGGCGACGCGGACTTCTGTCCCCTGCACGTCGAGGGCGGCGCTCTTAATTCCGTCAAGCCCGCGCACGGGCATAATATTGATCGCCTCCTTCTCGAGATTCTTTCCCGATACCATAAAATAGGCGGTCCGTAGGGCAGCTTCCATGACACCGCCGGTGTTGCCGAAAAGCACGCCGGCTCCGGAATAGGTACCGAGGATGGAATCGGACTTGCCTTCGGGAAGATCGCGAAAGGCGATGCCCGACTGCTTGATCATGCGCGCGAATTCGCGGGTGGTCAGGGCGACATCGACATCCTTGTGGCCAGAGGCGTACATCTCCTCCGACCGCTCCAGCTCGTACTTTTTTGCCGTGCACGGCATAATCGAAACCTGATAAATCGTCGCCGGATCGATCCCAGACTCGCTGGCGAAATACGTCTTGGCCATGACGCCAAGCATTTGCTGCGGCGACTTGGCGGTTGAAAAATTGGGTATGAAATCGGCGAAGCGCTTTTCCATATAGTCCACCCAGGCCGGACAGCAGGAAGTGATCAGCGGCAGTTCGCCCTTTCCGCTGGCAAAGCGATCGACGAACTCAGCCGCCTCCTCCAAAATGGTCAGGTCGGCGGCGAACGTGGTATCGAAAACCGCCTTGAAGCCAAGCCGCCTCAGGACGGAGTAAATCTTCCCCGTCAGGTCGGTGCCAGGAGGATAGCCAAAAGCCTCGCCAAGCGCCACCCTCACGGACGGGGCCACTTGCACCACGCAGTACTTGCTCGAATCTCTCAGAGCCTCCCATACCGTGGTGGTTTCGTCATTCTCCACGATGGCTCCAGTGGGACAGTGCGCCGAACATTGCCCGCAACGAACGCAAGGCGACTCGCTGAGCGAAATATCGCCCGCCGGCGCCATGCGGTTGTTGATACCCCGTTCCAGAAACGAGAGCGCCCAGACGTTCTGCATCTCCTGGCAAACCTGAACGCAGCGCCCGCACTTGATGCACTTCGTGAAATCCATAATGATCGAGCCGGTCGAGCAGTCGGGCTCCAGATCGCGTACGTATCGGGGAATCACGTCTTGGCGGATGCCGAAATTTCCGGCAATCGTCTGCAGCTCGCAGTCGCCGTTGCGCCCGCATGTCAGGCATGCGTTGGGATGATTCGAGAGGATCAGCTCGATCGTAGCCTTTCGGATCTCGGTAAGCTCGGCGTCGTGCGTCACGATCTCCATCCCGTCTTCGATTTCCGTGGCGCAAGCGCGCGGCATCTTGCGGCTGCCGCCGACCTTGACAATGCACAGTCCGCAGGCCGCCGTGGGCAGGAGGTCCTTGTGCTTGCACAGCGTGGGGATATCGACCTGCACTGCGCGCGCGGCGTCGAGGATGGAGGATCCAAACGGAACCTCCACCGCCATTCCGTTGATACTCGCCTTTCTTGCTGCAGGTTTCATGACATGCTCCTCTCTCTTCTTCCTAAGCAACGCTTAGCCGGCCTCCTTTAGGCTCTTGCCCTCGGAAAGCGCCCGCTTGCGCTTCCGGGCGTAGCTGGCTCCGCCCTCGATATAGGCCAGGTACTCCTCCTTGAAGAACCGCAACGTCGACAGAACGGGATTGGGGGCGGTTTGCCCGAGCCCGCAAAGCGAAGCGCACTGCATTGTCTTGCAGATGCGTTCGATCTGCTCGAGGTCTTCCAAAGAGCCGCGACCGCGCCCGATCTTCAGCAGGAGCTGAAGCATCTGGTAGCCTCCGATCCGACATGGGGCGCATTTTCCGCAGGACTCGTCGACGCAAAACTTCAAGTAGAAGCTCACGACATCGACCATGCAGTCGTTCTCGTTCATGGCGAGCATCCCGCCCGATCCCATGATGGACCCGAGCGCTTGGAGCGATTCGTAGGCAACGGGGGTGTCAAGGCGCGACTCGGGGATGATGCCCCCGGAAGGGCCTCCGGTCTGAACCCCCTTGAGGTCGAGATTGTCCTGCATGCCTCCGCATATGTCGTAGATGATCTCTCGAACAGGGGTCCCCATCGGAACTTCCACAAGCTGCGAATTCCTCACTTTTCCCGTGACCGCAAAGACTTTCGTTCCCTTGGATTCCCCGGTTCCGTAGCGGGCATAGGCATCGGCGCCGTGGGCCACGATCCATGGAACGGCGGCCAGCGTCTCAACATTGTTGATGCAGGTAGGCTTTCCCCACAATCCGCTCACCGAAGGATAGGGAGGGCGGGGTTCCGGACTGCCGCGCCGGCCTTCGATGGAGGCAATGAGGGCGGTTTCCTCGCCGCAGACAAAGGCTCCCGCACCGAGACGAACCTCTGCGTCGAAATTCCAGCCGGAACCAAGAATGTCCCTCCCGAGAAGTCCGTGCTCCCGCGCCTGAGTCAGCGCGAGCTCAACCCGCTTCACTGCAAGCGGGTACTCGGCCCTGATGTAAAAGAACCCCTTGTCTGCTCCGATCGCATAGGCGGCAAGGATCAGCCCCTCTAGCACCGCATGAGGATCGCCTTCGAGAATGCTGCGATCCATGAACGCCCCCGGATCGCCTTCATCGGCATTGCAGATGACAAACCTATGGTCCGCCTCGGAGGCGCGGGTGAGCTTCCATTTCAGGCCGGTGGGGAAACCAGCCCCGCCACGCCCGCGCAGGCCGCTCGCCTGAATGGTTTCGATGACGGCTTCCGGTTTCCCATCCGTGAAGGCGCGGACAAGCCCTTCGTATCCGCCGTGCGCAATCGCCGCGTTCAGACTCTCCGGATCCATCTTGCCACAGTTGCGCAGGACGATCCTTACCTGGGTGTCGGGGCGGGAATGCAGAAGGTCATTCAGGACCGCGCCGGAAGGACCGCAGCCATCGACAATCCGCGCGATGTCGCGGCTAAGGACATTGGTGTAGGTCACGCAAGAGGGAAGCAACTGGACGACCACCCCCTCCTGATAGATCCCCATATCGAGAGCCCGGACGACCTGGATTCGATCTCCGTAGTCCCGGTTCTTGAGCTCGTCTAGAATGGAAGCCTGGAGAAACTTGGTCTTGTCCCCGTCCTCCTGCGAGGTGTCCTTGACGAGGATGGCCGTGGTTGGTCCGTCCAAGGCCAGGCCCCGAATGCGAGAAGCGACGATGTGATCGTTGATGAGACGACCTTGTCCAATATGCTCCTCGACGATCCGGGCCGCGACCGCCTTATCCACCAAGCCGTAAAGGACGGGCGGATCGGCGGCGGCATTCTTCACTTCAACCAAAGGATCGGCGAAGGCGTATCCGTAAGATCCTGTCCGCACGACCGGAAGGGCCACCTCCCCTCGTTCACCGCACTCCCGAAAAAAGCTGACCACGTCTTCGGCCCCGGCCGCAATTCCGCCGCTGTCCATTCCGACCCGAATCCAGGCGGCAGGCGCAGAAGCTCCGGCGTTTCGCTTAAGTTTTCGCGCGAAATCGCTAGTTCCTTGATTGGCCATTGCTCTCTCCCTCCTCTCGCTTTCGGATTTTTTCCACGACGCTGGCGACATCGTCGGTGGTCAGCTTCCCCATCGCTTTGCCGTCCACAACCATGGCTGGTGCCATCGCGCAGTAGCCAATGCACCGGACCGTTTCCAAGTGAAAGAGCCGGTCCGAGGTTGTCTTCCCCTCGGAGATGCCTAACCGCCTCTCCAGCTCGCCGAGAACTCGCCCCGAACCCTTCAAGTAGCAAGCGGTGCCGTTGCAGACGGTCAGGTTGTGCTTTCCCGGCGGAACGAGCCTGAAGTAATGGTAAAAGGTGAGCACCTCGTAGATCCGTGCCACCGCAACGCCTGTTTCCTGAGCAAGAAACAGGCTCGCCCCGCGAGGCACGTAGCCATGGCGGTTTTGGATCTCGTGGAGAATCATAATGAGATTGCCGTCCTTCTCCTTCCACTTGTCCAAACAGTGGCGGATCTCGGCCCGCATCTCCGTATCGAGGTCTTCAAGAGGGGATTTTGTCGCCGTTTGCATAGTCTTTTCAGCGCACGGGGGCTCGGCTCAAGGGGTAGGGAGCCACCGCTCTCCATCATAAAGTTTTTTTACGTCATGTTAAGTCTATATAAGTTTTTTGTATATTCAAGCTCTCTTTCACGAACTCGCATCGTTTCTGGATGCTTTTGTGTTATTACTTAAGTAACTATATTACAGCATCTTACAAACCTCTGATTCGATCCGGCCCAAGCCATCTTGCCTCTAGGTTTCACAAATCCGGTCGCGTTGGATCTTTCAGCGGCACCGCCCGCAGAGGCATTGTCGCCATCGGCCTTTTCGACTGAGCGGAAGCCCAGCCAAACCACCCCCCCAGGTTTCTCTCCCAGCCCTTTCGCTTGCCATCGCCGGCCTACCCCCTCGTTCGCAACTGGAACCGCCGATGCCGCGCCAGTCCGCTTCCCTGCGGGGGGCCGGGCCAAAGGTCTTCACTACAGGCGTTGAGTCGGCAGCCGTTCTGGCAACGGGGTCAGGCCGAAAGAAGGCCAATTCTCTCCTTTTTGATCAGCATAATGAGCAGATTGATTTCAAGGATATGCTGTTTGCACTCAATACTCCGAAGTCGAAACGCTGAAGACACCACGGAGGTTTCAGCGAATCGTACCACTCTCCCTGCCCTCCGGTCTCCGAAAAGACCCCGAAAACCGCGAACACAGGACGCCGTATTCAGCATCCGTCTTCCGGCCTCGGGCTTCAGGCCACCGCCACCCGACCTCAGCCTTCCCCTTGCTTTCCCCGCGATCGCACGCCCGCCTCGCCGCCACGGCAGCTCCATCCCCGCACCGCCGCCGGGGAGCAAGAGGCTTCCGCTGCTCTCTTTGTCCAGCGGCCGCGGAGTCAATGTCCCGAGGCGGCGCGAGCACCCACCTGCCACTCTTTGCTCATCACCCGCCACTCCCCATTCCGTTGTTCTTGATATCCACCATTCGGATACCGGGGCAGGCAGGCTTTTTTTCTCGTCCCGCGACGTACCGGACCTAGGCTTCCGGGCCATGGCAAAACCACGCTACCAACAGCCCTCCAGCATCAAAGTCGGCGTCATTGGATACGGCGGTGCCTTCAACATGGGGCGCCAGCACCTGCTCGAGATGCAGCAGGCCGGCATGACTCCAGCCGCCGTCGCGGAGATCGACGCCGCCCGGCTCGAAGTCGCCACCGCCGACTTCCCCGGCATCGAGACCTATTCCCGCGTCGAGGACATGCTCCGCAAGTCAAATGTCGACCTCGTCACCATCATCACCCCGCACAATACCCACGCCCGGCTCGCCCGGCAGTGCCTCAAAGCCGGGCGTCACGTGGTTTGCGAGAAGCCGCTGGCCATCACCACGGCTGAGTGCGACGCCATGATCAAGGACGCCCGGAGGAGCGGGACCACGCTCTCCACCTACCACAACCGCCATTGGGACGGCTGCATTCTCGAAGCGGTCAAGCGCATCCGTGCCGGCGCCATCGGCGAAGTGGTCCGGCTCGAGGCCCACATGGGCCGCTGGAGCAAACCGGGCGACTGGTGGCGCTCCAGCAAAAGCATCGCCGGCGGCATCCTCTACGACTGGGGCGTGCATCTGCTCGAATACGCGTTGCAGGTGCTCGACGGCGACTTGGCCGAGGTCTCCGGCTTCTCCAAGACCGGCTTCTGGGCCAACCAAACCGCTTGGAAAGAAGATACCATCGAAGACGAAGCCTTTGCCGTGGCCCGCTTCTCCTCCGGCAAGTGGCTCACACTCTGCATCTCCCACCTCGACTCCAACCCGAAGCGCGGCCTGCTCGAAATCACCGGCGAGAAGGGGACTTACCTGATGGACCACGGACAGTGGGAGATCATCTCGCGCAACCTCCGTGGCGAAACCAAACGCGTCTCCGGCCCGAACCCGAAGTCGGAGGGCTGGCGCTATTACCAAAACCTCGCCGACCACCTGGTCAAAGGCGAGCCGCTGGTCATCACCCCGGAATGGTCGCGCCGCCCCATCCATATCCTCGACCTTGCGGGCCGCAGCGCCGCCCAAGGCAGGAGTCTCAAAGCCACATACGCCTGACACTGCGGGCCAGGTGCAATCCCCCACGCAGGGCGCTCATCCGCGAACGCGGGCTGCCCGTTCAAGTAGAGCGCTTGCAGCCACGGCAGGGCATGATCACCAAGCGCGACGCATTCTGACGGCGCGCTCGGCGAGCACGCCCTACCCCGAGGAGTCGGCGTGGAGCGAACCAGGCCAACCGCCCTGTCATGCCTCTTTCCTGCAGGCGGCCTTCCCACAAAATATAGCCTGTCCCCAACTGTCCCTAATGTCCTTCAGCGCTGAGTTGCGACAAATTCCGCAACATCGCCTTCGTGCCTCGCAGGATCGCCAGGACATTAGCATCGGGCACCTCAGGCCCGGCGGCGGCAACGGGACATGAGCGGCGGACACCTTAGCCCAGGCAAGGGCGAAGGGATATGAGCCGGTGGTGCCAACCACCGGAACCAAGTCACCCCAATCCTCCGCCCCGGAGGGGTGGCGGATCACGGCGTTTGCTAATGAGCATGTGCGGCGCCCCTGCCGGGGCGCGAACCCATTTGCATGGCCATCTGGTGGCTGGCGCCACCGGCTAAATTCCGACGCGCCTCCGGCGCTGTGACATCCCCCGGTCGAAGCGCGGCGGCTGGGAGCGGGAGGACCGTCGTCGACCAAACCCAAACCCCAACGGGGAGCACCCAGACAGCCCGGGGCCAAACGTCGGCCCCGGCCGGTTCTCACACCGCGTCACTCCGCCACCAAAGCGCCAATGGCGTTTCCTTCCCGGCGGTCGCGGCCCATGAAGTCGCCGAACTGCGGGCCGGCAAACTGCCAGGCATGGAGTTCTTCGATGGTGGTCCGGGCGTCGGCGAGGGTGCCCTGCGCGACCCGGAGGAAATCGAAGGTGGCGGCGAGGTGCTCGAGGTCCGGTCCTCCGCCGACATAGAAGGCCGTCGGATTGGAGAGCGAACCTTGGGGCAGGGTTCCGGTGGTGCGGGTCTCGACGGCGCGGCCGTCCACGTAAAATCTCACCCCGCGCTCGCGGTCGACCTCGGCGACGAGGTGGCGCCACTCGCCATTGGCCAAGTCCACCGCCGCGGCGGCGGTGAGGCTGTTCTGCCCGTCCGTGAGCCGCAGCCGCGGCCGTCCGTCCATCAGGTCGAGGGCATAGCCGGCCCGGCCGACTTTGCGCACGAGGGTACCGGCGCGTTCCTCGGTTTTGAAAAGGACCTCGATGAGAAAGTTGCCGCGGTCGATATCCACCGTCCGAATACCGGCGACATTGGCGCCTTCATGGTCCTCGGGGGCGGGGTTGAGGCGTTCCGGGGAGAGGACGAGGTACTGGTCGCGGCCGTTGAGGCGGAGGGCACCGCCGTCAGTCCAGGTTGCCTGGGGGCTGGCCACGAAATCATCCGCGCCCACGTTGACCGCGCGGAGATTGAAGCGCGGGGTGTTGCGGTAGCGGTTGCGGTTCATGTAGGCCGCGGTCATGAACCAGTGCTCGTCGATAATCTCGGCCGGATCGGCGTTGTTGCGGGTGAACTGCCACTCGCCGACCGTTGCGTAGAGGGCCCAGGGAACGAAAGCCATGACCCCACCGTCGAAGGCGGGCCCGTCGGGAGCGGGGCGGTAGTCGCGGCCCTCGGCGTCGCGCAGCGGCGGGGTGTCCGCAACCGTGCCCACGCGGGCGGCCTGCGGCCGGAGCCGCTCGAGAGCGCGTTCGAAGTCGGACACCTCTGCGTAAACGGCCCCCGTCTCCTCGAAAGAGCCAAAGCGGCCGGTTATCCGGTGAAAGAGGTTGTCGGCGTAAGCAAGCGTTGGATACGCAAAGGTGCCACCGGTGGCATAGTGGGCGGCGTTGGGATCGGGCTCGACGTCGCGGGGGTCGCTGTGGCGGAAAACGAAGCGGGAGGCGTCGTCGATGATATTGCCGAGGTAGCGGAAGCGGCCTCCGCTCGGCTCCTGCTGGCGGGTCATCTCCGCGAAGCGGTGGAAGGTGTTGTTGAAAAACCAGTTTTCGAAACTGAAAATGTTTTGGATGGCGGTGGTGTTGACGGAACGGGTGCCAAGGGTGTTGTTGCGGCCGGCCCCGATGTTGTTGAAGAGGTAGTTTTTGAAGGCCCCGTCGAAGTAATAGGCATGGCCGAAACTGCCGGTGTTGTCGGGATCGCCCTCGCGCCAAGTCCAGTGCTTGAAGGCGACGGGATTGTGGACGACGTTGTTGAAGACGTAGAACGGGCCGCCCTGCCAGGTTTCGACCGCCCCCCAATCGTTGCTCTTAAGGAGCGAATCCTCGACCCGGTTGTGATGGATGAGGTGGCGGCTCAGGGGCACATCGTAATCGCGCACGCCGCCATGGGAGTGTTTGCCGCCCTGCACGGAGATGCCCCAGCCCGCGATGCGGTAAAGGAAATTGCCCGCCACGTGGGAGGTGTGCGGATAACGGATGTCGACGGCGTGGCCGTGGGCGCCGCTGAGGTTTCGCCAGCCGATATGGTAAAGGTCGTTGCGGAGAAAATCGATGTGCTCCATGGGGCCGTAGCGCTCGCGGTCGTTGCCGTCGAAGCGGTTGCCGGCCTTGAGCGCGCCGTGGTCGGTGTGGCGGACGACGTTGTCGTTGAAGCGGACCGTGCCGATGCGTTGGTCCGTCCTGCCGACGTGGATACGGGCCGGGATGTTGACGTGTTCGAAGCGGTTGTGGGTGATGGCGATGTCGTCTCCCTCGCCTTGGAGGCGGATGATGGCGGCGCGGAGGTCCGGGTGCGCCCAGGCGGGGGCGTTGTACTCCCAGCGGACATTGGTGAAGCGGAAGGTCAGTCCACTGACATGGACATGGTGGAGCGTAGCGGCGTCGATGATGTTGTAGTGGCGGCCGGCTTCGATGGTGACGGTGTTGGGGTCGCGATCCTCCGGCAGGCGGAGAAAGATGCGGCCGCGGTTTTCGGCCAGGCGCTCGACCCAGAATTCGCCCGGCTCGTCCAGCATCCAGGGCATGTTTTCGAGGTGGTATCGGTTGCCGCGAATGATGTGCTCAAGCATGTCCATCGTCCAAGGACCGCGAAAAGCGACCGCGCGCTGGTCTTCGAGAAAAGCCTCCACCTCGGCCGGATAGGGGCTGCCCATGACGATGCCCCATTCGGTCCAGACGGTGGCGCCGACGTAGTCTTCGGCAGGGCGGGTAAGGTTTTGGGTGTCGATGCCGAGGTGGCGCTCGCGACCGTCGATGGTGGTGCGGTGGTAGCGGTTGCCGTCTTGCCACCAGAGCGGGTTTTCCCAAGTCGGCCACTCGCGGAGAACGTCGTTGGGATCGGGTTCGCGCCAGTTGGGCCAGCGGGCGAGGGTGAGGCGCGTGATCTCATCGTCTTCGATCATCCAGAGCGTGCGGGGCAGGAAGTCGACCTCGGCCATCCAGACCTTGTCGCGGTCCTGCTCGATGCCCGGATGGGCCTGGCGGGTCCAGCCGGTGACAACCCGTGATCCGTAGATTTTGGCCTCGCCTTCGCCCCAGGAAGGATCGCTGGTCAGGCGGATGGGCTTGCCGGCCTCGCCGCGGTCCCCGCCGGGCCGGAGGATGCCGCGGTAGATCACACCGCGCTTGAAGACGTAGGTATGGGCACCGGAGGTGTCGCGTGCGACGCCGGTGGCATTGGGATCCCAGGGATGGTGTTTCCAGGGGCGCTCGCGGGTGCCTGGATTGGCGTCGTCGCCGGCGGAGTGGTCGATGTGGAACACAGAGTCCCCGGCTTCGAAGACAAAAGGTGCAGGCGTGTACTCCAGCTCGCCCGTGGGCAGCGGACGAGCGTGGGTTTCCTGCCAAGGAAACGAAGCGGCGTGGAGGCCGGCGGCGAGAAGCAGGCCGGTGCAAGCGGCAAGCAAAGGGCGAATGGGAAGCAGAGTGTGGTTCATATCTGAATACAAGATGGCAGGGGGGCGGGGCGCGATGATGGGGAAGGGTGTATTTAAAGGACAGGACAGCGGGACGATGAAGGCCGCTCAAAAGCAGGCGGGCCGTCGGTTTCTGGAGGATTTCCTCGAACAATTCCATCAGGACGATTCGGACAGTCAGGCCACAAACCCGGGATCGGTCTGGCCATGAAAGTGCGGCCTCCCTATCCCGTTGCCATGCCCGCCTACCCCGCGCCCTGGCCGAACCACGAGTTTGGGTTGACGCCTTTCTGGTTTTGGAACGACCACCTCGACCATGCCGAAATCCGGCGCCGCATCGCGGACTTCGAGGACCATGGCGTGGGCGGGTTCATTCTCCACCCCCGCGTCGGCCTGCCCAAGGACTGCGGCTGGATGAGTCCGAAACTCCTCGATTTCATGGAGACCGCACTCATCGAAGCCAGGCGCCGCGGCCTGGTCGTTTACCTCTACGATGAAGGCATGTATCCAAGCGGCTCGGCATCGGGACGGGTGGTGGCGCGCGATCCCGCCCTCGCCAACCGCGGACTCCAGCGGGTGGTGGTGGCGGCCGGTGAAGCGCAGCAGCCTTGGCAGGCGTTTTTCCGCCCCGGGGATGACGCCCGCCTCGTCCTCGACTTCACTGACGCCGGGGGCCGGCGCACCCTTATTGTCGACCGAAAAACCCACGCCACCATCCGCGGCCTCCATTACCGGGAGGAGCCGCCCCCCGGCACCCCGCACGACGACCGCCTCGAGGAAGCACCCCTCGCCGGCGACATCCTCAATCCGGAGGCCGTGCGCGTCTTCATCGAGGAATCCTATGACGCCTATGCCCTCCGCTTCGGAGACTACTTCGGCCAACCCGTCGCAGGTGTTTTCACCGATGAACCCTCCCTGCTCGGACGGCTCGGCGACAAAAGCTTCCGGCCCGGCAACCTGAATTTTGTCAAAACCCTGAGCGACTGGCTCGGCGGGGACTTCACCCCTTCCCTTCCCGCCCTCTGGGACGACACCTTTCCCGATGCCGCCCAGCTCCGCCGCGCCTACCACCGCGGCCTCCAACGCTGCCTCGAGGAAAGCTATTACCGCCCGCTGGCCCGCTGGTGCGCGGATCACGGCATCAACCTCATCGGCCATCCCGACGAGCCGGACAATCTCGCCCACCTGCGCTGTTTCCAAATCCCCGGCCAGGATCTCGTCTGGCGGTGGGTCGAGCCGGGCCAACCCTCCGGCCTCGAAGGCCCCCAGTCCACCCAAGCCAAAGCCGCCGCCTCCGCGATGGTGCTGACCGGCGCCCGCCGCAACGCCAACGAATACTGCGGCGCCTACGGACCGGACTTCACCTTCGAGGAAATGCAGCGACTCACCTGGTGGCTCGCCGTGCGCGGCTGCAACCTGCTCATTCCCCACGCCTTCTACTGGTCGACCCGCGGCCCACGCCTCACCGAACGTCCCCCCGACGTCGGCCCCAACCAGCCTTGGTGGCCGCGCTTCCGCCCCTTCGCCGACTGTGCCCGCTACCTTTGCTGGCTCAACACCGACAGCGAAACCGTCTGCGACGTCGCTCTCCTCGCCAGCGGTGAAGGCCTGCCCTGGCAGCCGGCCAAAGACCTCTTCGAGCACCAGGTCGACTTCCTTTATCTCGAGGAGAGCGATCTCCTCGGGGCCGCTGAGGTGAACGCAGATTCGGTGCGGATCGGTCCGCTGACCTTCCGGGCGGTTGTCTGCGCTGCACCGCCCGGACCGGCGGTGGCGGAGCGGCTGGCGGTTTTCGGGGGCCTGGCACCGGCTGGGCCGGAGGGCGCCGCACCACTCGACCACATCGGCGGCCTCACCCGATGCCGCCCGGTTTTGGACGGATCCCATCCCACCCTGCGCCAGCGCCGGGTGAGGAAAGACGGCCGCGACCACCTCATCTTCTTCAACGAATCCGACCGGCCAGTGGAGGCGGGTTTTGTATCCAAATACCTGCGACTTGTGCTCGAATGGGATTCAGCCCGTCCACCGCAACAGTTCGATCTCCAGGACCGGCCCGCCGAGCGGTTCCGTTTCCCTCCTTTCGGGCTGGCGGTCCTGGCGACGTCGGCGTAGACAACCGCAAAACCCCGTTCCCCACCGCATGAATGCCCAGATCCCCGCCGACACCCCCGGAAATCCGGACATCCCCGCAGAGCACGACTATCAGTTCATCGGCCGGCCTTTGACACCGCTCCAAGGCAGCTTCGACGTCGGCGGTCTGGCCCGAGGCGAACCGGGCCTGCCGGCGGCTTTCCGCAGCGGTCGCGACACCCTCACGATCGCAAAAGTCATCCGCCGCTGGCGCGAAACGGGGCCGTGCAGCCACGGGAGCGGAGAGCGCTATACGCGCAAACACTGGTTTGAAGTCGAAACCCCGGACGGGCGGCGGGCGCGGCTCTACTTCGAGCGGAAGGCGCGCCCCGGCCAAAGCAAAGTCCGCTGGCATTGTTACAGTGCCACGGAACCGCCCCCCCCGGTTTGAGCAAGCCGCCCGAGGACCACTTCTCCCCATTGGCGGGAGCCTATGCGCGCGGTCGTCTTCGCTACCCGGCGAACCTATACTCATTTTTGGCCGACCTCTGCCCCGCCCATGAGCTGGCCTGGGATTGTGCCACAGGGACGGGACAGGCCGCCACCGGATTGGCCCGGCACTTCGACCAAGTCGTCGCCACCGACCTCAGCCCCGAACTGCTCGCCCTTGCCCCCACCCTGCCTCGGATCAGCTTCCGGCCGGGCCTGGCGGAGGATTCCGGCCTCCCCGCCGCTTCGGCCGACCTGATCACCGTCGCCCAAGCCGTGCACTGGTTCGACTTGGAACGGTTCGAACAGGAGGCACGGCGCGTTCTCAAACCCGGGGGCATCCTGGCCGTCTGGGGTTACCTCTGGCCGCGGGTCGATCCAACGGTCGACCAACACCTTGAGTTGCTCAAAGCGACCCTGGCACCCTGGTGGCCGGATCGGAGTGCGCTCCTCCATGGCGAGTACCGAGATCTCGCTCTTTCCCTTCCCGAGCTGAAGGCGCCATCGTTCGCGGCCACGGCGCAATGGAAGGCCGAAGACTACCTCGCCCACCTGCGATCGTGGTCAGCGGTCCGCTATTTCAGAGAGGCGCAGGGCATGGATCCGACCGAGCCTTTGGCGGAAAAACTCGGCCGGTGCTGGAACGCCGCGGCCAAGGCGGTTCATTGGCCGCTGGCGCTCAGAATTTATAAAGCCACACCCAAGGCTTGAGCGCAGGGCGACCCGCAGAGGCACCGCAGCACTTTACCCTGGGTGGGGTGGATCCCGGGGGCAGGGAGGAAACAGCACCATGGCCCCTCTAGGAGCACTCCTGGGAAGTGATCATTGCCGCAGAAAAAAACGCTTCCGGACCAGAGGTCGCGGAAGCGCCGGGGAATCCCTCCTCCGCCACGGTCTCAGCCGAGCGGAGAAGGCGAAGTGTCAGTTCTGATAGAGAGGATTGAAAATGCCCTCAATGAGTTGGTCGACCGGCAGGGTCCGAACATGCCCGTCCATGAAACCGAGCTTGGTCCGCCCGTCGGTGATGCGGAGCGCTCCGTTGATGGTTTCGTTGGGATCAAATGGGACGACGCGGTTGGGATCCGCGGTGGCGACGCCGCTCCAGACGCCGGACCACTGGCTGTAGTGCACTCCCGGGCCATTGCCCATCCAGAAGGTTCCGGCACCCGGGCCCATGGTGTCGGCGGCCAAGACCTGGCCGGCCGGTTCACGGTGGTTGTTGACATTGGCAAATCGCATTAAGTGGCGGTGTTCAGGAGATTGGAGCCGGTTCCCGCCGCCGGAGCCCATATAGCTGGTGAAGGCCTGGAGGTAGGCGAAGTGGTTGGTGCTGTTCTCCGGCCTGTTGCGGTTGGAGGGATCGAGGAATACGGTGGATATACCGCCCGCAGGCACCGGCTGGCTGAGGTCTCGATTATTGAGGTAGTTGGTCAGCACGGCCCATTGACTGAGGCCAGTGGGCAGACCGTTCTGATGCCAATGACCATCGCCCATAAGCCAGCCATTGTTGTCGGCGGCGTAGTTGAGGTTGACCATGGTGGTCTGGCGCAGATTGCTCAAGCCTTGGGACCAGCGCGCGCTTTCGCGGACTTTGCTGACCACGGGGATGAGGATGGCGGCAAGGATGCCGATAATGGCGATGACCGTCAGGAGTTCAATCAGGGTGAAAGCGGACCGTGCCGGACCTTTTGGAAAGGCTTGGGGTTTCATAGGGTAAAAAGCAGGTTGGGTATGGGTGGGTATGGGTGGGATGACGAACCGCTGGGTCGCGGTGAAACGCTCCGCCAGCATGGCCCCATACGCAGGTGGCTAAAGTCAGCGCCTCCCCGCAGTTCGTGCATCCAGACCCATTTATTTGATCAAATCGATCCGTGGTGGCGGTTGTTTTCGGAGTGACTCCACCGCGGCACCGTGTTTGACCCTTGGCACCCCATGACTGCCCTGAAGCGTTTGCGTGACACCACCATCGAACCGACCCACTACCGCGGCATCCTTCAACTCCTGCAGGCGACTTGGCCGTCGCAGGAGTTCAACTTGGAAAACGCGCTGCAGGCGTTTTTGGAGGAGCGGACCGTCCGCCGGAGCGTGCCCGACTTTCAGCGCCGCAGGCGTTACATCATCATGACCGACGACCGGGTGGCGGCCCATGCCATCACGTTTCCGCGCACCATCCTGACCACCGGCGGTCCTGTCGAAGTCACCGCCCTCGCGGGGGTCTGCGTTGCCCCGGACCTGCGCGGTGGCGGCCTGGGCAGGCAAGTGGTCGCCGCCGCCTTTGCCGATCAGCCGGAGACCGGGACTGCGATCTGCCTATTTCAGACCGGAGTGCCCGGCTTCTACCGCAGGCTGGGCGCCACCGAGGTCCACAACACCTTCATCAACGGCCGACATCCCGAAGGCTCCATCGCCAACCCTTGGTGGGACGAGTGGGTCATGGTATTCCCCGCGGACGGTCCCTGGCCGGCCGGAAGGATTGATCTCAACGGACCGGCTTGGTGAGACTTCCCTTGCTCTGACCTTTTCGAGGAGCCTTTCCAAGGCCCGACTGAACCAACCATTGAACAACTCTTCATGCCGTCACCTTCCCTGAAAGTCCCCTCCGAATGGACACCGGCTTTTGTCCGCGACGAACTCGCGGCCGGCAAGCGTGCCGTGGTTTATCCTTACGCGGTGGGCAGTATCGTGAGTGCCCGCATCCGAGAGTCCAGCGTGCGCCTCATCGAGCCGCGGCAGGCTCTGGCGGCCGCGCTGCCCTACGTGCTCCTGAGCCTGGCGGCTGGCTGGTGGGCCCTCCCCCGGGGGCCCTACTACACCGGGCGGGCCCTTTACGGCTGCCTGCGGGGCGGGCGTGATGTCACTCATGAGTTGGCCGGGGTCGTGGGTTTGGTCCAGCCGAGCCCCGCGGACCGGGCCGG
Source organism: Puniceicoccaceae bacterium (assembly GCA_007695295.1). Classification (GTDB taxonomy): domain Bacteria; phylum Verrucomicrobiota; class Verrucomicrobiia; order Opitutales; family Opitutaceae; genus REEB01. The sequence goes on from REEB01000173.1 coordinate 19,333, forward strand.
TCTCCGCACCGGGACCGCCGCTTTTCTCGCCGTCACGACGGTGATCCTTGCATTTGCCATCCCGCTTGCCACGGTCCTTGTCTGGCGCTCCGGACAGGCCAAGTGGCACTTTGTCGGCGGCGCACCCCAGACCTATGTCATCGAAGTTGCGGGTGAGAGCCATCGTCTGGGTGAAGGAATGAAGGCCCGGCGATCCCTCGGGAACCGGGCCCAAACCATCACCGCTCATCTGCCCACCGGATCTGAAACCTTCACCCTCTCCCCGGACATCCCCCTCTGGCGTTTTCTCTGGAAACCACCGCAAATCATCATCAATCCCGACCGCATGGCCATGCTCGTCATCGAGGAGGCCGCTTACCTGGACGAGGATCCCTTCGACGAAGGGCGCGACGAGTACACCATCCTCGATGCCTTCGCCGGGCGCAGGCTTCACCTCGTGCCGCCCACCGATGTCAGCTTCGATGCGTTTCCCGACGACATCGCGGTCCGCCCTTGGGAGCGGGCTACCCGCACCCGTGTCCGCCAAGAGTGGATCGTCAGCCTCCACCAGCGTATTGAAACACTGGGCACAATCGGAAAAACCGAGGACCGCATCCGGCTGTTGCGGGCTTACGGCGATTACAATCCGGAAGATGCCCAGCCCCGCCACCTCGCCTCCACCCTGCTGACACTTGAGGACGCCCTCCGGGTCTACGAGCCCATGATCGGGCACCGCCCGCTCCTCCTGGGCTGGCACCAATCCTATCAGAACCTGCTCCTGCAACTCGAACCCCCGGCCCGACTCCAGGATTTCTATTTCCGTCTCCTTTCCGAAGAAGGCGAGGATCCCGCCCTCCTCTACCTGGCGAGCCGCATCACTACGGACATCGGAAGAGCCCTCGATCAGGTGCGGCGTGCCAGCACGGGCCAGCACGGTGACTTTCCCGGCTGGTTTCGTCGTGCGGAGCTGGCCCTGCTCTCCGGACACCCTGCGGAAGCACTCGATGCCGCCGGGCGCGTGCTCGCGGCTCGGCCGGAGCACTTTTCGGCCCGCCGGATCCAACGGCTGGCCCGGGCCCAAAGCGACGACGTGGCGACATGGCTGCGGGAGATCCGATCCGCCCGACAGGCGACGCCCGCCGACCTGAGGCTGTTTACCGATGAACTCTTTGCCCTCAGGCAACTCGGGCGCGCTGGAGAGGGCATGGAGCTCGTCGGTCCTTTTGCGCGGATCGTGAACGAGACGATCGGGCCTCCGGGCAGCCCCAGCATCATCGCCGAGGCACGTGCCAAGGCCGCCTACTATGCACGCGACTGGAACGTCTACCGGTCGGTCCTGCGGACCGGCGACAACGATCTAAACGCATTCCAGCTCGCTCTGATCGACGGCCGCCATGGGGAGGCGCTGCGGCTGGCAGGGCAGTCCCGCGGCCAGACGGTGCAGGCACTGCTCATCGTTGCTCTTGCCGCCGGCCTCCAAGGGCAAACCGACCTCGCCAGGGAGGCCGTCGAAACGGCGGCCGCTGCGCGTCCCTTCGAGTTTCGCGGCCAGTATCTGATCTCCAATTACATGGCGGATCCATCGGACGAAAACGCCGAGGCCATGGTGCGGTTTCCCTTTGCCCTCGAATACCGTTCCCTCGTGTTGGCCGCTCTCGCCGTCCACCCCGGCATCCATCGGCAGCGTTTTCTCCCGCAGGCCGCCCGCACCAATTTGGATCCGGATTTCCCCCACCACTACATCGAGGGGCTCGCCGCCAATCCATGAAGATCGTCAACACCGACACTATTCCGGAAGAGTCCCACTCCTCACCCAAGGGAAAATTCGCCTGCTCATGGCGCGGCGTTTCGATCGCCCTCGGCAGCGAGGAAGCGACTTCCGACGCGCGCAAACGCCATCCCTTCGATGTCGAAATCGCCCGTATCCCCCCGGGCAAATGCAACTATCCCTTCCACTCCCACAGCGCACAGTGGGAATTCTATCATGTGCTCGTCGGCACCGGACGCGTGCGTCACGCCGAGGGAGAGTCGCCCATCGGCCCCGGAGACGCCTTTGTCTTCAGTCCGGGGGAGGCTCACCAGCTCATCAACGACGGGAACGAGGATTTGGTCGTCTATGTCATCGCGGACAATCCGGTCGGCGAGTCCTGCCACTATCCGGACAGCGGCAAGTGGCTGGTTCGCTCTCCCGAGGCCCGGATTCTCCGCTCGGAAAACCTGGCCTACTACGACGGCGAGGAATGAGCGACGGCTTTCTCCCCCGATGAACGAGAGGACCAAACTGCGGTGCGGCTGCCGGGATAATCGGGACGCGGTCTCCGCCCTGCTGGACTTTGTCCCGGCGGTTTTCGAGGGCCTCTCTTTCCGGCCTTGGGTGGAAGCCGGGTATTGGGATTCCACCTACGACTGCTGCTCCTTTTTCCATGGTTCACGGATGATCGCCAATGTCGGCTGGTCCCGGCTGGAGGTCCGCCTCGATGGCCGGAGCTGGAAAGCGGTGCAGTTCGGCACCGTGGGCACCCTGCCGGAGTTTCGCCGGCAAGGCCTGGCGGCCCGGCTAATGCGGCATGTGCTCGACCACCATTGCGAGGGGACGGATTTCCGGTTTCTCTTCGCCAATCCCTCCGTCTTGGAATTTTACCCCCGCTTCGGCTTCCGCCGGGTCGCGGAAACCGCCTTCACCGCCTGCATCGAAGGCCCAACCGTTCCGGATCCATCCTGGCGACAACTGGATGTCGCCCATGCCACCGACCGCCGTCTGCTTGAGGACCTGCTCCGGTCGCGAAAGCCAGTCAGCGAGCGCTGTGCGGTCGCAAACGGTGCCGCGATCCACCTTTGGCATGCGGTCATCCTGCATGGTGGCAATCTCTGGTGGCACGAAAGCCATCGCACTTTGCTGGTAGCCGACCGCTCCGCCGGGGAAGGGCCGTTGGACGTGTTCGACGTGATCAGTCGCGAAGCTGTCGACGGAGCCGAGGTGTTGCGGGGCTTCCTGCCCTCCGCCGACCGCCCGGTGCGGTTTCACTTCGTCCCGGATCAACTGGGGCTCGCCTGGACGAAATCGCCCGATCCGGATTCACTGCTCTTCATCGACGGAAATTTCCCGCTCGAAGGCAAAGCCTTCCGCATTCCCGAACTCGCCCGCACCTGAGGTCTCCTCCGGCAGGGCGGCCGGATCCCGCCCCAGCATCATGTGGCGGAAAAGCGCCATCATAGTGTCATCGATTTCCCGATACATGGTGTAGTCAACATGCGCGTCGGGCCGGTCGCGGTCGACGGTGATGGTCCAGAGCGGGCGGATGCTGTTGGGGATGCGCGAATACCGGAGATCGCCGAGCACATCGGGATCGCCGTCGACCAGGTAAACCAGCCCGTGGGAGAAAATCCGGAAGCGCTCGACCCCCCGGTAAGCGTCCAACCCCGGCTCCAGTCCGGCGAAGAGCACCGCCTCGTCCGGGATCGGCACCTGTTGGCCGGGGTAGACGACCGCCCGGCTGAACCAGCCAACGCGGACCGCATCGACATGGTAGTGATTTTCCGTCTCGTAGATGGTACGAAAAAGAAAATTGCTGAAGACCGCCGGCTTTGCTTCCAGGCGGAGCACCGTATGCCCGCGATCCTCGGCCAGCAGCGCCGCCGTGGCTTCCGCCCTCTCCCTTTGGATGACTCCAAGAAGTAGATACACCACGGCCCAGGCGACGCCCCAAACTGCCGCGGAGCGGCGTTGCCGCCACCAAGAAACGAGGCAGAAAACGATCAACGGAAGGGTATAGAGCGGATCAATGATGGCCACATTGCTCCAGGCCACCCGGGTGTCGCTGAAGGGCCACCACAGCACTGTGCCATAGCTGGTACAGGCATCGAGCAGGCCATGCGGCAGGATTCCGAGAAAGGCGAAGAGCCAGATCCGGGCGAAGCTGAGCCCGCGCCGGAAAAGCGGCCAGGCCACGACCGCACAAAGCAGTGCCAGCACCGGCGCGAAAGCCAGGGAGTGCGTGAAGTGGCGGTGAAACTCAAGGTAGAGGAGGGGATTGGTCTCCGAGCGGATGAAGGCGTCGAGATCCGGCGACATGCCGGCCAGACCGCCGATGAGCGCAGCCCGCCCGAGATCGGCCCGATGGGCCGCTGACTGCGCGACAAGTGCTCCCGTGACCGCATGGCTGAGTGGATCCATGAAGGCAGTAAACGGCCCCACGCGAACTCCGCAACCCACAGGTGCGGGCTGCTTCAACCACCGCTGCTGGGAGGTTCCCGGCTGGCGGTATTCCTGCCGCCCACGGGGGCACACCAGCCGGGAACTCCGGCCGAAGCGGAGGACTGGTGAAAGGCTGGTCGGTATCCGCTATGTAAATACGATCAAGGATGAAGCTCGATCTTCATCCCGGAACTTCCCTCCGCGGGAGCAAGGACCACGCCCCCGTCGCCTTCCTGCGCGGACCCGCCTTCGACCCGGGCCACCGATGGGATACCCACCAGCTCCAGCCTCCAGTCCGCACGGTCCGAAGGGTTGGCCTCGACTTCCAGTACCCGTCCACGGCGGTGCACGCGCAGCCGCAGCCCGTCTTCGCCCGTCAGGGTGGGCACGATGCGTTCGGTGCTCTGTCCCTCCGCCAGCTCATAAAGCCGGAAGCGCACGTCTTGAGAAAATGCGTAGTCCGGCCGGTCTTCACATGTTCCCATGGGCAGGAGGGTGCCGGGGCGCACGAACAGGGGGAGACTGAGAAAGTCGTGGCGATCGCGCCGCCAGCGGCCTCCGTCCACCGTTTCACCGGTCAGGAGGTGCGTCCATCGACCTTCCGGCAGGTAGAAATCGCACTCTCCGCCGGATGAAAGCACCGGGGCGACGAGGAGGGCATCCCCGAGTAGGTACTGCCGATCGAGGGTGTCACAGGCCGGATCGCCCGGAAACTCCAGAACCATGGCCCGCATCATCGGCAGGCCCTCGCGGTGGGCTTGAACCGCGCTGCCATAGAGGTAGGGCATGAGGCGGCACTTCAGCCGGGTGAAGAAACGGAGGACATCGCAGGCCTCGTCGTCGTAGTTCCACGGCACCCGATAGGATGAACTGCCATGCAACCGGCTGTGCGAAGAGAGCAAACCGAAGGCGATCCACCGTTTGTAGATGTCCGCCCGGGGCAGGCCCTCGAATCCTCCGATGTCATGGCTCCAATAGCCGAATCCGCAGAGGCTGAGGGAAAGCCCGCCGCGCAGGCTTTCGGCCATGGATTCGTAGGTCGAGTCACAGTCGCCTCCCCAGTGGACGGGAAACCGCTGGCCTGAGGTGGTCGCGGAGCGGGCGAAAACGACCGCCTCTCCCCGGCCCCGCTCCTCTTCCAGCAGTTCGAAAACCGTCTCATTGTAGAGTACGGAGTAGTAGTTGTGCATTCGATACGGATCCGATCCATCATGCCAGGCCACGTCGGTGGGGATGCGCTCGCCGAAGTCGGTCTTGTAACAGTCCACCCCCATCCGCAGCAGCCGGCGGAGGTGGCCTTGGTACCATTCGCGGGCCCGGGGATTGGTGAAGTCGACGATTCCCATGCCGGGCTGCCACTGGTTGGTCTGCCAGACCGAGCCGTCCGTCCGGCGGAGCAGGAAGCCGCCCGCTTTCCCCTCCTCGAAGAGCGGAGAACGTTGGCCGATGTAGGGATTGATCCAGAGGCAGACCCGCAGGCCGCGGTCGTGCAGCCGCCGGAGCAGACCCGCGGGATCCGGAAAGACACGCGGATCCCACTCGAAGTCGCACCAGTTGAACTCCCGCATCCAGAAGCAGTCGAAGTGAAAGACATGCAGGGGGAGTTGACGCTGTTTCATCCCGTCGATGAAGGACATGACCGTCTCTTCATTGTAGTTGGTGGTGAAGGACGTGGTCAGCCAGAGCCCGAAGGACCACGCCGGCGGCAGGGCGGGACGTCCGGTCAGGCGGGTCAGGCGGCGGAGCACATCCTTGGGTTCAGGCCCGAGGAAAACGAAATACTCCAGCCGTTCACCGGGCAGGCTGAACTGGACCCGGGAGACCTTTTCCGAAGCGACTTCGAAACTGACCGGCCCGGTGTCGTTGACGAGGACCCCGTAACCGCGGTTGGTGAGGTAGAAAGGAACCGCCTTGTAGGCTTGGTCGCAGCCGGTGCCGCCGTCCTTGTTCCAGGTCTCCACAACTTGGCCGTTCTTGACCAGGGCGGTGAAGCGCTCGCCCAAGCCGTAAACCGCCTCCCCCACCCCGAGACTGAGCTGCTCATGGATGAAACGCCCCGCCTCCCGATGCTCGATCAAGCCCATGCCGCGGAAGCCGCTGCGGGTCAGCATCCGCCCTACATGAAGGAAGGCCACTTCCCAGTTTTTCCGTGAGAACCTTACCGTGAGTTCTCCCGAGGTGAGGGTGGCCGCATCGGCGGAATCGGCGATTTCGACCGGTGTTGTATCCAGATTTTGGAGCGGAATGCGGGGCTGTGTTTCCGGACCTCCGGTATAGTGCTCGATCCGGACGCCAATCACGCCCTCGCAAGGCGAGAACAGCCGGATCGTAAGGAGGGGTCCCTGCAGGGTGTCGCCACGATGGCGAATCGGGCGGGTCGGAGCATGCACCACAAGGGCATCGCCTTCGCGGGTAATGTCGTGCACCTCGGCGGGATAGTGGGCGGTTACATCCGGCTGGTGCATCCAGTTGCCATCGGTGAATTTCATGAAGTTGGGGGGGTGATGAGCAAGGGAGGCAGACCTCCCACAGGAGGACAACCCAAGCCCGCGTTTACCCGTAAAGAGGAGGTGGCGCCAGCCTGCATTGCGCGGAAACCTTCCTGGCGCAACTATCCTGCCTCGCATCAGGTTTTTGCGAAAGACAGGGCCGCGGGTTTGGCTCTGCAGGGCTGCGCCATCTCTGCTCTCCGTTTCCAGCAAGCAGTTTCCGAATACATCAAGCGGCAGCGCATTAATTCCGAAGCCGGCCCCAGTGTCAGGGCCGGCCGGAATGCGTTACTCGGGATCAGGATTTCACCTGCTGGCAGGCTGAGGACACCGAGACTACCCGCCGGAACGCGGGACACTGTGGTGGATCGGTCGCCTGGCTGCTTCCTGCAAGAGGGCGAGACCAAAGAGCAGTGCGACGATGGCGAGATAGGAGTTAAGCGACAGTGACGGCGTCTGTGAGACCAAAGGCGCGGAAAGGGCTCCGATGCCCAGAAGAATCATCGTTGCGAGAGCGATCGCATCGATGGAGCGGGATGGGATGGTTTTCATGGCTGCTGGCGTTAGATGGCTGCAGGCACCTGCCTGCATTACCATCTACCCCGCAGCCGGTTCACAAGTCGCAGCAGTTTGCCAAAATCCAGAACTATTGCGTCAATGCATCAGCAAACCTTCTGGGTGCGGAACTGACATCCGGCCAAGACGATGCCGGTGAAGAGGCCTTCCCCGGCAGCCGGACCGGCCGCAACAGTCGGACCAGATTCAGCAGGGTCGCCAGCATGGCCGCGGCCAGGAAGCCGAGACCGATCTGCAGCAGAACGGGCATGCTCATCCAGAACCCCAGCAGCAACAGCGGCAACACGGGCATCAAAAGCAGGAACCCCACCGGCACCAAGAAGTGATTCGCCATCGACTCGGCCTCCGGCACCTCCTCCAGGCCGATCCGATGGGCGTAGCGCATCTGCCAAACCAGAAACGGGACCACCCGATTCGCCACCCCGAGAATGCACGGGGCCAGCACTCCGAAGCCGAACAATGCCACCAGCAGCACTTCATTCAACTCGGGTCCGTGGGCGAGCCAACCCACGCGGCCTCCGCCGAGCAGGCCGAGCAGGATCGCCAAAGGGAGCAGGCCCGCCAAGCCGAGCAAATGAATCCGCAGCGGCCAGCCGACCGCCCCCGAACGGCGCAAGACCAAGCTGACCACCTCGGCCAGAAACAGCACCACCCCGGTCGCCAGCAGAAGCAGGGCCACGCCGGTCACGCCAGCCATCGGCAGCAGCAATGCCGGCACGAGCAGAAAGAGGCCGGCATTAACGACCAGGGTCGACCACCATCCGCAAAGACCCCCACGAGTCGCGGTGACGAGGAACATCGGCAAGAGGCGGTACGTGGCTCCGGCGAGGGTCAGGAAAAGAAAACCGATCAGCCCGGCAGTTGCGTGCAGGGAAAGAATCGAGCCGGCCCCAAGGGGCGGCATCGGCAGGTAGGTTTTCGCCAGGTAGAACCCGGCCAGACCCGCCGCCACCGCCAGCCAGAACAGCGCCGAGGCGAGGGTGATGGAAGCCGTCTGCCAGGGAGAGCGGCGGTTCAAGGTCGCCGCAAGGTTGAGCACGAAAAACAGCATGCCCAGCGCAACCGGCCAGCCCCACTGCGCGACGATAAGGTAGTCCTCCCGCCAGAAGCCCACCACCATCCCGGGCAGAGCAACGGCATGCAACACGAGGTGCATCCGGGCGAGCGTCAGGCTGCGCAGGCGGGTTTCAGCGATCAGGGGGATGAGTTGGTAGGCGGCGCCGAAGATGATCGAAGCCACTCCGCCAAGGAAAAACAGGTGCACCAATGCCAGCAGCGCGGGTTGGTTGGCTTCTCCCGTCAACAGATCGGGACGGCCCAGCAGGACCGCCAGCACGACCGCAAAGGAAAGGAAGCCAAATGCGAAGAAGGGCAGGGTCAGGAGAGCCTGCCGCCAGAAGGTGCGGCCGGCCTTCACTTCGGGTCCTCCCCACGGGTGATCATCGTTTCCCAGTAACCCTCGGGTGCCTCGCGGGAGGAGCCTTGCCAAGAGCGCTCCTCCAGGATGTCGAGCAGGTGCACCGGCCGGAAACGGGTCCAGGCGCCGAGCCGCGCTCCCGGGGGAAGCCCCGCCAGCCGCTGCAGGATCCGGCTCATCGGCTCCGGCGGAGTCAACTCGCGCAGATCGAGGATTTCCTCAGGCTCTTCCTCGCTGGAACGCTGGTAAAAGGTCACCGCCACTTCCTCAGCCCCGCGGGGCTCGATGATGTGCGCCCAGCCGCGTTCGGCCAACATCCGGTACAGTGGCGTGGGCTCGAAAGGCACCAGGAGACGAAGGCAATCTCCGGGGGCCAGCTCATTAACTTTGGCCAGGATCATGGGCAGGGGACTGCCGCCTGAGGCCAGCACCGATCGGACGTCCAATTCAACAGGGGGTGGTAAGGTCATGACCCTACCCTACGGTGTCGGACGGGCTTTTTCCTTGATTCGGATCAAGCAGACTCGAAGAACTGTGCCATGCCCCTCACCAGTCGAGATACCGGTGCATTTCGGCAGGCGGCCATCGCGGAAGCACTACGGGGCTGTCGTCTGTTTACCGACCTCGACCCGACCGCACTGGCGGAAGTCGTCGATGCCTGTGCGCTCAAGTCCCTCTCCAAGGGCGAGTACCTTTTCCGGGAAGGCGATCCCTCCGAAGGGTTCTACGTCCTGCGCCGTGGCTCAATCAACATCCACCGGATCAGCTCCGAGGGCAAGGAGCAGGTCATCTGTATCTTCCACCCGCCGGAATCCTTTGCCGAGGTCGGCTTGGCCACGGTGGACACTTACCCGGCCAATGCCATCGCCTTGGAGAGCAGCCAGGTGGTTCTGGTCCGCAAGCACGACTTCCGCGAGCTGATCCGTCGGCGACCGGAGCTGGCCTTGCGGATGCTCGGTTCCATGAGTTTCCACCTCAAGCACCTCGTTCAGCTCATCGAGGATCTCAAATTCAAGCAGATCGAGGCCCGATTCGCGAGTTGGCTGCTCCGCCAAGCCGGGTCGCCGAGTGGCGCCACCCCCGCGGTGGTACACTTGGAAATGAGCAAAAAGACCCTCGCCGCGCAACTCGGCGTGGCCAGCGAAACCCTTTCCCGAACCCTGGCCAAGTTTCGCGACGAGGGCCTGATCCTCGTCGAGGGCAAGGCCATCACGTTGTTGAATCCAGCGGGCATAATGCGCTACCAGAGCCATGAGGTCTGAGAGGGAAGCGAGCAGGAAAAACAACTGCTCATCCAAGGCTGGCACTGCCGACAAGACCGGGCGCGATCCTGTCGTAGCGGAAGCGCGGAGCGCTTTCGGCGGCGGCCGGGGAAGCGTAGCGGAAGCGCGGAGCGCTTTCGGTGGGTGCGGCGGCCGGGGTCGCGGGGCAGGGCCGAAGCCGCTCCGCGGCTCCGCTACGGTGGCGGCGACAGGTCTTGAAAGCGCCGGCGGCTAGGGGCGCGGGCGTAGCGGAAGCGCGGGGCGCTTTCGGCGGGTTCGACAGCCGGGGTCGCGGGGCAGGGCCGAAGCCGCTCCGCGGCTCCGCTACGGTGGCGGCGACGGGTCTTGAATGCGGCGGCGGCCAGGGGCGGGCGTAGCGGAAGCGCGGAGCGCTTTCGGCGGGTGCGGCGGCCGGGGTCGCGCGGTGGGGACTGGCCGGGACCAACCGTCCGGGACTGCTGGCGAAATCCCACCGTCTCACGACGGTAGGTACGAACTCAGGGCAGGGTGAACAACTCGATCCGACCGATGCCGGGGCGGTTTTCCGAGTCTCGGAGTTGCACCGTGTAGGCTCCCGGTTCCAAGGTGATGAGGAGTGCCGCCTCCAGGTCGTCCCCGGGTGCAAAACCAGTCGACTCGATCAGTTCGGCCTCGGGATGATCGCGCCAGTATTCATTAAGGTCGATCCGCTCGCGATCGGCATTCCAGACCGAGAGGACCGGATCGGGAAGCGGGTTGGCCACACCGAAGGCCGCCATCGAAGGCCCGCCGCCACGGATAAGCAAACGGCGCGGACCGCCGACGTGGTCAATGACAAACCCGGCGATCATGATCTTGCTCCCGCCCTCGACTTTGCCGCGGATGGAGAGATTGATCAGGCGCGAATTACCGGACACGCCCGCGATGCGGTCGAGGTCGAAGAGCTCGACCAGGCCGATGCCGGTTTCGTTGCCGAGATTGCGCAGATGGACGGTGTAAGGGCGGTTCGGTTCGATCGTGGCCAGTAGCGTCGCCTCGGTTTCGCGGTTGGGGGCGAAACCGCTGTCGTCGATGAGGTCGCTGTCCGGCCCTTCCTCCCAGCGGGTGTTGCGGGCGATCTCCTGGCCATTCTGGTCGAAGAGGATGAGCGTCGGGTCGGGCAGCAGCCCGGTGAGGTTGAAATCGGCCAGGGACGGACCTTTGCCGGTGAGCAGAACGCTCCGTACCTCCGAGCCGCCGAGCACAAAACCGGCGATCATGATCTCGGATCCGAGCAGGTTCTGGCCGCGGCTGGAAAGGTTGATCAACTCCGCCGCCGGACTCACCGCAAGCGTGGCGGCCTCACTGATGGTGGTGCCGCCGGGGCCGGAGACCTCCACCGTATATGCACCGGCTTGTCCTGGGGACACGAAGGGAATCCGGTGGCTGCTCTCAGTGGCTCCAGCGATGGGCTGACCGTTGCGAAACCACTGGAAGGTGAAAGGGCCTGTTCCCTCGGGATCAACCGTGAAAAGAGCGGTTTGTCCGGCCACCAGACTGGCGGATGCCGGCGGCGTGGGGATTAAAGGAGGCGGCGGAAGTTCGAGCGGAGCCGTGCGGAGCTGGCCGTCGGCTAGAGAACCGCGGAGGATGTCCGCCGGTTCGACGTGGGCGGCGTTCAAGGTGACGGTTCCGAGGGCGGGCAGGAGCCAGTTGTCCCGGCTGAAAATCAGCCACTCGGAGGCTTCACCCACCGGCTCGGCCTCGGGCTGGTTGAAGATCCAGACCGCCAGTCGGGCGTTGGGAGGCGTGGAGACATTCGAGAGGAGCCGCAGGGTCTCGCCGGGGCCAGCCACGGAATCGGGCTGACCGATCAGGCCGCTCCCGAGGGTGACGAAGACCTCCTCAGCTGGCTGCCTCGACCGAAGCACCTGAAATCAGCGCGTCCGGCGCCGCATCCGGCACCAGGTAGCCGATCCGGACAAGGCTGCCGACCGGCAGGAGGGTGCCGTCGCTGTCCGCAAGCAGAGGGCTGCCCTCGGTGAGATTGTTGAAGTTGACGCCGGCGGAGGCCAGCAGGCCGGGTCCGGCGGGAAGCAGGAAAGCCGCCCCCAAAGCGAAGGCGGCGAAGATGCGTCGGGGCATGGTCACCATGGCTCAGACATCGACAGAAAGCGCCGGTTGCTGAAGGCAGCAAAAAGCCGCAGGCTTTCGCCTGCGGCTTTCCGAGTTAGCGAAGTTCGCTAGCGCTTATTTACGGAACCGACGGATAACAACAAATCCAAGGGCGCCAAGACCGGCCAGCAGGGCGAAGACCCTCGGCTCGGGGATGGCGACAAGTTCATAACTACCGACTCGGCCCAACACGGCGGTGTCCAAACGGGCAGTGGTCAGGGCATCTGCACCAAGAGGAGCAACCCGAAACACACTGGTGGTAAAGAGGCCGGCCATATCATCCGAGGTGATCTGGTCGATGGGGGAGGTAGTGAAGAGAACGAAGGGGCGAGCGCCTTCAGGCAGAGCCATGTTGTTCTGCGAGAAGTGAACGGGGAATTCAGCGGGCCGGGCGGAAACAGTGTGGTTCCAATCGAAGAGATCAACCAAGGAGAGGAAGTTTTCGAAAGGAGAGACACCTTCCATGACAAGCCCACCAAGCTCCTGTGCGGCCCCAATGCTGGCGTCAGCTTTGAGGACTCCGACATAAGCGTTGCTGGGAAGGGCAGGAGAGAACAGCTCGCGCTGGAGAGTAAGGTTCACTGCTTGACCAAAGGCCAAGACAGGAATGAATAACGCAGTGCTGATTGCGAGGATAGATTTAGTTACTTTCATAGGTGGAGGGTATTGAGATTTAATCCGGATGTGGTGAGATTGTTAGTTCTGAGAAACAACGGTTCCAGGAAGGGAGACGAGTTTGTCGGAAGAAACTGAGAAGACAAGCCCATTGACGGAAGGAACGCCTACATCACTTTGATCTTCGAAATCATCGTCGATGAACATGCCACCGAAGGTAAGATAGACGGCGTCGGAGGAGAGAGCTCCATCAGCAGAGTAGTAAGTCACGGAGTCGGCAAAATCGTCCATCGAGGGGCCGATTCCACTGCTGCCAAGTGTCAAACCATCAACCGGCTGGATTGAACCAACGAGGTTGGGAACACCAGCGGACAGCAGGACCATAGTGGGGGTAACCTTCACTGTGCCAAGGAAGGTGACATCGACAGCGCTTCCGACGGAGATCACC
>REEB01000091.1 GCA_007695295.1 Puniceicoccaceae bacterium
GAATGCGGCCAGCTTGTGGATCATCTTGCGGAAGACCTCTTTTTCGGTGGGGCCGAAGAGGGGTTGGCCAGCGACGGTGCGGGTGATTACGTGGTAGGTGGCGGTCTGGCCGGTTAGCTTTGCGCGGCGAATTCGCATCAAAGCCAAGGAATGCAATATCAGATGATTGGCAAGAATAATTAGCCTGTCCCTAATTTGTGGTTGACGAGGAGGATGATTGGTGGAGGATTCAGCATGCGCCTTGGCAAAGTGGAGTTCAGCCGGTGGAAGAACCTGCCCAGCCTCCGCCTTGATCTCCAACCACGGATCCTTCTGGTCGGTCCCAACGCCTCGGGGAAATCGAACTTCCTCGATGTGTTTCGCTTCATGCATGAGGTCTGCCGTCCGGCCGGAGGACTGCTCCCAGCACTGGCCAACCGACTCGGTTTGGCCGGCGTCCGCCAACGCCCGACCCGGACCAATGCACCCTTGCAGCTCCACTTCGCATTCGAGGATGAGGCCCGCACCCGTTGGCACTATGAGTTGGGTATGCATGCCAAAGGTGGGCCGCGGAGTCCACGGACAGAGGTCGCCTATGAGCGCGTACTGCGGAACAACCGTTTGCTTCTGAACCGTCCCGATGCCGCGGACCACCGCGATCCGGAGCGTCTCAGCGTAACCTGCCTGGAGTCTCCCCTGGCGAATGCTTCCTTCCGTCCCATCAGAGACTTTTTTGCCTCCACCGGCTACTGCCAACCCGCCGGAAAACTGGCCGCCGCCGAGGGCTCCGATGCCGCCTCCGAGGCCATCGTTTCCCTCCTGAACGGTCTGCCCAAACGCCTCCGCACTGTTCGCCTGAGACAATTGGAGTCGGTTCTGAAATCCGCCGTCCCTCGGTTCCAGCGACTCGAGCTCAGCGACGCCTCGGCTCCTCGGCCCAAAGTCGAAGCACACTTTGCCGTGGGGAAAGCGGGCTCGATGCGGGCCTCCTCAGATGAACTTTCCGAGGGAACCTATCGCCTGCTTCACCTGATCTCTTCCGTGCTGGCCCCGCACCAACTGCTGCTGGTGGAAGAGCCGGAAGCGGCCTTGGGGCCGGCGGTCATCCGCCACCTCGCGGGCATATTTCACCGCCTCGGCGGGGATACACAGATCATGCTCAGTTCCCACAGCGCGGAGCTGCTGGCCGACTCCGGCATTGATGCCAGCGAGGTGGTGCTTTTTTTGCCCCAGTCCGGAGGAGAAGCGCGGGTGGTGGTGGCGGGTGAGATACCCGAGATCAAGGCTCTGCTGGAAGAGGGATTGAGTGTGGGAGAAGTGGTTTTGCCGCGGACCGCTCCCTCCCGATTGCAGGAACTTGGTTTGATTCCGTGAAAACGGCTCTGCCCATCATCCTTGTGGTGGAGGATCTGCTCAGCGAAGGACTGCTCCGGCGCATGTTGAGCGAGTATCCGCTCTGGTATGACATTCACGCGGTCCTCGGCCACGAGGGCTATGGCTTCATCAAGAAGCGTCTTCCCGCTTTCAACCGGGCGGCCCGGCGGATCGGTTTTGTCGTCATGACGGATCTTGATCAGAACCCCTGTCCGGCTCTGCTGTTGCGCCAATGGTTGCCGGAAGCCCTCCATCCCAACCTTCTTTTCCGGGTTGCGGTGCGGGAAGCGGAATCCTGGCTGCTGGCCCACCGGAAGGGGTTGGGGCGGTTTCTCGGGATCAAGCCAGAAGTCATTCCGTCCGATCCCGATGCGGAACCTGATGCCAAGGCCGCTCTCCTCGCGCTAACCCGCCAATCCCCGCATGCGGAACTGCGGCGCGCACTCCTCCCGGCTGCGGGGAGACGCGCTGCGGTAGGCCCCGACTACAACGGCGCCCTGCTGCGATTCGTTTACAAAGTCTGGAAACCAACCGTGGCGGCACGCCATTCCGAGAGCCTGCGGCGAGCCCTTCACCGCCTCGAATGCTATCATCCTGAAGCCATTGTGGAAGCCGAGCCGCAAACGTGAGTTTGGCCTGCGGTCCGCCCCCCAGGCGGCCCGCCCAAAGGAAAACATTGCCGCCCAGTCGCTTACCCTCCATGATCATTAACCTATGCTCGACCTCATAAAAAAAACCATGCTGGCCGGCGTGGGCGCCGCCGTTCTGACCAAAGAAAAAGCCGAAGCCGCCCTCAATGAACTGGTGGAGAAAGGAAAGATTTCCGCCGAGGAGGCACGTGAGACAGCCGCCCGCATATCCGAGGATGGGAAAAAGGAGTTCGATTCCGCCTCCAAGGCCCTGCAAAAGCGGATCGAGAAACTTGTTGACCAGGTTTCCGGGAAAAACAGAGAGCGCATTGATTTGCTCGAAGCCCGCGTGGCCGCCCTCGAGGCTCATCTTGAGGACTCCAAGACCAGCGGCACAAAAAAATCCTCCAAAAGCGATTCCTGAGGTCGTGGCCGTTTCGGTCCGCTTCCTTTGGGCAGGCGTTTTGCGCCGGCGCAAGATCCAACCGAGTCGGCGATCCTACCAATGATGGGTCCTTTCGACTTGGTAACCCACTTGGTGCGCGCGAAGGAAATCGTCGCCGTGCTTGTAAGCAACGGCTTCGACGATCTCCTCCAGCGCATCAACCTGCCCTCCGCCCTCACCAATCTCCTGGGCCAGGGCGATCGTGAGCGGAAGAGCATCTGGGAGCGGATCCGGATTGTGGCCGAAGAACTCGGCCCGACCTTCATCAAGTTCGGACAGCTCCTGAGCATGCGGCCGGACATTCTGCCTGCGCCGCTCATCCTCGAGTTGCGCAAGCTGCAGGACCGCGTCAACCCCCAGGAATTCGCCGAATACAAAGCAATCCTGGAAGCCCAGATAGGGTGTCCCCTGGAGGAGGTGTTTAGTGCTTTTAATGAGAAGCCGGTGGCCTGTGCCTCGCTGGCGCAGGTTTATTTCGCACGTCTGAAGGCCACGGGCGAGGAAGTGGCGGTGAAAATCCAGCGTCCGCGGATGGAAAAAGTCATCGAAGCCGACTTCGACATCATGGGTTGGATGGCCCGCCAGGTGCACGAAAATGTGGAGGAGCTAAAGCCCTACGATTTGCCCTCGATCCTGGAGGAGGTGCGCCGTGGGGTGGAGCGCGAACTGGATTTCCGGCATGAAGCCCGCAGCAGCCTCTTCTTCAATCTGCAGAACCCCAATCCTGAGGAAATCTTTGCGCCCCGGATCATTGAGGAGTGGTCGGGCGAGCAGGTCCTGGTGATGGAGCGGGTGCGGGGCCGGCGGCTTTCCGATTTCGAGCCTGGCTCTCCGACCGCCCGCAAACTGGCCTTGGTCGGTGCGCGATCGCTGTTCCACCAGATCCTGCTCAACGGCTTTTTCCATGCCGATCCGCACGACGGCAACCTCCTCGTGACCGATGAAGGACGGCTCTGCCTGCTGGACTGGGGCCTCACCGGGCAGCTCAGCCGCGAGATGCGCTATGCGTTGGTGGACCTGTTCACCGCCTTTCTGCAGGGCGATGCGGAGCGCGTGGTGCAGATTGGGCAGTCGCTTTCGCGGTCGGGTATCCGGGTTGACCGCCGACAGATGGAGCGAGAGGTGCTGATGGGGTTGCGCGAGTACTTCAACCCGGGTACCGGCGAGGGGGAAGTCGGCCGGGCGCTCCTGCGCCTCCTCTTCATCTTCGGCCAAAACGGGATCGACCTGGCCCGGGATTACTCCCTCATGGCCAAAGCCGTCCTGTCGGTCGAAGAGGCGGGGAACCGTCTCGACCCGCGGTTTGATCTCAAGAAAGCCTTTAAGCCGGCGCTCAAGCGGCTCCATGGCGAGCGTTACCATCCCAAGGAATTTTACCGGCGCTGCCTGCTCACCCTGCGGGGAGCCTTCGATGTCTTTCAGAAAATCCCGGGCGAACTGCACCGGATCTTTCAGCGGTTGGAAGACGACAACCTCACCGTCAACCTTCAGCACAAGGGACTGGCTGGCCTGGAGGACTCCATCAACGCCGCCAGCAACAAAATCACGCTCGGAGTGATCCTGGGATCCCTGCTGATCGGTTCCTCGCTCATCATCACCACGGGCATCCGGCCCTACCTTTTCGGCTATCCCGCCCTCGGCATCATCGGCTATCTCCTCGCGGCCATCCTCGGGATCTGGGTGACGATCGACATCCTGCGGCGCGGCAAACGCCACTGATCTTAGACCTTGGTCGGCCGCCCGGGAGGGTCGCCTCTGGTCACCGGAGTCTGCCGGGCCGATCAGCGGCCTTCGTAAGCCCGGATGCGGTCAAGCAAAGACTGCCCAGCCGACGGCACCTGGATCCAAGTGCCCAGCGCGACCTCGGGAATAGAATCCCGCGTGTTGTAGAATCGCCGGGTGCTGCGCTGGTCGGGAGCGATCCAGCCGCCTTTGAAGGCAGCGCCCAGAAACAAACCCCGGGAGTTGGAGTAGACGAACACCGGCTCGTCGTAGATGGGAAAATTCTCCTCGGTCGGTCCCACCGGCCCGG
Organism: Puniceicoccaceae bacterium; assembly: GCA_007695295.1. Lineage (GTDB taxonomy): Bacteria > Verrucomicrobiota > Verrucomicrobiia > Opitutales > Opitutaceae > REEB01. The sequence continues at coordinate 4,460 of REEB01000091.1, forward strand.
CCACAGCGGCCGCGTCCGCACCGATGCGAAAGCGCCCGGAGTAGGCCTTGCGGACCGACTCGTCGTCCATCAGCAGGTAAACGGTATTGATCTCCTTGACGCCGGCCTGGAGGCCAAAATTGGCGCCTCCGGTGGTGATGAAAACGGGCGGTCCCCATTCACCGGTGACCGGATGACGGCAGACCAGAGCGCCCGCTCCGCCTTGGCCCCCGAAGATAAAGCTGCCCCGGTAGTGGTTGAGGAGAACGATGCCCCGGGCTTCGCGAAGCAGCTCCCGCGGGATGCGTGTCTGCTCGTTTTCCATGATCTGCTCGAGCACGTACTCCGCAGTCGCGAGGCGGTCGGCGAGGGTTTCCTGGGCGGACTTGGCTGAAAGCCAGGAAACCGTGCAAGTAGTGAAGAGCAGTCCGAAGAAAAAGGTACGGGTGAGGGAATTCATGAAAACCTAGGCGAAGTCCGGTTTGAAGCGGGGTTTGATCAAGCATGCACCAAGGCACGAACGCAAAGCAAAACCTGTCGACTGATGGGGCTTTGGAAGGAGCGGCAACGGAGGCGGCGCCAAGTCAAGTGGCTGGCGGGTTGGGAGAGGTGGTGCCGGTGGTGCCATCCGCGGTGCGGGGTCGGCGGAAGATCCGCCAGAAAAACCAAGCCACAAAAAGCACGAAGAGGAAGACGAGGGTGAGGGCAATGATCGGGGCAACGATCGCCAAAATCCCGGTGCCGGCCGCACCGGCCAATTCGCCCGTCGAGACCGCGAAATTGCCCAGCCCTCCGGTGGTGGCGGATGACCCTCCGCGAACGGCCACGGTTGCCGCTTGGACGGTGCCGGCCGCGCCGCCGCCGGCGATGATGCCCACCGACCACTGCATGAGCGGGGACATATCGGTGATCAGCGAAGCCGAGGCGATGCTGCCGGCCACGACGGCGGCCGGGGTGGCGATGGTGTCGAGGAGATTGTCGAGCCAAGGCACATAATAACCTCCGACTTCGAGTACACAGGCCGTGCCGAAGGCCACCATGGCCGCCGGAGACGCCATCCAGGCAAACTCCTCCCCCAAGGTGAGGTGGCCGGACCAAGAGGCGACGCTCATGATGAACAGCGGGACGAAGACCCGAAATCCACAGGCGGCGCTCAGCCCGACGCCGACCATGATACTGAAAAGGGTTTCCATGCAGGTACGGGAAGGTTGGTGGTTGAGAACGGTGGGACCGCCCGCAGGCGACCCGGTTTCATGGCTTGGCATCTTCGCCTTCTTTTCTCCCCGATGCCAGCCTGAAAGCCATCGCCCTGAACCGCCCTCTTCGCCCTCCGATAAACAGCCTGTCCCTAATTCCGGATTCGCCCTCCCCCCGATAAATAGCCTGTCCCTAATTTTTCGGAGCTGCCGGTGAATGCGCCGGCAGCTTTTCCATTGAACGGGGCCGGGCAGGGCTCACAATGCGGCTCCATGCTACTCGCCCCCGTGCTTGCCCAGGCCGGCAGCTCCAACGTGGTGACTTACTTTCTGCAGTCCAACACCGCTGGAAAAGTCATCATCTTCCTCCTGGTCATTTTCAGCCTCATCGCCTGGACGATCATGATCGGCAAATACATCGAGCTGCGGCGGATGGGCTGGCTCAACCGGGCCTTCGAACGACGCCTCCGTGATCAGCGCACCTTGCTCGATTTGCCCGAAACCTTTGAACTCCCGGGCGGGGTGCCGTATGCCGCCCTGCTGACGGAGGCGGTTGAAGCCTACTGGAGGGTCAGCCCCAAGCGCGGAGAGGATCCGGCCCGGGTGTCCGCCGCTCGCATCGAACACGCGGAAAACGCCCTCCAGCGCGGCGTGGCCAACCAGATCCTGAGCTACGAATCCAGCATGGTGTTTCTCGCCACCATCGTGACCGGGGCGCCGTTTTTCGGGCTTCTCGGCACCGTTTGGGGAGTGATGGACGCCTTCGGGGCCGTCGCACTCCACGCCACCGCCACGCTGCAGTCGCTGGCGCCCGGCGTTTCCGGCGCCCTCCTCACCACCGTGGCGGGTCTGCTCGTGGCCATTCCGTCGGTTTTCGGCTACAATTACCTTCTCTCCCAGACCAAGCAGCTCATCACTGAGCTGGAAAACTTCGCCAGCTCCCTGGCGGACCGGCTGGAGCTGGAAGGCCGCTAATCCATGGCGCGCACCTTCAGCCGACCCCGCCGGCTCTCGGCACTCTCGGAGATGAACGTCACCGCGCTCATCGACCTCGGCTTCGCGCTGCTCATCATCTTTATGATCAGCACGCCATTGATCCAGCAGGAGCAAATTCTCCCGATCAATCTGCCCGAAGCCACCCAGGCCGAAGCGATCCCCGCGGAGGTGCGCACGGTCAACGTCCTGGTCGTTCCCGGCGGTTATCTCTATGACGGCGACAACGTTTCCCGGGCGGAACTGGAGGCCCGCTTCGAGCGGCTGGCGGCCCAGCGCGATCCTCCCGTGGTCCGGATCCGAGCCGACCGCGAAATCAACTTTCAGGAAGTCGTGACCGTGCTCGACCTGCTCAAGAAGCACCGGCTGACCCGCATCCACCTCGAAACCCAGCCGGGCGGCTGAGGCGGAAGCCGGTAAACACTTGTCGGCGGCAGAGGTCTGCATCATCATCGGCCCATTCATGGCAACCATGTCCTCACTGCCCCGCGGATCTTTCGTCCTTTCGGTGCTGCTCCACTTGTTGGTGGTTACGGGCATGCTTTATCTTGCCTTCCGCATGCCCTCGCGGCCACCGGAGCCGCTGCCCTTCGAGCTGGTTTCCCTGCCCGATCCGGACGCGATCGACCGCGACCTCGTCGAGGACGTTCCCGCTCCCCCCCCGGTTCCCGATCCGGAGCCAGAGCCCGAACCTGTGATCCCCGAGCCGGAACCCGAACCCAAGCCGGAACCC
>REEB01000148.1 GCA_007695295.1 Puniceicoccaceae bacterium
TGTGTGTGCCCGGCATGGGCGCGTTGTAATCGGGTTAAAGTCCCGCGTATCATGAACCTACAGAAAACTGAGATACAAGACCATGGCAATTGCAAAGTCGCCCTTCGGCCCTTTGCACGAAAGCGCATCCGCGCTTCCGCTACGTCCGGAGGCCGGAGTCTCCGTCCAAACCACGCGCCTCAGCCCCCTCGCTGGCCCCGCGACCGCGGGATCTCCTTCTCATCTGTGAAATCTGAGAAATCTGTGGTTTCATCCTCGGGACCTTTGCACGAAAGCGCTCCGCGCACGAGTTCGTATCACTTGACCCCTGTCCAAACCCGTAATCCTTCTCGTAATCGTAATCGTAATCCCACTCCCCGTTTTTCCGCAGGTCCTGTGCCGTACCCAGATGAATCTGCATCGATGTGGCTGGCGGAAGTGCACTCGATCCGTCGATTAGGATTACGAGCAGGATTACGATTACGATGGGCCGCGGGACGCCCGGTCTCGCAATCTCTCCTTTGGTAAGCTACGACTTTCGCACGCAATGGATGTGCTGGTGAACGCCGGAAAGATCAGTGCCCGCGGGCTGATCCGCGCCCGCGAAGTTGAGGAGCAGCGCAAGGAAGCGGCGGCCTGGTAGAAGCGGGGTGTGAAGGCCGGGAGGTGCGCCGGCCGCCCGCGGTTTACGCGCCGATGTCGAGCAGGACGAGGGCGTTGCGGTGAACGACTTCGAGGCGACGGCGGTCGGGAAAGAGGGCTTTCAGATCGCGGCTGCTCTTGCGGGCGATGGCGGTGATTTCATTGCTGGAAAAGCGGGCCTCCCCGCGGGCGAAGAGCCGGCCCTGCTCGTCCTGAAGATTGACGATCTCGCCGGGCGCGAAATGGCCGGTGCTGCCCACCACCCCCGAGGCGAGGAGACTGCGGCCGCGGTGCTGAACGGCCTCCCGGGCGCCCCCGTCGACGATGATCGACCCGGCCGGACGCTGGAAATAGGCGAGCCAGCGTTTGCGCGAAACCATGGGCAGGCCGGAAGGGACAAAAAACGTTCCCCGGGCCTTTCCGGCGAGCAGCTCGGGAATGATGCCGGGAACGGCTCCATCCGCGATGAAGACCCCACAGCCGGCTTTCCCGGCGAGGCGGGCGGCATCGATCTTACTGATCATGCCGCCGACGGCGGTGGGGCTTTCGGTGCCGCGGGCGAGCCGGGCGACTTCGGGAGTGATGGCCTCGACGACGGGGATGATGCCGCCGCCATTGTCGAAATCGATCAGCCCCGGGGCGGTGGAAAGGATGATGAGATGGTCCGCTCCGATGACACTGGCGACCATGGCGGAAAGGATGTCGTTGTCGCCGAACCGGATTTCCTCGGAGCTGACGCTGTCGTTTTCGTTGATGACCGGAACGACCCCGAGTTTCAGCAGGTGCTCGAGCGTGCCCTTGACGGCGAGGTAGCGGCCGCGGAGGCGGAGGTCGTCGTGGGTGAGGAGAATCTGGGCGGCGGTGAGCTGATGGGGCTCGAGGGCGCGTTGCCAGAGCTGGATGAGCCGGCCCTGCCCGATGGCGGCGCAGGCCTGGAGTTTGTGCAGCTCGGTGGGCCGGCGTTTGAGGCCGAGCCGCCCCATGCCGAGGCCGACGGCGCCGGAGCTGACGACGAGGCAGGCGATGCCCCGGGCGCGCAGATCGCGGATCTGGGTGCAGACGGCTTCGACGCGGTCGGTGTTGATCTGGTCCGGCCCGCTGGTGAGGATGCCGGTACCGAGCTTGATGACGAGGCGCCGGGGCGGGGAGGGGAGGGGAGGCATGGCGGGACGGCGACCGGGGGAGCCGGAGTGGCTGCGGAAATCAGACCGTGGTCAGATCCTTCTCCTTGTGCTCAAGGTGGGTGGCGATATCCGCGATGAATTTATCGGTCAGTTGCTGGACCTCCTTTTCGAGCCGCTTGGCCTCGTCCTCGGACAGCTCGCTGCTCTTCTGGAGCTTTTTGATCGCTTCGAGGGCTTCGCGGCGGGCGTGGCGGATGCCGACCCGGCCCTCTTCGGCGAGGCGGTGGGCGACCTTGGCGAGTTCCTCGCGGCGCTCACGGCTCATGTCGGGCAGGGGCATGCGGATGACCGTGCCGTCGACAGCCGGGTTGATGCCGATGTTGGCCATTTGGAGGGCTTTCTCGATCGGCTTGATGAGGGACTTGTCCCACGGTTGGATCTGGATGAGGCGGGAATCCGGGGTGGTGATGGCGGCGAGCTCCTTGAGCCGCATCTGGCCGTCGTAGGCTTCGACCATGATGCCCTCAACCATGGTGGGCGTGGCTTTGCCGGTATGGATGGAGCTGAACTCGTGGAGGGTGTGTTGGAAGGCTTTGTCCATTTTGGCCTCGGCGGCCTGGATGATCGGATGCGGTGTCATGGTCTGGTGGGGACAGGGTTGAAAGAAGTGGAAAACGGAAAGGATGGCCGCTGTCGGGCGGTGAGACAAGACGGAAGCCCCGGGGGGCGTTCGGGCGTGCGAAGGGTCGCCGGGGGCGGGTCAGGCGGGTTCGAGGTCGTAGCCGTCCTTGCGGTCGAGGACTTTGAAGCCGAGCTGGAGGAGTTCGCCGCGGAGGCGGTCGGCGGTGGCGAAGTCCTTCCGGCTCTTCGCCTGCCAGCGTTCCTCGGCGAGGCGGGCGGCTTCGGCGGGGATGGGGGCGGCCTCGGATTCGGCGAAGAGGTCCAGCCCGAGGGCGAAGCCGATCCCGGCGAGGCCGGCGGCGGCGGCGCGGGCGTCATCGCCGGCGGGCGGGGACTTGCGGAGGGAGGCGAGGGTTTCGAAAGTGAGGCCGAGGCAGCGGGGCACGTCGAGATCCTCCCCGAGGGCCTGCCAGGCGGGCTCGAAGGGGCCGAAATCAGGGGGGAGGCCTTCGGGGGAGGGAGCGGACCCGGCGGCCTCAAGCCCGGAGGCCTGGCGGAGGGTGCGCGCACCGGAGCGGAGTTTGTCGAGCGCGCTGGCGGCGGCGCCGAGACCGTGGCGGGTGAAATTGAGCTGCTGGCGGTAATGCCCGGAGAGGAGCAGGTAGCGGAGGGTTTCGGGAGCATGGCCCTCGGCCTGGAGTTCATCGAGGGTGTGGAGATTGCCGAGGCTTTTGCTCATTTTGCGCCCCTCGACCATGAGGTGGGCGCAGTGGAACCAATGGCGGGCGAAGGGCTTGCCGGTGGCGGCTTCGGACTGGGCGATTTCGTTTTCGTGGTGGGGAAAGCAGAGGTCCACTCCGCCGCCGTGGAGGTCGAAGGTCTCGCCGAGGTAGGCCATGCTCATGGCGCTGCACTCGAGGTGCCAGCCGGGGCGGCCCTCGCCCCAGGGACTGGGCCAAAAGACCTCGCCGTCGCCGGGTTTGCGGGCTTTCCAGAGGACGAAGTCGGCGATCTGGTCGCGCTCGTATTCATCCGAGAGGTGGGCTTCGCCGGCGGCCGCGGCGGCGCCGGCGCGGAGTTCGCGCTCGGGCAGGCGGGTGAGTTTGCCGTAGTCGGCAAAGCTGGCGATGCGGAAGTAGACGGACCCATCCGAGGCGGCGTAGGCATGGCCCCGGTCGAGGAGGGTCTGCACGAGGCGGATCTGCTCGTCGATGTGGGCGGTGGCGCGGGGCTCGTGGTGGGGGCGGAGCAGGCCAAGCCGGGTGCAGTCGTCGTGAAAGCGGTCGATCCAGCCTTGGGTGAAATCGGCGAGGGAAACCCCGGCCTCGGCGGCGCCGGCGATGGTCTTGTCGTCCACATCGGTGATGTTGAGGACGTGGAGGACCGCGTGGCCGGAGCGGGCGGCGTCGATCTCGAGGGCGCGGCGGAGCACATCGTGCAGGACATAGGTGCGGAAGTTGCCGATGTGGGCGGGTCCGTAAACGGTGGGTCCGCAGCAGTAAAACCGGAAGGTGCGGCCGTCGGAGGGGACGAGCGGACGCAGTTCGCGGCTGAGGGTGTCGTGGAGTTTCAAGGACATGGCGGCGTTGCGCGAAGGGGTGGTGTGGATGGTTGCCATGGCGCAACCGGCCGGCCATCTTCCCTCCGCAGACAAAGCCATGACCCACGCAAATCCCCCCCACGACTTCAAGCTCGAACTCCCCTGCCGGCCGCGCCGGCTGCGGCGGAGCGCGGCCCTGCGCCGGGCCCTGGAGGAAACGGTGCTCACTCCCGCCCACCTGGTGGCTCCGCTCTTTGTCCACGATGGGCCGGGCGGGGCGGAGCCGGTGGCCTCGATGCCGGGAGTGGAGCGGATTCCCTTGAGCGCGGTGGGCGAGACCTGCCGCAGCCTGGAGCGCTTGGGGCTGGCCGGGGTGGCGTTGTTTCCCGTTCTTGAGGCCAGACTCAAGGATGCCGGCGGCAGTGCGGCCTTGGATCCCGACGGCCTCGTCCTGCGCGCCATCCGGGAGGCGAAGGCGGCCGCCCCGGGATTTCCGGTGATCACGGATGTGGCGCTCGACCCTTACACCGACCACGGCCACGACGGGCTTTTGAACGAAAGCGGCACGGAAGTCCTCAACGACGCCACTGTCGCGGTGTTGGTGAAAATGGCGGTGCTCCAGGCGGAGGCCGGAGCCGACCTGGTGGCGCCGTCGGACATGATGGACGGGCGCGTCGGCGCGATCCGAGGCGCCCTTGATGCGGCGGGCTTCACCGGCGCCGGCATCCTTGCCTACACGGCGAAGTTTGCCTCCGCCTACTACGGGCCCTTCCGCGAGGCGGTGGGGAGCGCGGCCGCGGCCGGCACAACCCTGCTGGACAAGCGCGGTTACCAGCTCAACCCCGCCAACCGCCGCGAGGCGCTCCGGGAAGCGGCGCTGGACGAAGCCGAAGCCGCCGACCTGCTGATGGTGAAGCCGGCCGGCCCTTACCTCGACATCATCCGCGATCTCCGCGAAAGAACCGACCTGCCCCTGGCGGCCTACCAGGTTTCCGGTGAGTACTCCCAGATCCACGCCGCCGCCCGGCTCGGCTGGCTCGACCTGGAGCGTTGCCGGGACGAGTCGCTGCTGGCGATCCGGCGCGCCGGGGCCGACCTCATCCTGACCTACTTCGCCCGCGCTTATGCGGAAGCGCGGGGGTGAGTCTTGTTGTAGTCGAAAGAGCGATACCGATGCAAGAGTCGGCGAATCCCCCCGGCGCGACCGGAGAGGATGATTCACCCATCAGCCGCAGGAATCGTGATGGAGCGGGTTCCTTGGATGGTTCTACGGCTGCATCGGCCCTGAGGAAAAGACATGCACTCGGCGGGGTCGGGGGTGGAGTGGAATCGCGTTGGCCGCCGCGGGCACTCCGTCCGCTGGCCGTGTGTACTTCAACCCATCCCTGCCATGACTGCGCGTGCACTCTTGTTTTCTCCGTTGTGTTGTCTGCCATGCTTGCGACTTACTCCGGCCGGTGGTTTTCGGTCCCGGCCCGGGATGGGTGCGGGTGGTTCCGCTTCTGATCACCCCAAGCCCGGTTGGCGGCCATGGTCCCGGCGGTCGAACTGACGGGGGTTGGGAAAGAGCTGGGCGGCCAGAAGGTCGTCCGCGGGGTCGATCTTTCGATCCGGGAAGGCGAGTTTTTCTCCCTGCTGGGGCCGAGCGGCTGCGGCAAGACGACCACCCTGCGGCTGATCGCCGGATTCGAGACGCCCGATGAAGGCGCCATCCGCATCCGCGGGCGCGGGCCCGGCCGGCGGCCCGCCTTCGCCCGGGAGGTCAACCTGGTCTTTCAGAACTATGCCTTGTTTCCGCACATGACGGTCTGGGCGAACGTGGCCTTCGGGCTGGAGATGGAGCGGCGGCCGAAGGAGGAAATCCGGCGGGAAGTGGAGGCGATCCTCGCACTAGTGCGTTTGGAGGGCCTGGAAGGCCGCTACCCGCGCCAGCTCTCCGGCGGCCAGCAGCAGCGGGTGGCGCTGGCGCGGGCGTTGGTCACCGATCCCGCGGTGGTGTTGCTCGACGAGCCCCTCGGGGCGCTCGACCTGAAGTTGCGCAAAGACATGCAGATCGAGTTGAAGGCCCTTCAGCGGCGCACCGGGGTGACCTTCATTTATGTGACCCATGACCAGGAGGAGGCGCTCGCGATGTCGGACCGGATCGCGGTCATGCATGAAGGGCGTGTCCTCCAGGTCGGGACCCCGGAGGAAATCTATGAACGGCCGCAAACGCGTTTTGTGGCCCACTTCATCGGCGAGACCAATCTGTTGGAAGGCCGGTTGCGTCCCGGGGGCAACGGCGTGGTTGAGGTGGAGAGCGACGGGCTGGCTTTCGCGGTGGGGGGCGGCGGGCGTTCCTCCGGCGATGAGCAGGTCATACTGACGGTGCGCCCCGAGCACCTCGTGGTCGGGCGGCGGCTGAACGGCGGTTTGGAGAACCGGTTTGCCGGCGAGGTGGTGGCCAGTGCCTACCATGGTTCGGAGCGGATGGTGCATGTGCGGATCGGCAACGGGGTGGTGCTGCGCTCGCGGGTGCCGAATGGCTCGGCGGAGCTGCCCGACCCCGGCGATGCGGTCGAGGTGGGCTGGCCGGCGGCGGCGGCGCGCCTGGTAAGCCCGGACTGACGTGATGCGGTCGCGGCCCTGGCTTCTCCTGCTGCCCGGCCTGCTCTGGCTGGGGGCGTTTTTTCTCCTGCCGCTGGCCATCATCGCGGTGGTGGCGGTGGCGGACCGTGGCGCCCCGGTGGCGTGGGGCTTCGGCTGGAGTGCCTTCGGCCGGCTCTGGGATCCGCTGGTCGTGCCGGTGCTCTGGCGCTCGGCCTGGATTGCGGCGGCGGCGACACTGGGGTGTCTGGCGATCGGGTATCCACTTTCCTACTTCATCGTGCGGCGGCCGAAGCGGAGCCGGCGGTTGTGGTATTTTCTCGTCCTCATCCCGCTGGCGGCGAACTCCCTCGTGCTGCTATACGCGTGGACGACCATCCTGCGGCCGGCGGGGCTGCTGGAGAACCTGGCCGGGCGTCTCGGCCTGCTGCCGGAGGCGGGCTTCGGCCTGCTCTGGTCGCCGCCGGCGATCATCATCGGGCTCGTCTATTGGTACCTGCCCTTCATGGTCTACCCGGTCTATGCGAGCATGGAGCGCTTCGACTTCCGTCTCCTGGAGGCGGCGGCGGATCTCGGGGCGGGGGTGCGGACCTCGGTGGTGCGGGTGCTCTGGCCGCAGACCCTTCCCGGAGTCGTGACGGGCTGCCTGCTGGTGTACATGCAGACCTTCTGCTCCTTCGTGGTGCCCGACCTGCTCGGGGGCGCGAAAACCCTCATGGTGGGCAACCTCATCCAGCAGCGGTTTCTCTCGCTGCCTCAGGACTGGCCGCTGGGGGCGGCCCTGGCGCTGGCGGTGGTCGCGGCGCTGGCGGTGGTGGTCTGGATATCGATGCGGGTGCAGTCCCGCCTGGAGGGATGAACGCTCCCGCGGAAGACCGGCTCTTCGGGTGGAAAGGCCGCGGGCTGCGGCTCGGGCTGGGCGTGAATGCGGCCCTCGTCTATGGTTTTCTCTATCTGCCGGTGGTGGTTCTGATGGTGTTCAGCTTCAGCGGCAGCCGCTATGCGACGGTCTGGGGCGGCTTTTCGGTGCAGTGGTATGTGCGGCTGCTCGACAACCAAGTCCTGCTCTCGGCGCTGCGCACGACCCTCGTACTGGCGGTTTGCGCCACCCTGCTTGCCACCGTGCTGGGCACGATGGCGGCCTTCGGCCTGCGGCGGCTGCGGGGCCGCCTGCGCGGGTTGCTGGAGACTTGGTTCTTTCTCCCCGTGCTTGTGCCGGATCTGGTCCTGGCCATCGCCCTGCTGATGTTTTTTGTCCTCGTGGCCCAACTACAGCTCGGCCTCGGCACGCTCATCATCGCCCACTCCGTCTTCTGCACCGCCTACGTGGCGGCGGTGGTGGGGGCGCGGTTGAAGGGTTTCGACGACCGGCTGGAAGAAGCGGCCCTCGACCTCGGAGCCACGCGCTGGCAGGTCTTCACCCGGATCAAGCTTCCCCTCGTCTGGCCCGGCATCCTCGGCGGGGCGCTTTTATCCCTGGCGCTCTCGCTGGATGAGTTTGTCATCTCCTTTTTTGTCACCGGGCCGGGCGCGACCACGCTGCCGATCGAAATCTACTCAATGGTCAAGCGCGGGGTGACTCCGGAGATCAACGCCCTCGCCACCCTCATGCTGCTGGCATCCATCGTGCTTGCCACTTTATCCATCCTGATTCAGAGCAAGAACTCGTCATGAAAAACCCACACCTGCCCCGCTTCACGGCCGCGGTACTGCTCCTCGCCGCCGGCCTCCTGCTGGCCGCTTGCGCCGGCGACCGCCGCGAGACAATCAGCCTCTTCATTTGGGACGACTTCATCGATCCCGACGTGCTGACCCAGTTCGAGGACGAGACCGGCATCCGCGTCATTGTCTCCAACTACAGCAGCAACGAGGACCTGCTGGCGAAGCTCCAGGTCTCGCCGGGGCAGTACGATGTCATCGTGCCCTCGGATTATATGGTGCAGATCATGCGCCGGATGGAACTGCTCGCGCCGCTCGATTACGGGCTGTTGACCACGGTCGAGCACATTGACGAGCGCTTCCAGGGACTTCCCTACGACCCGGAGATGGATCACTCCGTGCCCTACCTTTGGGGGACCACCGGCATCGCCTACCTGGAGAACGTGGTCACGGATCCGCCGCGGACCTGGCGGGAGTTTTTCGATCCCGACCGCTCCGCCCCTTACCGTGGGCGAATCAGTCTGCTCGACGATTCCCGGGAAGTGCTGGGGGCGGCACTGATGGCGCTCGGCCACTCGCCCAACTCCCGCGATGAGGCGGAAATCCGTGCCGCCGGCGAGCTGCTCCGGGCCTTCCTGCCCCTGGTGGCGAAGTTCGACAGCGACGCCTTCGAGGATTCGCTGGCCGCGGAGAGCACCGTGCTTATCCAGGGCTGGAGCGGGGAGATTACCTTGGCCAAGGATGAAAACGAGGAGATCCGCTACCTCCTGCCGCAGGACGGCACGGTGGTCTTTGTCGACAACCTCGCCATCCCGGCTTCTTCCCGAAAAATTGAACAAGCCCACCTCCTGATCGACTTCCTTGGGCGTCCCGAAATCGCGGCGCAGATCGTGGAGTTCACCTATTTCGGCAGTGCCAACGCCTCCGCCAACGAGCGCGTCGATCCGGAAGTTCTGGAAGCTCCCGGCCTGCAATACCCGCCGCCCGGAGTGGCCCGTTACCTCGAGGATGTCGAGGAGGCGGCCGACCTCTACGAGCGCGTCTGGCTGGAGCTGAAAAGCCGCTGAGGCCGACCAGCCAACCCGATCGACCGGCCGCCCGTCCCCTGAATCCTCCCGACACCATCCACATCAAGGGCGCGCGGGAGCACAACCTGCGCAACCTGGAGGTGCGGCTGCCCCGCAACCGCCTCACGGTGGTGACGGGGGTGAGCGGGTCGGGCAAGTCCTCCCTGGCTTTCGACACGCTCTATGCCGAAGGCTACCGCAAGTATATCGAGAGCCTTTCGACGCGGGCGCGGCAGTTCCTGGAGCAGGTGCCGCGCCCGGAGGTGGACTACATCCACGGGCTCTCGCCGGTTCTGGCGATCGAGCAGCGGACCGGCGCCGGCTCGCCGCGGAGCACGGTGGCGACGGTCACCGAGATCGCCGATTATGCCCGCCTGCTCTGGCTGCTGCTGGGCGAGCAGCACTGCCCCCTGGATGGGGCGCCGGTGCGGCAACAGACCCTCGAAGACGCTCTTGAGCGACTCCTGGAGCAGCCGCCCGGGAGCCGGGCGGTTCTGCTGGCGCCATGGATCGAGGCCAAACCGGCGGTACTGCGCGACGAAATCGCCCACCTGCGGCAGCGTGGGTTTCAGCGCATCCGCTTGGCCGGAGAAATCCGCGAGCTGGACGAGCCGAATCTCATCCCTGCCGGGCGCGACCCGCTGACGGTCGATCTTGTCGTCGACCGGGTCGTGCTCGGCCGCGACCAGCGCAGCCGGCTGGCGGATTCGCTGGAGTTGGCTTTCCGCGAGGGCCGTGATCGAGCGATTGCGCTGGTCGAAGCGAAGCAGGGCGGGCCCTGGAAAGAAATCCCGCTGAGCCGCAACCTCTCCTGCACCCAGTGCGGCACCGTCTACGAGCCGCTCACCCCACGTCATTTTTCTCCGAATACAGCCGAAGGGGCCTGTCCGGAATGCGGAGGGCTCGGCCAAGTCTCCCGGCTGGCGGAGGAACTGGTCGTGCCCGATCCATCGAAAAGCGTCAAAGGCGGGGCCTTCAAGGCGCTGCGGATCGGCGGGAAAAACCTCATCATCCGCCACAACGCCCTGCTCCGCCAACTGGCCGAGCAGTTGCCCTTTGATCCGGAGTGTCCCTGGCGCGAACTTCCCGAGGAAACCCGCCGGCAACTGCTCCACGGAGCGGGGGAACGCCTCTTCAGCTTCCGGCTGCGGCGGGGCAAGGGCTCCGGTGCGGAGGCGGAGCCGTTTCCGGGTGTGCTTGCGATCCTCGAGCAGGCGCGGCGGGATAGCCGCAGCGATGGCTACAAAGCTCGCCTCGCCGCCTACATGTCCGGCGGTCCCTGCACGGTCTGCCAGGGCGGGCGGCTCCATCCGCGGTCGGCGGCGGTGCGGGTGGACGGGAAGACACTCCCGGAGTTTTTCTCCGGCGACATCGACCAGGCCCGGGCCTTTATGCGCCGACGGGTGGAGGGCGAGAAAGGCCCCGCCGGCCTGGCGGAAGTCGTGGGCGGCATCCGGCACCGGCTCGAGTTTCTCAGCCGGACCGGATTGGGCTATCTGACGTTGAATCGTGAATACGGAACTCTCAGCGGGGGCGAGGCGCAGCGGGTGCGGCTCGCCACCCAGCTCGGGATGGGGCTCTCCGGTGTCATCTATGTGCTCGACGAGCCGAGCGTCGGTCTGCACGCGCGGGACAATCGCCGGCTCATCGCCACCCTCGAGGAGCTGCGCGACCTCGGCAACACCGTCGTGGTGGTGGAGCACGACGAGGACACCATCCGGGCCGCCGACCACCTGATCGAGCTGGGGCCGGGCGCGGGCCCCGAGGGGGGACGACTGCTCTTTTCCGGGACTCCCAAGCAGTGCCTCGCACAGCCACCCGCGGATTCGCCCACGGCCGCCTTTCTGAGCGGCAAAGCCAGGCTGCACCGCGACGCGCCCGGCCGCCGTCCCGACGACCGCCGGCTCGAAATCCGCGGCGCCCGTGAGCACAACCTGCAGGACATTGATGTGCGCTTCCCCGTCGGCTTGCTCACCTGTGTGACCGGCGTCTCCGGCTCGGGCAAGAGTACGCTGGTCAACGACATCCTCGCCCAGGAAGCGGCCCGCCGCCTCAACCGGGCCAAGGCCATCCCCGGCCGCCACAGTTCCATCCACGGCCTCGACCACTTCGACAAAGTTGTCCAGGTGACGCAGGACCCCATCGGCCAGAGTCCGCGCTCCAATCCGGCCACCTACACCAAGTTTTTCGACCTCCTGCGGGATCTCTTCGCCCGCTGTCCCTTGTCACGAGTGCGCGGATACAAAGCGAGCCGCTTCAGCTTCAACGTCCGCGGCGGCCGCTGCGAGCGCTGCCAGGGAGACGGGGTCATCCGGCTGGATCTGCTCTTCATGAGCGACGCCTACTCCGAATGTCCCGCGTGCGGTGGGCGGCGCTACAACCGGGAAACCCTGGAGGTGCGGTTCGCCGGGCGCTCGATCGCCGATGTGCTTGAAATGAGCGTATCGGAGGCGCGGATGCTTTTTAGAAACCTGCCGAAACTGGCGGAGAAGCTCGACACCCTTGAGGCGGTCGGCCTCGGCTACCTGAAGCTGGGCCAGCCCGCCAACACCCTGAGCGGCGGAGAGGCGCAGCGGATCAAGCTCTCGCTGGAACTGAGCAAGCGCCAGCAGGGCCGCAGCCTTTACCTGCTCGACGAGCCCACCACCGGTCTGCACTGGGCCGACATCCAGAAGCTGCTCGACCTTCTCTTCCGCCTCCGCGACGCCGGCAACACCGTCATCCTGATCGAGCACCACCTCGACGTCATCCGCCTGGCCGACTGGGTGGTGGACCTCGGCCCGGGAGGAGGGCGGGACGGGGGGGCGGTGGTCTTTGCCGGCCGACCCGAAGAGTTGGCCGGGGTTGAGGCCTCTGCAACCGGTGCCGCCCTCCGGGAGATGGATGCGATCCGGCCCCGGATTGCGGTGAAAGGACAGCGATGACAAACGACGGACCCCTGACCCGGCTCGGGCTCGCCATCGCGGCCCGGCCCGCAGTGCCGCTGGTCCTGCGCAGGATGCTGGCCAAACTCTTGGTGCCGCTGGACGGCCGGCCCTTCACGGTGCTGCTGGACGGAAGGGAATTTTCCGGGCGCGCTGACAACTACATCGAGTGGATGGTGTATGCAACGCGCCAATACTACGAGTTCACCCACATCAACCTCATCCGCAGGTTGATGTCCGGCGCCCGCCTCGCACTGGATGTGGGTGCCAATGTCGGTAACCACAGCCACGCCTTCGCGGGCATCTTCGGGCAAGTCTGGGCCTTCGAGCCGCTGGGCCGGGTGGCGGATCGTCTGGAGCAGCGGGCGGCGGCCTTGCCGAATGTATCCGTTTTCCGGATCGCTCTCGGTGAAGCGGAGGCAACCCTGCGGTTTGCGCCTTCGGAAACCGCCAACTGGGGACGGGGCCGGATCGAGGCCGGCGGAACGGAAGAAGTGCGGGTGGTCGCGGGCGACGGCTTTCTCGGGGAGCGGCGCTCCGGGCCGGTGGATTTCATCAAGATCGATGTCGAGGGCCATGAAATCCCGGTCTTGCGCGGACTCAGGCAGACCTTGGAGCGGGACCGTCCGGTGGTCCTGTTCGAAGCGGCCCGGCCTCTCAAATCCGCGGGATCGGGCGCCTGGGCCGAAGTGGTGCGGCTCTTTCCCGCCGACTACGGTTTTGCCGTCATCAAAGGCCAGTCGACATTTCCGGTGCAGCGGCAGGTGGCGCGGCCGGAAGGGGTGAGCCGCAGTGCCGAGAGTCTTCCCCGCCAGACCGCGGTGGTGCTCGCCTGCGGGCCGGAGCGCGAAGTCCCGCTCTGAGGCGGAAACCGGCGGCGTCAGGCGCCGGCGGGACCTTCCCGACGGAGTGGAAGCGACGGGGAGTGAGTCGGAGGCGGGGAAACGGCATGGAAGCGCTCCCAGACTTCCCGGGCCCGGTTGCCGACCCACTTGGTGGAGCGGCTGACCTCTTCTTCGCGGGTGGTGAGGTTTTCCCGGGCGATGGCGGCAAGGTCGTCGAGGTTGTAAAGGTAAACTTCGTCGAGATCCGAAGCCGCCGGCTCGATGTCGCGCGGGATGCCGAGGTCGATGAGAAAAAGCGGGCGATGGGGCCGGAGGCGCCGTGTTCGGGCCAGCAGGTCGCGCGAGATGACCGGTTCGGCGGCGGCGGTCGAAGCGATGACGATATCGTAAAAGTGAAGATTGGTGGCGAGATTCTCGAAGGGCAGGACGGTGCCACCGTAATTGCGGGCGATGCCGGCGGCGCGTTCGAGGGTGCGGCTGGCAACACTGAAGGTTTCCACACCGCGGCTTTTCAGGGCCTTGAGCGTCCTGGCGCCGATCTCGCCGGCCCCCAGCACGAGCACGGAAGCGGAATTGAGCCGGCCGAAGATCTTCCCAGCCAAGTCCACCGCGACGGTGGCGACGCTGACCTGGCCTTCACCGACCGCGGTGTGGGTGCGGACCCATTTGGCGGCCTGGAAGGCTTTTTGAAAAAAGAAATTCAGCTCGGAGCCGCAGCTCTCGCGGGCGACCGCGGCGGCATAGGCCTGCTTGACTTGGCCGAGGATTTCGGTCTCTCCGACCACTTGGGAGCGCAGGCCGCCGGCGACCTCCATGAGATGGGCAAGCACGGTTTCACCCTCCTTTCTGATTTCATGGGGGGCGAGGAGCTCGGCATCGGTGGCGGTCTGCCGGAGCCACTCCCGGCGCAGGGAGTCGATGGGTTTGGATGAGTGCGCGTAGAGGTAGATTTCGACGCGGTTGCAGGTGTTGAGAATGATGCAGCCGAGGACATCCGGATCCCGCCCGGCGGCGGCGTAGAGGGACTCCACGGCATCGGGGGACAGGGCGAAGCGCTCCCGGACCTCGAGCGGAGCCTGCTCGTGGTTGAGACCGAGGAGAAGGAGGTGGCCGCGCGGGTTCATCGTTCCGGGAGTGGGGCGGCCGGGTTCAAGGCGGGCGGGGGCGGGGGCTCGGGCGGGGGCGACTTCAAGGTCAACGGCCAGACCGAAACCAGGACCAGCGGGAAAAGCAGCAGGCAGACCCAGGCGGTGGAGGAGGTATGGAGGAGCCGGCTCCACCGCAGCAGCATCACGCCCAGGTACGCGATCCAGACGAGCACGATCACGAACAGCTTGATGGCGGGCAGGCTGACGGTTTCGCTCAGGAACGTATAAACCCCGGTGGCGAGGGCGATGCTGAGCAGGACAAGGCCGGTGAGGAGGAGCCGGTGGTTGATCTGGTCGAGCTGGAGAATGGAGGGGAGAAAGGAAAGCGGCCCCCGGAAGTCCTTCCGCTTCAGGCTGTAATTCTGGAGCAGATACATCAATGAGGTGACCGCGAGCAGCCCGAAGACCCCGTAGCTGAAGAGGCCGAGGGCGGCATGAAACTCGACCAGCGGATGAGGTCCGAAGACCGAACGGCGGGTGGCGGCATCGAGCGCCGGCACCAGCAGGGAGCCCAGCCCGAGGAGGGCGGCCAGCCCAGTGGTGAAAAAACCGAGCAGGCTGACCCGAAAGGCACTCCCCACCACCAGGTAGAGCACGATGCACGACCAGGTGATGAACTGGAGGATTTCGAAGGTGTTGCCGAGCGGGCAGCCGCCGACTTGTAGCCCGCGCAGGTAGAGACCGGCGGTGTGGAGGCCGAGGCCGGTGGCGACCAGGGCCAACATGAGCAGATGGGAGTGCCGGCGCGACCGCAGGGTGGCCGCGGTGGCATAGAAAAAAGCGGCCCAGTACAGAACCACGCCGATTAGGATCCAACTGCGGTCGGTGAGACCGAACAGGGTCATCGCATTACCTCCCTGCCGGAGGCCGGACGCGAGGCGTCACTTTTTCGCTCCGACTTTCTTTTCCTTCTGGCGCTTGAGGTAAGCGAGGCGGCGGCGGCGTTTGGCGACTTTGCGGTGTTGTTGACCCATGAGGTACGTGTAAAGGAGGGAGGAGCGCCGGCGGCAAGCGGAAAGTGGATCGGGTGGCGGAGGCGAATTTGTCCTGGCGGGCGGGGCCAATGGAAGGAAGCGGCCGGCCTGGGCTCGGTGCGAATTGAATTGCCGGTGCCGGGAGCCGGGGCTTGCCTTGGCGGCATGAAGGTTCTCCTCATCGGCGGCACGGGCCTGATCAGCACCGGCATTGTCACCCACCTGCTCAGCCGCGGCGCCGCGGTGACGCTCTTCAACCGGGGGAAGCGCGAAAACCGCATTGAAGGCGAGGTGGAAATCCTCCTCGGCGACCGCAACGACCCCGCCGCCCTCTCGCGCTGCGTCGCGGGCCGCACCTGGGACGCGGTCATCGATATGGTCTGCTTCACGCCGGCCCAGGCGGAAGCGGCCATCCGGATCTTCGCGGGCAAGTGCCGGCAGTTCATCTTTTGCTCCACCGTCTGCACCTACGGAGTGAAGATTCCATCCGAGGTGGTGGTGGATGAATCTTTTCCACAGGAACCGATCAGCGGCTACGGTCGCAACAAACTCGCTTGTGAAGAACTGCTGATGGAGGCCCAGGAGCGCGGAGATTTCGAGACCACCTTCATCCGCCCGAGCTGCACCTACGGCCCCGGAGCATCGCTCATCGACAACCTCGAGTTTGACCCCGTGGCCTGGGACCGGATCGAAAAGGGCCTGCCCGTCCTCTGCGCCGGCGACGGTCTGGGCCTCTGGGTCAGCACTCACCGCGATGATGTCGGCAAACTCTTCGCCTATGCCGTCCTCAACGAAAAAACCTACGGCGAAGACTACAATGCCACCCGTGACCTCATCTTCACCTGGCGGGATGTTTACCGCGAGACCGCCGCCGCTCTCGGCCGGCCCGCGCAAGTGCTTTTCATG
This sequence comes from Puniceicoccaceae bacterium, assembly GCA_007695295.1. GTDB lineage: Bacteria > Verrucomicrobiota > Verrucomicrobiia > Opitutales > Opitutaceae > REEB01. Next base: position 16,016 of record REEB01000148.1, read on the forward strand.
CCGGCGGACTGGATCGTCGCCCATGATCCGGATCGCTTCGGCCTGTTGCGGGAGATCACCGCTTTCCACGGCGCCTACACGAGCGAGAAAGCCCAGTTCGATGTGCCGGAGTTTGACTGTGAAGTGGACTACCCCGAAGGTGCGGCGCAGACGCTCGAGGACCTGCGGCGGCGCGGCGCCTGGCGCCGTTGCGAGGGAGATGCCGTCTACGAGGCGATGGTGGAGAAGGCGCTGGCGGCCGGGGTCCAGCCGGTGACGCTCTGACTCCGCATCCGCTCAAGCGGGGGCGGCTTGGAATTAGGACATCTTTAGGCACCAAAGGTGCGGCAATTCAACAGCCCAGTCCGAAGGGCTGAAAATCCGGATTGGAAGGAATCTGCGGCCTGCAAGGACGCGATGAGGGGAGATGTTGCGTTGCGAATGGAATCGAGGACTTTCAGCCCCGCATTTTCCTTGGCCGCCAACCCGGCCCTTCGGACCGGGCTATGGAATTTTGGCCCTTTGCGCCAGCTGCGCCGCCATACTCAAGATGCATATGCTCGTCAGGCCGTTGATCTGGGCTCTTGGACTTTTGCGCCGTCGGCGCTTTTGAAATGCCAAAACTCCAGTCCGCATCCGCCGGACCATCAGACCCGCAAAAAGATCAGCCAGGCTCCATAGAGCACGCCTGCGACGAGGGCGGTGGAAAGAAGCAGGATGACCGCCGCCTTGATCAGCCGCATGATCAGCAGCAGACCGCCGGCCAGGACGATGACGGCGCAGGCGATGACGAGCCAGGCTGGATACAGGCGGACTTGTTCGATGAACTGCTGGAGCAGGGCCATTCGCCGGGCACGATGGGGCATTCCGCCGGGGCTGACAATCCTTCGGCTCCGCTCTTTCACGCCCTCGCCGGGCCATGAGCACGGGAAATCCCCGGTGGTGGCGAAACGACCGTTGCCACGGCCAAGCCTCCCACCCAAGCATTGGCACCATGGCACCCAGCACCGCCCAACCCGTTCTGGTCGTCGGCTCCGTGGCGATCGATGAAGTCAAGACACCCACCGCCGCCAGCGGCCGGGTCCTCGGAGGTTCGGCCTCCTACGGCGCGATTGCCGCCAGCTATTTCGCTCCCACCCGCCTCGTCGGCGTGGTCGGGAGCGATTTCGGGGACTCCTTTCTCGACCGCTTCCGCAAGCGCAAGATCGATCTCGAGGGGCTGCAGGTGGATGCCCAGGGAAAGACGTTCTTCTGGTCGGGCGTCTATGGCGAAAACTTTGCCACCACCGATACGCTCGAGATCCAGCTCAACGTCTTCGAGCACTTCCGGCCCGATCTGCCGGAGGGGTGGGGGAAGACTCCTTACGTTATGCTCGGCAACATCCATCCCGATCTTCAGCACCGGGTGCTCGACCAGGTCGAAGGCGATCCCTTCGTGCTTGCGGACACCCGCGACCTCTGGATCAACCTCACCAAGGACAATCTGCTCAAACTCCTGCCGCGGCTGACGCTCTTTGTGCTCAACGATGAGGAGGCCTGCCTGCTGACCGGACTGGACAACGTCATTGCGGCGGGGCGCCGCCTCCTCGAGATGGGACCGCAGAAAGTCTTGATCAAGAAAGGCGCGCACGGCTCGATCCTCTTTGATCCGGAAGGGCTCTTTGCTCTGCCGGCCTACCCCCTGGAGACGCTCGCCGATCCCACCGGTGCCGGAGACAGCTATGCCGGCGCGCTCATCGGGCACCTCGCCGCGCTCGGCCGGCGGGATTTCTCCGCCCTCAAGCACGCCATGTTGTTCGGCACCGCCGCCGCCAGCCTGACCGTGGAGACCTTCAGCGTCGACCGGCTGGAAGCGGCCGGGCGCACCGAGCTGGAAGAGCGCCGCGCCGCCCTTACCGCGCTCATCAGCCTCGATTGAGGCTCGGGTGAGGCGTAATGACCCGCGGTTCCCCGCTTGCCGGGGACTGATGGAGCGGCTTTGATCCCCGGCCATGGATCATTCCGCCTACGCCGAACTCCTCGATCTGCTCGAAAAAGCCGCCCGCCTCGGCGAGGTTCAGTCGCTCCTGCACTGGGACGAACAGGTCAATTTGCCGCCGGACAGCCGGGATGCGCGGGCGGCGCAGTCGGCCACGGTCAGTGATCTGCTCCACCGTGCTTCGACCGATCCGAAGATCGGAAGTCTGCTCAACCGGCTCGAAGCGGAGCGGGATTCCCTCCCGGCGGAGGCGCGGGCGGTGGTCCGGGAGGCCCGGCGCGACTACGACCTTTTGGTCCGGCTGCCGGATGACTTCGCCGCCCGCAAGGCCCGCCTCGACAGCCGGGCCTTTCACGCTTGGGCGGAGGCACGCGAGGCCTCGGACTTTGCTCGTTTCGCGCCCTGGCTGGAGCAGCAGCTCGAAATGGCCCGTGAACAAGCCTCCCACTGCGGGTATTCGGAAAACCCCTACGACTTGATGATCGATCTCCACGATCCGGGGATGACGGCCGCGGCGGTGGAGGCGCTCTTCACCCCCCTGCGCCGGGAGCTGCCGGAGCTGCTGGAGCGGATCTTGGCCTCACCGGTGCGGCCGCCGGAGGGCATCTTTCGCGGCTTTCCCGTGGACCGGCAGCGGTCCTTTCTGGAAGGCGTGGTGACCCGGATGGGCTTTGACTATCGTCGCGGCCGGATCGATGTCTCCCTCCATCCTTTCTGCAGCGGGCGCGGCACCGACATCCGGATGACCACCCGGTTTCATCCCGACAATCCCCTCGACTCGCTCTTCAGCTCGATCCACGAGACCGGGCACGGTCTCTACGAGCAGGGCCTGCCGGCGGAGCCGGCCGGAACCGCCCTGACCATCAATGCCGGCATGGCCGTGCACGAATCCCAGAGCCGGTTGTGGGAAAACCAGATCTGCCGCAGCCGGCCCGCCTGGGCCTTCTTCGAACCACGCTTTCGGGAGGCCTTTCCCGAGCAACTGGCGCGGATCTCATCGGAAGATCTTTACCTCGCGATCAACGCCGTCTCCCGAAATCCCATCCGGGTCGATGCGGACGAAGTCACCTACAACCTGCACATCATCCTGCGTTTCGACCTCGAGCGGCGGCTCTTTGCCGGCAAACTCGCGGTCAGGGATTTGCCCGAGGCCTGGAACGAATCGACCCGCGCCCTGCTCGGGATGACCCCGAAAAACGACGCCGAAGGCGTGCTTCAGGATGTGCACTGGTCGGGAGGGGCCTTCGGGTACTTTCCGAGTTACTGCCTCGGCAACATGATTGCCGCCCAGCTCCACCTCGCCCTCAGGGAAAGCCTCCCCAACTTGGACGCGCTCCTCCGGGAAGGGGAGTTTGCCCCCGTGCTGGCCTGGCTGCGCGAGCGAGTCCACCGCCACGCCCGCACCCTGCCGCTGCCCGAACTGGTGCGCCAGGCCAGCGGCCGCGACCTCGGCCCGCAGGCCCTGATCGACTACCTGCGCGATCGCTACCTGCCCTTGTATTCGTGAAGCGGTGACTGCCCGGGAGACGGGCGCCCACAGTGCCGGGAGCATCCTGCTCCCGGGTTGTGGGGGAGCAGGATGCTCCCCCTGCTCCGGGCATTGTGGTCCTGAATGTCTTTGGAAGCCGCAAACTCCCCCCGGCCCTCGCATGGCAGGCGCGACTCCTGCCAGTTCATTGACCCGCACCCGGCAGCGGACTGCAGGGCGGACCCGGCAACGAGGTGGAAATCCCGAGCGGGTTTGGTTTGGCCGCGGTCTTGGCCGTTTCGGGAGTCGCGAACGGGGCTGGAGTCGGTGACGGGAGGAAAGTTGAGAAGAGGGGTGGGTTCGACCCGACTTTGGGGTGAGGAAAAATGTCAAGAATAGGGGACTGACCCCTTTGCGGGGTTGTTCGCTCCGCGACCGGCCTGGCCCGCGACCGCGGGGTCGGCACTGCGTGCCTCGGTACGCGGAGTGCGCCACTTATCCAGGGTGCTCCGAACGATGTTCCGTGTCGGTGATTTTTGGTTACACCCCAGCGCCGGAGGCGCGCCGGAAAGGAGCCGGTGGCGCGAGCCGCCGGATGGCGACCTCATGGGGAATACGCCCCGGCAGGGGCGTCGGATGTCGTGTTCACCAAATGACATGATCCGCCGCCCCTCCGGGGTGGATGGTGGGGATGGGCTGGTTTCCGGTGGCTGGCGCCAACCGGCTCAGATCCCGCCGCCCCTGCCGGGGCTGAGGGGATCGCCGTCTCAAGACGTCGGCTACGGCTGGCGACCCGGGTGTAGCTGCCGAAGGGACGACCCCGCGGTCGCGGGGCGGGCCGGGTGCGGAGCGAACCGGACCAATGTTGAAGAGAGAGCGGAGGATCCCGTGTTCGTAGCTGCCGAGGTCACGAGGCGGGGAATCGTAGGGAATAGTACCACAGTGGCACCTATAGTGCGGATGAGGACCCCGTGGTCGCGGGGCTGCGCGCGGAGGGGTTTGGGATGGTGGGCCGGGTGGAGGGTCCGGATCAGGCGGGTGGCACGGGGCGCTTGAAGTGCTTGGGCCCGGAGTCCTCGAAGCGGCCCTTCACCTTGATCAGGAAAAAGAGCGAAACGAGCGAGGCGAGGGCGATGAAGAAAAAGGCTTGGGAATAGGGCAGAAAGGTGAGCAGCCCGCCGATGGCGATGGCGGCCCAGGATTCGCAGCCGTTGGTCGCGCCCATGTAGGTGCTGAACTGGGTGCCGGCGATCTTCGGGTTGGTCAGGTCCATGAAGAGCGCGTAAGAGGAGACCGTGAGCAGGCCGATGCCGGCGTAGAGCACGACCATCGGCGTGACCACGAAAGCTTCCGCGAGGTCGAGCATGGCGGCGGCGGAGACCGAGCTGATGATCGCGAAAATCGCCACCACGGCCACCATCACGGTGATCCGGTGGCCGACCCGGTCGGCCAGGTAGCCGCCCAGGACCGCCCCCAGCATCATGGCGGGCACCGCCGCCGTGTAATAATAACCGACCAGCGGACCGCTGTAGCCGCGGTCGACGAAGAACGGACCCGCGATCGCGCCGACGGCCTCAAAGCCGGCGCCGGCGGTAAGGGCGATGGCGATGCCGAGCCAGGTGACCGACGAAGTCAGGGCGCGTTTGAGGTTGCGGCCGATGACGCCGAAATTCGCCTCCCCGCGCAGGTACTCGAAGCCTCTGGGAAAATACAGGGTGACCACCACGACCAGGAGCATGAACCAGATCCACGCCACGAGGGCGTAGATGGTGACGTGAAAGTCGATCTGGTCGGAAACGAGCAGCAGACCAGCCCCGAAGAGCCAGCGGCCGATGAGCATGCCGGCCTGCATCCAGCCGGTGATCTTCCCGCGTTCATGAACCGGGGTGACCTTGACCAGCCAGCCGTCGATGGCGACATCCTGGGTGGCGGCAAAGAAGGCGTGGGCAAAGAGGCAGACGACCACGAGTTGGAACTGCTCCTGGAGGTCGAGGTGCACCAGCGGCAGGAGGGTCAGCCCCATGAAAATCTGCGCGAGGATGACCCAGAACTGGAAACCGCCGAAGCGACTTTGGGCATAATCGATCAGCGGCGCCCAGAGAAACTTGAAGATCCAAGGCACGACCAGGAGGCCAACGATGACGGCGATGACGCTCGGCTCAACGCCGGCCAGGCGGAGCTGGGTGGGCATCGCCCACCAGATGAATCCGATGGGGGCGCCCTCGCTGGCATAGAGGAGGCCGAAGGCAAGCGATCGCTTCCGGTAGGGAGTCATGGGATCGGGTCGGAGTGGAGCGGGGGAGGCCCCGCCGCGGCAGGACTACACCGGCCGCCTCCGGGGAAGTCAACCGGAGACCTTCGATTCGGTTTGTAGCTGAATACCAATTACAGCCGCGGAGGACAGGGCGGACTTACCGTGGATCCGGGGCGAAAGGGCGCTTTGTCCCGATGGCTTCCAGCACCGGAGGTGTCGCCTCCATCCGGATACGATGGCGCTGGGGGTGGTTGTGGCGTTTCATGAAGTTGGTGAAGTGGAGCGAGAGGATGGCGCCGTCCGGCGTATCGGCGGGGAGGATCGCGGCCACGGTGCGGGTGTCGCGGTCGTAGCGGTGGGGGAGGATGTTGTCTCCGAGCCGGATCTGGAGGGTGCTGGGAAGGATGCGTTCGCGTTCCGCGCCCCACCAGTTTTTCGGGAGGCCGTCGTCCAGCTCCCAGACCATGCCGAAGCCTTCGGGATGGTCTTCGGTGGCGACGAGCGACTGGGTCGGACGGCCCGCGTAGGCGTATTCGCAGAGGGCCTCGTAGATGGCGTAAGCTTCGCGCAGGTTGTAGAAGCCGTCGCGCAGGCGCTGTTCTTCGGCGGGGTTGGAGTGGAAGGAAGATTCGAGAAGGAGGGCGGGCACGCGGGCATCGCGGAGGACCCGGAAGCCCTGCGGGTACATCTGCTGGTCGCTCATCAGCAGGGACGTGCGGCCGACCTCGGTGCGGAGGTGGCGGCCGAGGCTGTGGCCGAGGATGACGGCGAGGTCGAGGACGGATTCGTTCCAGCGGGCCTCGCCGTGGTACCAGATGCTGGTGTAGTTGGAATCCGGATTCGAAGAGGCGTTGTGGTGGAGACTGAGGAAAAGATCGGCCCCCTCGCCGCCGTCCGCGCGCGGGAGGGTGTTGGCAAAGGCGGCGCGGTCGGCGTTGGAAACATCGAAATCGCCGTCGCGGGTGAGGAAGACCCGGGCGCCCTCGGCCTCGAGCAATTCCTGGAGGAGGAGGGCCACCCGCCAGTTGATTTCGGCCTCGCGGACGCCGGTGGGGCCGCGCTTGTAGCCGGGGATGTGGGCATCGCCGCCGTGGCCGGGGTCGAGCACGATGTACCAGTCCTTCAAATACACTCCGGCGGGATGGCGGGGGAAGGAGAGCGGGGCATGGTCGGTCCAGGCGGGGCGCTCCCGGAGGGCGGCGAGGGCGGCTTCGAGCGGGGCCGGTTCGGATGCTTTCATGGGGTCGGTGGTTTGGCAGCCACCGAGGGCGAGGAGGGCGGCGGCAAGGCAGCAGAGGAGCGGGCGAAGCGGCATGGCGGCGGGGAATTCAGGTGCGCCAGAAAACGCGCAGGCGGGTGAGGGCGTCGACCATGAAGGCGAGCAGCAGAGTATAGGCGATGCCGCGGAGGGTGCCCAGCCAAGGTCCGGGGGTGAGCTGGTGAATCCATCCGTGGAGGCCGATGAGGGTGAAGAGAGGGACGATGAAAAGCCCGGAACCGACATAGGCGATCATGGGATTCTGGCCATTGCGCACGAGCAGACCGAGGGAGCGGCCGCGGCCGAGCAAGTCGCCCGGGATGAGGAGGGCGGCGAGGCCGAGAAAGGAGAGTCCGCTGGAGAGGAAGTAGTAGCTGAGGGTGGCGGGGGTTTTCTTGATCCCGCCCTCATAGGGATCGAGGACGAGGCCGAGGAGAAGGAAAAACGCTCCCCAGCCCAGGAGGGTGCGCAGAAGGGTGACGGAGGGATGGGCGGCATGGTCGCGGAGCAGCCGGAAAATCCCCCCGAGGACAACGGCGGCGACGGCGACGCTCTGCGGGATCCAGCGGGCCATGGTGGCGGCGAGCACGAAGCCGATGAGGGCGGTGAGCAAACCAAAGACCAGCCACCAGCGCGCCTCGCCTCCGGGTGGCGCGGGCCGGGTGGTGGCGGCGGCGGTGCGGGAACGCATCTGCTGCCAGAGGATTTCACCGGCGATGGTGCCGGGCAGTACGATGCAGAGGTATTGAAGATAGCGGGGCTGAAAAATCCAGGGCAGCGGGGACGAGCCGTACCAAGCCGCGATCCAGCCCTCCTCCTGGGCACCGAGCCGGACCGCGACGACGAGCCCGATGAGGCCGAGGCGGAGGGCGAGGTTGTTTCGGGAGACCAGCCAAAGCAGGCTTCCGAAGACGGCCATGTTGGCGAGGACGACGAGAATGATATTGCTGCGGCCGAGGCGGAAGCCGCTGTCGTCGGGGTAGCTGAGGAGCGAGAGGAGGAGGACGGCGCCGGTCCACCCGGCTGCGCGCACGGCGAGTTTCGTCTGCCAGCTCCATTGCTTGGGCAGGAGCATGAAGACTGGAAAAAGGAGCAGAAACCCCACGATTGCGGCCCCCTGTGCGCCGGGGCCGCGCTGCGGGTCGATCACGTGCGGCATGACGTGCTGGTGGTAGATGGCGAAGAAGGCGAGCAGGAAGCCGCGTTGGAAAATCGCCCCGAGGATGGGCAGGAGCCGGCCGCCGGCGTCGAGGCGGCGGTTGAGGGCGAGGGGGAAGGCCGCCCCCATGGCAAAGAGAAAGAGCGGAAAGACCCAGTCGACCCAGGTGATGCCGAGGATGGCGGTGTTGACGGCGTGGGTGGGGGGCGGATTCTGCGCGTGGTACATCCAGCCCGGGAGATTGCCCCAGGGAATGCTGCCCGAGAGCACCATGAGCAGGATGGCGAGACCGCGGAGCGCGTCCAAACCCTCTGAACGACTGGGCGGGGCGGCGCTCACTCAGGTGGAGACGGACGTTTTCCGGGCCACGGGCGGGACCGGTGCGCCGGCGAGTACTTCTTCGAGAAGCTGCCAGCAGAACCACTGCATCCGGGGCAGGTGGAAGGGACCCTTGAACAGATTGCCCTTCAGGCGCGTGGAGACCGAGCCATCGCGGTGCAGGTAGCCGAACCACTCGCCGAACTCGGGATCGGGGAAGTGGCGATACGCCCAGCGGTGGCACTTCTCATGCCAGTGCGCGTAGCGTTCCTCGCCGGTGAGCCGCCAAGCCAGGAGGGTGGCGATGAGGGTTTCGTTGTGCGGCCACCAGAACTTCATGTCATGCCAGTACTCGAAGCAGGGCAGCCCCTTGGCATCGACGAAGTATAGCATGCCGCCGTAATCGTGGTCCCAGCCTTTCTCGAACGACCAATCGATGATCGTGGTGCCGAGTTTGAGGAGGTGCTCGTCGCCCCCCCGCAGGCGGGACTCCTCGAGGATGAACCAGCCGGCTTCGATGCTGTGGCCGGGATTAACGAGGCGGCCCTCGAAGGTGTCGATGAACTCCCCCTGCGGCCCCACCGTTTCGAGCAGGCAGCGGAATTCGGGCTTGAGGAAGTCGCGCTCGATTTGGCGGATGCAGTCCTCAATGACCTCGTCGCAGAGGGGATCGCCGGTGACGCGCCGCAGCTCCTGGGCGGTCACAAGCAGGATCATCGGCACGGCCAGTCCCTTCATCGGCCGGACATCCGGCCGGACCTTGGGCTCGAGGGCGCCCGGGATGCTGAGCAGATCGAGCACTTGGCGGAAGACCTCGCCGGCGCGATTCAGATGGCGTTCATCGCCGGTGATCTCGCCGAAGGCGGCATAGGCGATGACCGCGAAGCACTCCGAGAAGACATAGCGGCGCTTGCGCAGCGGATGGCCCTCGCGGGTGACGGAGAAAAACATCCGCCCATCGGCGTCGAAGCCATGGCGGTCGAGAAAATCGATGCCGCTGCGGGCTCCTTCGAGCCACTCGGGCCGTTGCTCCACGGTGCGGTGGAGCGTGGAGAGGAGCCAAGCCGCCCGGCCCTGAAACCAAATCGATTTGTCGGTCTGGAGGAGCGATCCGTCCTGATCGAAAGAGGTGAAGTAGCCGCCGTGGACCGGATCGATGGCCCGGGGAAACCAAAAGGGCACGGTGTCCTTGAGCAGACCGTCGCGGTGGCAGTCGCGGTAATGGCGGAGTTCAGAGGGAGTCATGGGGGGAGGGGGGCGGTGGCGGATTTGAAACCGAGCCTGCCCGCCTACTCCCGAATTGCAATCATGAACGTTAATAATTCCCCCTGGAGGGGTTTGAAGACGAAGGAAGGGGGTGTTGGGAAGCTGAAGAGGGGAACCGTTCACGAGCTCGGCAGGAGTATCGGAAGTCAGCCAGGCTGTACCAGCAACCGGAAGCTGACGCTGAAGCAACCAGAGGATTTCGTTCACCGTCCTCTCAACTCAACCGCAAACCTACCTCGGGGCTATAGGAACCGACTTCAGTTCTCGCTTCCAAACCTGTTTCGCGTTTAAGTCGGTGTTGATGCCTCCTTGGCTTTCGTTTTCACCCCCCACCCGAGGTTGGGCATCCAGACCAAGACTGCATACCTGTGAGGAGTGCTAATGAAATCAAATCTAACGCTGGACGCGCTGCGCACCCGCCCACTGGCCTTTGCATTGCTGCTCGGCTTTCCACTGAACGCGGTGATGAGTGAACCCATTCACGGTATTCCGGCCGAGCTATGCGCCCACGAACTGGTCTCGCGCATGAGCACGGGCTGGAACTTGGGCAACACCTTTGATGCCTGGGGCGCGCCGGGGTCCCATCTCGCGGGCGAGATTGCAGGCATTGAAACCCTTTGGTTGGGCGGACCGGCCAACCAAACCACCCGGAGCCTGATTGAGGCGGTGCGGGCTGCCGGGTTCGACATTCTGCGTGTGCCGGTGACGTGGCAGAAAGTGGCCGACCCAAGCAGCAACTGGGAGATCCGGCCGGACTGGATCAAACGGGTAAGGACGGTCGTGGACTGGGCCATGGAGGAGGACATGTTTGTCATTCTCAACACTCACCATGAAAACCACAGCTTGCGCCTGGGGGAGGAGGGGGCGGACAACCCAGACCACCCTGGCAATCAGTTTGCCACGAAGATTTGGACGCAGATTGCAGAGGCCTTCCGGGATTATGGCGAGAAACTGATCTTCGCCGGCTTCAACGAGCCCCGTCACGAGCGGGGCGAGCAGGAATGGACGGGCGCCACCCAACTCGTGCGCGACAACCTTAACCATTTAAACCAGCGCTTTGTGGAGGTGGTGCGGGCTACCGGAGGCAACAACGTGCACCGCATCCTGCAGGTTCCGACGGTGGCGGCCGGCGCCACTGCCAACGGAATGCGCGACTTTGTCGTGCCCAAGGACCCTTTGAACCCGGGGGTGAACAAAATCGTCTGGTCCCTTCACACTTACTCTCCCTTTCCCTGGGCGCACGAAGGCCGGGGAGTCTACCCCGGCCTTGACTCGATCACCGGGGTGCTGGACACGGTGTTGGAAAACGCCGAGCGCTTGGGAATCCCCGTTTTGCTTGGCGAATGGGGTTCCATTCACGCATCGAGAGGTCCCGACGCCGATCAGGAACTGCGCAACCGCCAGCGACCCATCCATGCCGAGGACTACGTGCGTGCGGCCCGGGAAAGGGGCATGCCGGTGGTATGGTGGGACAACGGCGGATTTGGAGGCGCCGCCCACTCTTGGGGGCTTGTTCGCCGGAGTCACCCGCATGATGTTTCCGAGCTCCACCAAGAGGTTATCGACGGGATCATGCGCGGCCTGGGTGCTGCTGAAGACGCCCGTTGATCGCAGCCTCTGTCCGGCAACCCGCTGAATGCTTGGTGCGGTGGCAGGCCCGGACAAGTAACGTCCGCCGACTTACGGCAGCGGCTACGAAGGGGGCCGGAATGACGGGACGGTTGGGCGCGATCGGCGATCACGCCCTCTCAAGCCCCGGATACGACGGCAATCCGCAGCCGCGGAAAATCGGTCTTCCATAGACTGTGGCTGACGCGGCGGGGGATTGTCCGGTTGACGCGGGCGGGGGAGAAGGGGGTCTGGAAGGTCCTTCTCCTTTGGCTCGCCGGGAAAGTGGGGATGGGTCATTGGCCATTGCTACGTCAACGTGAGCAAGGTTTTCGGGCAAGCAGGAGGCGCGCGCGCGCCAGGCTGTACCAAGAAACAAAAACCGGAGACAATCGCAGCCAGCGCGGAATCTTTGAATCCATGGCAGAGAGCAGTTTCCTTTGGTCGTAGGAGACGTGGCCGAAAGACCGCGAAAAGAGAGTGAGAAGAGTTTTGAAGGGAAGATAGTTTGTGTAATTGTTCAAGTAGGACGCCGTTAGGTCCACCTCCTTGACAAGCTGATCTGCTTTCCACTTTCGAACTGGTGTTAGCGTCAAAATCCAAAAAAGGAGCCAAGGCCGGACACGAATCAGCGCAGCATAGGGCAACTTCACATGGGCCTCCATAAATCGGAAGCGCGATGGAAAATAGTGGAATGAATGGCCGTCTGCCTTCAATACGCGGGCTGTTTCGGGGATAAATTGATCGAAATTCTGAACGTGTTCGACGACTTGGTCACTGTACAGGCAATCGAAGAAACGGTCGGGAAATGGAAACTGATAATCCTCCAGTTCGAGTTGGAAGAGCCACCCATTGGCAACCATTTCCTCCAATCGCGGTGATACCTTGAAGGACACGTCGCAACCAAAGGCTTCGTAACCCAGGGAACGGAGAAAGCCGACCTTGGCACCATCTCCGCAACCGACATCCAAAATACGAACGCCTTTCGGCGCCATAATTCGATTTTGTCCCAACACATCTTCAACCAGCCTTTGGATCAGCCGTCCTTTGCGCGGTACTGGATTGGAGGTAATCGTCTTCAATGGGCAGAAAAGCTTTAGGTTTATATTTCCCCCCATTTATCGTAGGCGAGCTTTTTCTCGATGATGGAACGATTTCGGGGTGTGATCCGCAGAGTCTGCAGTTCCACGCACCATGCCCATGGGTTAGGTGCAAACAGGGCCCGCAGGGGGGCGCCGGAGAAAGGGCCTGGAAGGTCCTTTTGCTTTGGCTCGCCGGCGCAAAGCGTGGCCCGGGACATCCGGGCGCACCGGGCGGTGCGAAAGACCGGTTGACGCGGGCTGGGGTGGGTTTTGGATGAGGCGATGAAGATTGGTGTAATCGGATCCGGGGCGGTGGGGCTGTGGTATGGCGGGCTGCTGGCCAGGGCCGGCCATGAGGTGCATTTTCTCCTCCGGAGTGATCTGGAGGCGGTGCGCCGTGACGGCGTTGTTTTGAAAAGCGCGGATGGGGAGGATCGTCTGCGCGGGGTCGGAGCGCATGCCTCCACCTCGGAGATCGGCCCCTGCGACCTGGTCCTGATCGCACTGAAAGCCACAAGCAACGCCGTCCTCCCCGAGCTGCTTCCGCCCCTGCTCGTCAAAGCGACGGTTGTGCTGACGCTGCAGAACGGACTCGGCAACGAGGAGGTTCTGGCGGGGTTGACGGGCGAGGACCGGATCCTTGGCGGGCTGTGTTTTGTCTGCCTCAACCGCGTGGCTCCCGGGGTGGTGGAGAACTACCTGCCCGGGCTGGTCAGCCTTGGCGCCCACACCGAAACGGGCAAACCCCAACGGGACAGGGTGGCCGAGGTCTTCAGGCAGGCCGGGATCACGGTCCGGGTGGCCGAGAGCCTGGCGGAGGCGCGCTGGCGCAAACTGGTGTGGAACGTGCCGTTCAACGGCCTGGCGATCGCCGCCGGGGGCATCACCACGGACCGGATTGTCGGCGACGAAGGTCTGCTCGCGGTGACCCGCGAGCTGATGGCGGAGGTCTGCGCCGCCGCCGCGGGAGAGGGATTTTCGATTCCGGAGCGCTTCATCGAGCAGCAGATCGAGGTGACGCGGGGAATGGGCGCCTACCGTCCCTCCAGCCTAGTGGATTGGGAGGCCGGCCGGGTCGTGGAAGTGGAGGCGATCTGGGGCCTGCCTTGGCGGCGGGCCCGGGCGGCGGGGGTGGAGACGCCAAGACTGGGGATGTTGTATCGCTTGCTGGCGGTGCTGGGAGGGCGCGGATCGGCCGGCGGGAGGGCGCGGAGGAGTGATGAGTAACGAGTAAAGCGTAGTGCGTGAAGAGTGAAGAGTGATGATTGGCGCGGCCGGGGGTTAGGGGATCACGCGGTCGCGGGATGAAGGTGGCGGGAGCATTTTGCTCTCCTGTGGCGGGCCGGTGCCTTTAATCGGCGGCCGGGGTGTGGTGGAGGGTAAGGACGGTTTCCTCGTGCAAGGGTGCGCTGAAGACTTCGAGCACCCGATCCACATGCTTTTCCGCAAAGACCACCTGACCCGGAGTGATGTTGTCGATGATGTAGTGGAAATCACCGAGTTCTTGGTGGTAACGCTCGAAATTGGCCCATAAAAAGAGGGTTCGCCCGAGGGGAAAGAAGTCGAACACACCACTGTTGTACAGATCCCCGTCGCCGTCGTAGCATTCCCAGGTGACGATTTCACGGGGCTCCCCCAGTTCGAGGTAGAGGTGGATGAGCATGTTTTCGTCCGGTTCGAGTGGTGGAATGAAGGCACAAGGATCGGGATCGCCGGGCGGCGGAGAGGAAGGGGTGTAATTGAGGCCGAGGGTCATCCTGGCTTCGTTCCAGGAATCCTCTCTTTCGGCGGTGGCGGTGAACCAACTGTCGGGGTCCCAGTGGCAATCCCGTTCGTGGTGGTGGAAGTGCAGGTAGCTCAACAGGCCGGCGCCTTCGAGTATCAGCAGGGTCTCGTCCGGGACCAGTTTCACCCCCACCGCGAGAAACTCGACTTCATTGCGGACATCGTTGTTGGCCGAGTAGTCCTGGAGGAGTTGGGTGTGGAAGGTGAGCTCGAACTGAACGCATCTCCGGACCTGCTCCATGGCATCATCGGCGACATGGGGGTCGAAATCGAAGGCCAGTTGGTATTCGGCGGCATACCCCAGGATCAACTGGGTTTCCATGGGGTTTCCGAGGGAAACGCAGCGGTCGTAGGCGTTGTCGATCGCATTGAGGTAGCCTTCCGCCAACAGGAGTGCGGCCGTTGTGTCGGTGTAGGAGTCATCTTCTTCAATAAGGTCCAGCATGTGGCGGACGGCATCCCACTCCAACAACTCCCGGGTGGCCTGCCTGAGGATGGCCTCGTTGGTCAAGGCCTGCTCGGCCCATGGAAGGATGGTGCCGGTGTACCAAGTTTCGATGACCGCATTCATGGCCGCCTCCTCTTCGGGCGTGTAGTCCACCTCGCCGTCGGGATCCTGGAGCGCGCGGCGAACGGCGGCATCGATGATGGCGCTGATTTCTCGGTAGGCCCACTCGCGGGTGCAGCGCGGGGGCGGCAGGTTGCTCTGGATCTCCTCGCCGGTGCCTTCCGCGGCGCAAAAGCCGGAAAACCGCATCAGGGTGAAGTCGAGGGATGTCTCGGTCCTCTGGATCGGCAGAAGGTGTGGATTGCGTCCCTCGCCTTCGTAGGCAAATCCTGAATACAAAAACGGATCGAAGGCAGCCGCCGGGATGATCTCGAGGGTGGCGGGCCGGAGCAGGCGGAGGCCGTCGGGTGCGAGGTCCACCCCGGCGAGGAAGCCGGTGAAGGGAAGGTTGGCGATGCCTTCGATCGGGGTGAGGGTGATGGTCTCGGGGCTGAGGAGGGCCTCGGGCGGGAGGGTGAGGCGGAAGCGGTTGCCGACAGCATCAACGGCCTCAAGGACTCCTCCCTCCCGGTCGATTGGGCCGGCGGCGGCCCGGGCGGGATCGAGCAGAAGGTCCAGGACCAGTTCGGTGGCCGGACCGGGGAGGGCGAGGCGGAAAAAGACCGGCGGCTCCGCGAGGCTGACGGGTACGACCGCGGAGTGGGTCGCGGGAAGATCGGCGAGCCACTCCCAGTCTTGCAGGTTTTGGGATCGCTGGATGACGAAGGAGCCGAGGTCGTCGCCGCTGAGGTGGAGTTCGCCTTGGCCCACGGCCGTCCAGTGGAGGTTAAGAGAGGGCCAGGAAACGGAGGCCGCGGCAGGGAGGGTCCAAAGCAGGAACCCTGGCACCATGCCGGCGCAAAGGGGCAGCAGGAGCTTCATGGTGGGGAGGGGGTAGGAATGAGGATGAAATGCGGAAGCCCTCTTTATGTGCTTGATCAGATTCAGGCAAGGCGAAAGCGCGGATGCGCACGGCCCCGCCACCGGTGACAAGCGGTGAAGCCTCTGGTGGCGCGCGGGGGTGGGGTGGGGAGTGGAGAGTAACGGGTGAGGGGTAAGGGGTAA
>REEB01000115.1 GCA_007695295.1 Puniceicoccaceae bacterium
ACTCCGGGGAACGCGCCGCCGCTTCCGCCCGGGCGGTCGCGGCCCGGGCCTACACCGTGGGCGACCATGTGGTCTTCGGGCACGAGGGTTTCGCTCCGCAGTCTCCATCCGGCGAGCGGCTCCTCACCCATGAGCTGGCGCATGTCGTCCAGCAGCCGGGTGGGGGAGTGCCTGCACAACTCGAGATTGCCCGGGGCGGTTCTTCGGACCCCTGCGAGCAGGAGGCGCGTCGCGCCGCCCGGGGGTCACCGCTCCAGCCCGCCATGAGTGCCGGTCTCAAGGTCCAGCGCGATGCGGATGAAGATGCCGCCGCTCGGGCCATGGCGCTCTGCGATATCCCGACGCTCTGCCGGATGCGTTTCGCGAACCAGGGCGGGATCACTTTCGAAGATGTCCGCCGAGAGGCCAACCGCTGTTTTCCGGTGCTTTACCGGGGCGTTGTCGATCCATGCCTTTCCGTCCATGCGATCCCCCCCGAAACCGAGCCTCTGCCGGGCCCGCGCCGCCGCCCGCCGCCCGGCCCCCTCGCACCCCGGGCTCAGCCCGGCCCCGCTCCCGCCCCGAGCAGCCGAGGTTCCGGGTTGAGCGAGCTGACCGAGTTTTCCTTCTCGCTGGGGAGTATGCAGTTCAATGTCGACCTGCCCTCGGAGGTCAAAGTCCGCCTGCCGGTACCGCTGCGCCATTCGAGCCGGATCACCTTCGAATTAACCGCGGAGTCCTCGGGAAACTTCCAGTTTTCAGCCACCCTCAACGGCATCCCCCACGTCTCGGTCTCGCTGCGCGCGGGTGTCAACCTCGAAAGCGGCATGGCTTCGGGGGGTATCCGAATCGCAAGTACGCGCCAAGTCTGCGTGGTCCGCACTCCGGCTGAAACCCGGCGCCGCATCCAGAGTGCCGGCAGTGAGATCCAGACCGCCATCCGAGCCCTGCAAAGCGGTGAGGGCAGCGAAACCGACCGCCTCAGCCATCTCACCGATGTCGTCTCCGGCATCGCCGCCATCCACGAGGCCATCGAACAAGCCCGCGGACCGTGCCGCAATGAGCCCCGGTTTCAACTCGATCTCGGTGGCCACACTCCGCTCGACCCGGCCACCACCTCGCCGACCGACCGCAACCTCGCGCCCTACCTCGGTGCGACCCTCACCTGGCGTTTCTAGTCTGCCATGGCCTCCCCGCTCACCCCCCCTCTGAAAAAAGCCGGACTCGTCCTGACGGATCCTTCCTCCGGGAAGGTTATCCGCCCGATCATCCTGCAATACAACCCCGACTCCATGACCCGATCCTTTCAGATCCCGGGCGCCGGGAGTGAAGCCGGGGGCCGCTCGGAGCCGCTGCGATTGAAAGGACCCCCGGTCGAGACCATCAAAATCGAAGCTGTCGTCGATGCGGCCGATCAACTGGAACGGCCCGACAGCCACGCCGCCACCGTCGCCCACGGTATCCGCCCTTTTCTCTCGGCCCTGGAGACCATTCTGTATCCATCGACCGACGACCTCCAGCGCAACGACACCCTCGCCAATCTCGGAACGCTCCTGATTGCGCCCATGGAGGGTCCGCTGGTCCTGTTCGTCTCTTCACCCGAACGGGTGGCTCCGGTGCGGATTACCGAACTCAGCATCAACGAGCAGGCCTTCGACCCGCGGCTCAACCCGATCCGCGCCACTATCACCCTCGGTCTCCGCGTCCTCAGCGTCGACGACCTCGGCTTCAAGCACCGGGGCGCCGGCCTCTACCTCGCTTATCAGGCGGGCAAGGAAGCCCTCGCCCGCGCCAACCACGACATCCGTGGCGACCTCAATTACAGCCTGTGAGCACGCCTTTCAACCCCCTCCAACCCGCTCCCGGAACGCCGGTGTTTCCGCCCAACTCACGCTACCACGGAGCTGCCATCGCCGTGCACGTGGATACGGAAGGCCGCGAGGTGCGCCATCTCCGGCGACGATTCATCCCCGGGGCCGCCAGCCTCGCCTCCATCGAACACCACCTCGTCAGCGACGGCGACCGGCCCGACACCATTGCCGCCGCCACACTCGGCGATCCTGAGTTGTATTGGCAACTCTGCGACGGCAACGGCGTCATGCATCCTCGTGAACTCACCGCGGTGCCCGGTCGCACCCTCCGTGTAACCCTCCCGGCTGGTATTCCCGCCCCCTGAACCATGGCACCCGGCATCCATCTTACCCTTTTGGTCGGCCCGGTCGTTCCGGTTCCGGCCCCGCGGGTGGTTGTCGATGCCCTGCAGAAAGTCGAAGTAGCGAACCGGACCGATCGGGCCAGCGGTTTTCAGCTCCAGTTCAAACTCGAAAAACGTTCCCCGTTGCACACCCTTTTCCTTCTCACCGGGGGCTCGTCCATCCCGGTTCTAAGGGTCGTCATCGTGGTTACCTTCAAGGGAATCCCCACGCCCATCATGGATGGGGTCGTGACCCACCACCAGGTCACCAGCGGAGCCAATCCCGGTGAGTCCGTCCTCACGGTCACCGGTGAGGACGTGACCAAAGCGATGGATTTCATCGACATGACCGGCATTCCCTACCCGGCGATGCCTCCGGAGGCGCGCATGCTCACCATCATCGGAAAGTACGCCGTCTTCGGCATGATCCCGATGATCATTCCGAGTTTTCTCACCGAGGTGCCGATCCCCACGGAGCGCATCCCCCGGCACCAGGGCACCGATCTCGCCTATGCCCGGAAAATGGCGGCGGATGCCGGTCATGTCTTTTACGTCGAGCCCGGTCCCGCCCCCGGCACGAACTTCGCCTACTGGGGGCCGGAGATCAAAACCGGAATACCCCAGCCGGCTCTCAGCGTCGACTTCGACGCCCATACCAATGTCGAGTCACTGGATTTTGAATACGACCCGGACAACACCGAGCTGCCGGTGGTTTTCATCCAGAATCAGATGACGCGTGCCCCGATCCCGATTCCCATCCCGGCCGTTTCTCCGCTCAACCCGCCCCTCGGGCTGGTTCCGCCGATTCCCAAAAGGATCCACTTTCTGCGCGACACCGCCAAGGAGTCGCCGGTGCGCGCCGCCCTCCGAGGCGTGGCCCGCGCCGCCCGTTCCGCCGACGCCGTCAAAGCCAATGGAACCCTCAATGTCCTCCGCTACGGGCACATCCTCAAGGCCCGCAAACTCGTCGGGGTCCGTGGCGCCGGGCATGCCTACAACGGCCTCTACTACGTCTCGCGCGTGACCCACACGATCGAGAAAGGAACTTACCAGCAACGCTTTGAATTGGCGCGCAATGGTCTGCTGCCGACCGTGCCCGCCGTTCCCACCTGAGCCTCCGCCCATGCCTGTATCCATTGACGAAGTCGAAAGCCGCATCGTGCGTTACCACGGCAAATACCGTGGCATGGTCATTAACAATGTGGACCCCATGCAGATGGGGCGAATCCAGGTGATGGTCCCGGATGTCTCCAACATCGCCATCTCGAGCTGGGCGATGCCCTGCTTTCCCGTCGCCGGCATCCAGATGGGGATCTACGCCGTCCCGCCGATCGGGGCCGGCGTCTGGGTCGAGTTCGAGCAGGGCGATCCGGACTTTCCCATTTGGGTCGGGTGTTTTCACGGCTCCAGTGCGGAAGTGCCCACACTGGCCCGCGTCGTCCCGCCCGCCATTGACGGCATCACCCTGCAGACCACGCTCCAGAACGGGATCTCCATCAACGACGTCCCCGGCCCCACGGGTGGCATCATGATCAAAAGCGCCACAGGTGCCAGTATCATGGTCAATGATACGGGCATCACCATCCAGAATGGCCGCGGCGCTTCCATCGTCATGACCGGCCCCACCATCACCATCAACCAAGGTGCGCTGGTTATCACCTGAAGCCGCCCCTGCTCTTCCCGCCATGTCCGGACCCCTCGTTCACGTCAGCGCTGCGATCAACTGCCCGCACGGTGGTCCGGTCACTGTCGTGCCCGCCCAGACCCGGGTACTCGCCAGCGGCCAGCCCGTTGCCACCCTTGCCGACCAATATCTGGTCGCGGGCTGCGCCTTCACTCTGCCCGGCGGCAAGCCCCAGCCCTGCATGCGGGTGCAATGGCTGGTCCCAGCGTCCCGCGTCCTCGTCAACGGTGCTCCCGCCATCCTCCAGGGCTCCAGCGGCCTCTGCTTGAGCGCGGAGCAGATTCCCCAGGGTCCGCCGATTGTCGCCGCAACCCAGCCGCGCGTTCTCGGCGTCTAAGCCATGTATCCAAAATTCCCCCTCCAAATCGACCGCCGCGGGCGCACTGCCGTCACTGATCGCAACGACCATCTCCGCGACCTCATCGAGCAGGTCCTGTTCACTGCGCCCGGCGAAAGGATCAACCGGCCCGACTTCGGCTGCGGCCTGCTGGAGCTGGTTTTCGCGCCCAACAGCCCCGAACTCGCCGCCACCACCCAGTTCCTCGTCCGCGGCGCACTCCAGCAATGGCTGGGAGAGCTCATCACAATCGCCGATGTCTCCGTCGAACACTTCGAAAGCGGTCTTCGCATCCAAGTTGACTATGCCGTCCGCGCCACCGGCGAAACCCGCTCCGCCACCTTCAGCCGGGAGTTTTAGATGGCCTTCCCCTACCACTGCGCCTTCGACGATCGCAAAGCCCTGCTGAGAAACACCATTGGCGAGGACGGACTGCCCCTGCTCAACGGTATCGATTTTCTCGAAGTGGCGCCCGACCAGCAGAGCCTCGAAGTACATTTCATTCATCCACTGCCGGGCGAGCCCGACGGCATCCCCGACGGTGCCGGGCCGCTCACGGCCGAGCAGATCCGCATTGATGGCGGCGTCCGGATTACCCCCATCCGCGTGCTCGCTGCCGCAGCCGCGGGCAACATCCTCACGGTTCAGGTCGCTCCGCCCGGTGATTTCACCGACTACCGGCTCCGGCTGGTGCGCTCGCCGTTGTCCCCGGAGGCGCCCGAAGGCTTCGATCCACTCCTCTCCGAGATCCCATTTTCCTTCAAGGTGGGCTGCCCGTCGCCCTTCGACTGCGGGCGCACCGTGCCGTGCCCCCCGTTGATCCCGCCGTCTCCACGAATCGACTACCTCGCCCGCGATTTCCAGAGTTTCCGCCGGCTCATATTGGACCGGCTTTCCGTGACCATGCCGGACTTCGATGAGCGCAATCCGGCGGATATGACGGTCTCCTTGGCCGAATTGCTGGCTCATGCCGCCGACCAGTTGGCCTATTACCAAGACGCCGTGGCCACCGAAGCCTACCTCGGGACGGCGAGAAAACGAACCTCCATCCGCCGGCATGCCCGGCTGCTCGACTATGTGATGCACGAAGGCTGCAACGCGCGGACCTGGGTTCACTTGGAAGTCGATGCGGTTGCCGACGGCTCGCGCCTCCGGCGGACCGATGCCGCCACCGGCAATCCGCCCCGGTTTCTCAGTCGCTTTGGGGAAAATACAACCGTGGATCCGGAAGCCCTCGACGACGTGCTGGCCGCACACGATCCAGTCGTCTTCGAACCGCTTACGGAGACCCATCTTTATGCCGCCCACAACGAAATCCGCATCTACACTTGGGGCCGTTCGGAATGCTGTCTGCCTGCGGAGTCCACGCAGTGTACTCTGGAAGACGATCCCGGGCGGCGGCTGCGGCTCCGGGTCGGCGACGTTCTGCTCTTGGAGGAGCGGATCAGTCCGGAAAGCGGCCTGGAGGCGGATGCCGACCGCTCCCGGCGCCAGGTGGTGCGCCTGACCGCGGTCGCACCCGAGGCCCAACCCACTGCCGGCGGCGGCCGCGAGCCCGGCCCCTTGGTGACCGATCCGTTGACCGGCCAAGCCGTGGTGGAAATCGCCTGGAAGAAGGAAGACGCACTTCGTTTTCCCGCCTGTCTCTCGACAACGCGAGGCAGCCACCAACTCGAAGACGTCACCGTGGCGCGGGGCAACCTCGTCCTGGCCGATCACGGGCTCAGCCTGGAGAGCGGGCTCCAGCCCGCCACCCCGACAGCGAACCGGCTGTACCGTCCACTGCTGGCCGATCCCCATATCGGATTCAACGATACATCCGCCGACCCTGCGGAAGTCTCCGCGACGGAATCCCTCCGGCAGGATCCGCGGCGGGCGCTGCCCGCCTTGGTGCTGGAGGATAACGGCCATCGCTGGCATCCGCGGGCCGAGCTGCTTGGCAGCGATGGTTTCGATCGCCACTTTGTGCTCGAGCGATCCGAAGACGGCAGCGCGACGGTGCGCTTCGGCGACGGCGTCCATGGCCGCCGGCCGTTGCCCGGCTCAACCTTTGCCGCACGTTACCGCCGCGGCCACGGCACGGAAGGCAATCTCGGAGCGGAAGCCCTCGCCCATGTCACCACCTCGCTCGAAGGCATCCTCACGGTGCGCAATCCCCTGCCCGCAACCGGCGGCACCGGGCCGGAGTCCCTGGCCGATGTGCGGCAGTATGCCCCGGAAGCGTTCCGCCGGCAGGAGCGGGCGGTGACCGAGGCCGACTATGCCGAGATGGCGGCCCGCCACCCCGAAGTGGCGAAAGCAGCCGCCACCCGGCGTTGGACCGGGAGCTGGTATACGGTCTTTGTCTCCCCTGACCGCCGCGGCGGACTGCCCATCGACGAGCCCTTCCGGGACGAGCTGCGGGCTTTTCTCGAGCCTTTCCGGCTCATGAGCCATGACCTCGCCATCGACCAGCCGCGCTTTGTCGCTCTGGAGCTGGTCCTGACGGTTTGCGTGAAGCCGAACCACTTCCGCTCGACTGTCCGGGCGGCCCTCTTGGAAGCCTTCGGGAACGGAGCCCGGCCCGATGGTTCCCGCGGCTTTTTCCATCCCGACAACTTCACCTTCGGTCAACCCGTATTCATCAGCCGGATACTGGCTGCGGCGATGGCCGTTCCCGGCGTCCTTAGTGTCGATGCCGATCCCGCGCCGCCGGCAGCGAACCGCTTTCAGCGCTGGGGGAGCACCCTTGATTTGGAAGCCTATGCGGCCGGCGTCATCACGATGGACCGGCTCGAGATCGCCCGCCTCGACAACGACCCCAACGCGCCGGAAAACGGCATCCTCGATTTTGTCCTCATGGGTGGGAGGCAGCCATGAACGACTTCGACAAAGCTCTCCACTCCTGCCGGTGCTGCGACCCGAGTCAACCCTCACCGGCGATCCACAATTCCCCCGGCCTCGATGCCATCGCTTACCGTATCGGGATTTACGGGACGATTCTGCACCGGATGCTGCTGCGTCTGCCCCGGCAGTTCTTCGAGTTCGAAAAGGAAGATCCCGTCAATCCCGGCACTTACCTCCTCCAACGCATCCATCCACTTGCCGTGTTGACGACCCGCGATCCCGATGACCCCTCCATCGCGCTGAGCGACGCCTGGGCGGTGGTGGGCGATGTGCTGACCTTCTACCAGGAGCGCATCGCCAACGAAAGCTGGCTGCGGACCGCTAAGGAGCGCCGCTCGCTCCTGGAGCTGGCCCGGGCCATCGGCTATGAGTTGAGCCCCGGCGTTTCCGCCTCCTCCTTTCTCGCCTTCACCGTGGAGACCGCTCCGGGTTCGCCAGCCGAAGTCACCGTTCCCGCCGGCACCCGGGTGCAGAGCATCCCGGGGCAGGATGAATTGCCCCAAACCTTCGAGACGTCAGCCGAGCTTTCCGCCGCCGCAGCCTGGAACCGGCTTCTTCCGCGGCGGACTCGCCCCCAGGAGCTGGCCATCCACGGGGAGCGGTTGCTGCTGCTCGGCCTGTCCTCCCGTTTTCCTGACGGCCCGGGCGTGGAGTCGTTCCATCAGGCCGGGTTTTCCGGGCTTCACGTGCTTCATCCACTGATGGATTTAAGCAGCGCCCCGGATCCGCTGACCGCGGTGGAGGTGGAAGTGCTTTATCTGGCCGGGGTGGGTCACAACTTGGCCGCGGGAGACCGGCTCCTGCTGGCGGGCCGCAATCCCGATGACAGCATGGCCACCCTGGTGAAACCCATTCACGCGGTGAGCGAGGAAATCGAGTCCGACCGCACCCGCATCGACCTCCGCGAGCAGGCCAAGGCACCCGCCTTTGTGGTGCCCGCCCTGCAGGCCGCCACCATTGCCGCCGGGCCGGTGGCCTTCACCGGAAGCGGAGTGGCCAGCCTGATTCAGAAACAGACCTGGTCGGAGCATCAGTTGACCGCCTTTGTCGCCCTCAAGGGTTGGAACTTTCATTCCCTCATCCAGCAGACGGCCGCTCCTCCTCCCTTGCCGCCGCCAGAGACGGGCGTGTTTCTTTTCCGGCAGCGTGCCGCCACTTTCGGCCACAATGCCCCACGCTGGCAGTCTCTGCCACTCAGCCAGCGATTCCCGGCCCATAGCGAGGAGGAGCCCGTTCCGTATCCAACCTCCTGGGACGGATCTGACGAGCCCTCCATCAATCAACGTTCCGATAAATCCGTCCACGGTCAGGCGCACTTTTTCGCCGAACGGGTGGTGCCGAAAGTGGTGCCCAACAGCTGGCTCCTCCTCGAAGGCGGGGGGGGCGGCAAGGCGTTTCGCGTTGCCTCCACCACCGAGGCCTCCCTGGCCGACTTTTCACTCTCCGCCAAGGCCACCGGATTCACGCTGCGTGGTCCCAACGAGGGTGATGCGGCGCCTTCACTAACCGGCTTCAAGATGCGCTCGACGACGCTGCACGCGGAAAGCGTTGCCGTCGGCCTGGCGGATTTGCCGATCGAGGATCCCCTTGAGGAAGCGACCGGGGAGACGACTTCCGATGGCCTGCCGGTCATGGGCGGGGTCGACCGGCTCATGCTCGACCGGCTCACCCCGGGCCTTGGGGTGGGGCGGCCGGTCATCATCCGGGGCCGGCGGGTCGACGCCCCTGCGGTGACCGCCACCGAGGCGGCCTTGGTCTCGGAAATCTTCCATGAGGGCGGTTTCACCACCTTGCTGTTCGAGACCCGACTGAAGCACCGCTACCTCCGCGACACGGTCGAGGTGCTGGCCAATGTTGTTGAGGCCACCCACGGCGAAACGGTCCGTGAAGTCCTCGGCAGCGGAGACGCGGCCAAGCGGCACCAGAGCTTCCAGCTCAACAAACCCCCGTTGACCCACGTGCCCTCCGCCGATCCTTCGGGAGCCGCCTCCACCTTGGAAGTGCGGGTCCAGGGAGCCCGCTGGGAGGAGGTCCGATCCCTGTATTTGGCCGATGGTGACAGCGAGGTCTACACCCTCCGGCGCGATGACGACGGCAATACCCGGATCTTTTTCGGAGACGGCCGGCGGGGTAGGCGGCTGCCCACGGGCCCGGAAAACATCACCGCCCGCTACCGCAGCGGCATCGGTCTCGACGGCCAAGTTGCGGCCGGAAGTCTTTCGCTCCTGCAGACCCGGCCGCCCGGCATTCGCGAAGTAACCAATCCCCTGGCCGCCTCCGGCGCGGGTGCGCCCGCCACCCGCGATGAAGCCCGAATGCGCGCACCGCTCACCGTCCGCACCCTCGACCGCATTGTCTCTCTGGCTGACTACGAGGATTTCGCCGCCGGATTCGGTGGCATCGGCAAAACGCAGGCCGCCGCCTTCTGGGACGGAGAGGAGCAGGCTGTCCTCCTCACCGTCGCAGGCGAGGACGGGCTTGAAATCGAACCGGCAGACCCGCTGGCCCGCAAGCTGCGCGAGGCCATCGAAGCGGCACGAGATCCGGCGCGACGGGTCCGGATCGCCGGTCACGAATTGGTGCTCTTTGAAGTCGCGGCCGGGCTTCGGTGCGATCCACGGCTGGAGCCGGAGGCCGTTCTGGCGACTGCCCGGCAATCCCTCGCCGAGACTTTTTGTTTTGCCCGCCGCAACTTCGGCCAACCGGTCTCGAAGGCGGAGGTGGTAACCGCTCTCCAGCGCACTTTCGGAGTGGAGGCGGTGCGGATCGATGCGTTGCATTTCGTGACCGACCAACCGTCTCTCTCCGTGTCCCTCCCGGTTGAGGTGGCTCGCTTCCAGGACGGGATCGTCCAGAAGGCGCAACTGCTCCTCATCAACCCGGCTGGCATCCGCTTGGAGGAGGGCTTCTGAACCCGCCATGAACGAGCGCCTCTACCAACTCCTGCCAGCGATCCACCGGATCCGTGATGCCGAGAAGGGCGGGCCGCTCCGCGCCCTCCTCGCTGTAGTGGAGTCCGAATACGATGCCCTCGAGGGCAACATTGACCAGCTTTACGACGACTGGTTTATCGAGACCTGTGCCGAGTGGGTCGTGCCCTACATCGGAGACTTGCTTGGGGTCCGGCACCTCGCCGACGCCGGCCCGGAAGCCTTCAGCCGGAGGGCCTTCGTGGCCAACACGCTTTCCTACCGCCGCCGCAAGGGGACCGCCTCCGTGATCGAGCGCCTGGCCCGCGACGGCTCGGGCTGGCCGGCTTCCGCGGTCGAGTTTTTCCAGCTCCTCACCACATCCGTCCATCTGCGGCACGTCCGCACTTCGACGACACCTGCGACCGCCTTCGGCAAGGAGAAGCGGCGGTTGCGCAACGGAACCGTCAACCTCCGCCTTGGCGACGCCCTCGACCATCTTGACCGTGCTTTCGATACCTTCTCCCATACCGCGGACATCCGGAAGCTCCGTCCAGAAGCGGGTTGGCAAAACATTCCACATCTCGGCGTTTTTCTCTGGCGGCTGAGGCGTTATCCCTTGGAAGCGGTCGAGCCGCGCCGCTCCGATCCTCCGGGCCGCGATGGCTACCACTTCAGTCCGCTCGGCAATCCCGCTCCCCTTTTTCTCGATCCGGAAACCGGCCCGGACCCACTGGGCCGGGTGGGCGAGACAAACGTGCCCGCTCCCATCCGCTGCCGGGCCTTTCACCGAGAGCAAGAACACTACCGGGACGCATACGGCGCGATCCCGCCGCCCGAGAGGCCCGATCACTCTTTTCATTACGGCCCCGTCCGCAGCCTCGCGATCTTCCGCGATGGAGAACTGATACCTCCGGCATCGATCGTGGCCATGAATTTGGCCGAATGGGCCCGGCCGGAACCGGGATACGTGGCCGTCGATGTCGCCCGGGGGCGGTTCACCTTTCCGGAGGGAGACGATCCGGATTCCCTGTTGGTGAATTTCAACTACGGCTTCAGCGGCGATCTCGGCGGAGGACCTTACCGCCGGGCGGGGACCCTGCGATCCGCCGCCGACTTCGAGTGGTCGGTGCGCATTGGCAAGGATCTGCCCCTCGAGACCATCCAACAAGCCCTGCTGGCTTGGGAAGAGGCCGGAAAACCCATCGGCCTGATCGAGATCGCGGACAACCGCGTCTATGGCGGCAATCTCGGCATCGAGCTGCCTCCGGAAGGCACCCTCGTGATCCAGGCCGCGGAGGGGCGGAGACCGGATGTTCGCCTGATCAGTCCGCTTGATGTGACCGCGGTGGAAGGCGGAGGCGTCTTTGAGCTCAACGGCCTGCTCATCGAGGGCAGTTTGGAACTGATCGGGCCGCTGAACTTCAGCCTTATCCATTCCACCATCGTGCCGGGTCGGATGCTCTCCGACGAAGGGGAGCCCGAAAACCCTGACCGCGACAGCATCACCGGGGAGTCGGCGGGAGACTTCGCCCAAGTCCGTATCGAGAGGAGCATTACAGGACCGATCCGGCTTCCCGAGACGCTGCGCGGCTTGTCCGTGCAGGACTCGATCATCTTGGCGCCACCGGTGGGCGGGGTGGCCCGTCCGGCGATTGCTGCCGGCGACGGAGGCGGTGCGGCTCCTCCGGCCACCCTCATCCGGAGCACGATTTTCGGCGAGGTCCATGTGCGCGAGATGGTGCTGGCCTCGGAAGTGATTTTCACCGCACCGGCCTTGGCCGACCGTTTGCAGAGCGGCTGCGTGCGCTTCTCCTATGTGGCCCCGGGGTCGAGCTTGCCGCGGCGCTTCCGTTGCCAGCCGGAGCTGTCCCTCGTGGCCCGGGCGAAAGAACTCGGTTTGGAGCCGGTCTCCGCCCTGCCACCGGCTGAGCGCCGCCGGATCGAGGCCCGCATCCGCCCGCTTTTCACCTCGCTGCGCTACGGTGAACCCGCTTTTGCCCAGCTTCACCACGCCTGCCCCCGCGAAATCTATTCGGGTGCCGAGGATGGCTCCGAGATGGGCGCTTTCTGCCACCTCAAACAATCCCTCCGGGAGGCCAACCTGAAGGCCTGCCTGGAGGACTACCTCAAATTCGGCATCGAGGCCGGACTGCTTTTCCAAACCTGACCTTCTCCACTCCATGAGCACCGATATTTCCCGCTCCACTTTCCGCCCTTCGCACCAATTCAAAAGCGTCCGCATGCAGCAGGGCCGCGTCCTGCTCGATGCCGACTGGAACGAGCAGGTCGACCTCGCCGAGGCGGGCGAAGCCGCCCGGCTCCGCGATCTCGTCGGACCGGCCGGAACCTCCGGCGATGCCTTCCGCCTGGAGCCGTTGCCCGGAGCTTCCGCAACCACCGATCTCCGCATCACGCCGGGGAGGTATTACGTTGAGGGGCAGGTCTGTGATCTGCCCGAGGCTGAGCGGTTGGAGATCAATGAGCTGGAGGCTGGCGGCGGCGCCACCGTGGTGACCTTGCCACACCTGTTTCCAGACGGCCGCTTGCTGGCAGTCCACGACTGGGTGGAGCTGGCTCTGGGGAATGGGCCGGCCTTCCGGGCACGGGTAACAACGGTCGATGCCGATGCGAAGCGCATCACGCTCGACCGGGATATCGGCGGGGCCACACCTGTGGAGGGGCTGCTCCTTTCTCGGATCACCACCTACACCCGGCAGCCGTTTTTGCCCGAGCCCGACTTTGTCGCCGGGGATGCGCCTGTACAACTGGAGGGTTTTGAAATCCGCCGGATGGTTTATCTGGAGACGTTTACACGGCACCTGACCGCCCTGGAGCGACCCGCGATCCGCGAAGTCGGTCTTGGTGGACCGGATACAACCACCAGGGCGCAGACGGTGTGGCAGGTAAAATTGGCCGACTACGAAGGTCCCAACGGCTCCAATGGTTCCTTGGATTGTCACGCCCCTCCGCCGGAGTGGCGGTCGCTGGTTGAGCAAAGCAGTGCTCGGCTTCGCGCCCGCGCCCACCCCGAAGCACCGGCCGCCCTTTGCGACATGCCGGCGCGGGCCGGCTACCGGCGTTTGGAAAACCAGCTCTACCGGGTGGAAATCCACCAGGCCGGCGTGGCCGGGGGCGGGGCGACCCTGAAGTGGGCGCGTGACCATGCCTCGATGGCGGCGCGGTGGTTGGGCAGCGATGGAGACCGCCTCGAAGTCAGCTTTCCCGGGCGAGACCGCTTCATCGGTTTTGCCGGTGGCGACTATGTGGAGCTGACCGATGAAACCCGGGAGCTTCAGGGACGGCGCGGCACGCTCCTGCCGTTGCTCAATGTCGATGGCAATGTGCTGATCGTGGATCTTGACGAGGCCGACGGCCCCACCGATTTCTCGGCTTTTCCCAATCAACCCAAAATCCGACGCTGGGACGGCCGAGCGGCCGTTGCCGTGCCCGCGGAAAACGACGGGTGGCTGGCGCTGGAGGAAGGGGTCGAGATCCAGTTCGAAGTCGGCGGCAGGTATCAGACCGGGGACTACTGGCAGATACCCGCGCGCACCCTGACCGGCGATATCGAGTGGCCGCAAAACGGCTCCGAGCCCGCCTGGCAGCCCCCGGACGGAGTCGAGCGCCACTACGCCCTGCTCGGTTTTCTCGTCCCGGAGCCGGAGACCGGGGCATTGCGCTTTGATGACCGCCGTGCGCGCTTCAGCTCGCTTGCCGCGGTGGACGACCGCTTCAAGCGCCGCAACCGGTTTCTGCACGGCTCCGGCGTGGTTTGCGGGCTGCAGGTGCGGTGCGACGGCGATCGCCGGTTTGTGCGGGTGCGTCCCGGGTATGGCTTCGCTCCTGACGGTGCGGAGAGCTTCCTTCCGACTGGCCGCCGGCACAACGTGGTCGATGCGGCCCGCCTGGCCCAGTTGGTTGGCGAGGAAGGCAAAGTCGATCTCGTGCTGCGGCCCGGCCCTGACGGCGAGGGAGAGCTCGATCTCGTCCCCTCCGCGGAGGACAAAGGCTCGTTTCTCCATCGAGCGCTTAAAGGCACTCTGCTTTCGGATATTCTCGAGGGTTGCCTGCAGCCGGCGCTGGCGTTTTTCCGCAGTCAATTGACCGGTGACGGTACTACTGAAGACCGCTTCGTAACCACGGTGCAGCGGCGTCAGATCGCCGTCTTCAACCTCCTGGTCCAATTGCTGGTGGCCGATGAAGGGAGGCATGTCTTTCTCAGTCGGGAGGAACACGGACTTCTCGAGGAACTGTATCATGCCCTCCGCGGCTACCTCGGGAGCGAAACCTTTTGCGGGATCGACGACGACACCCCGGCCTTTCCCTCTTACCCGGAGGAGCTGCAGCGGGCGCCGGGGCGCACTGTTTTCGGCCCCGGACTTGGCTTCATGGCGGCCACCAGCCAGTTGCCGATGCGCACGCTCCGCTACAATGAGAACGGCACGCGAGCGGTCGCGTTCGGTGAAGGGGACGCCGCCTTCTTCATCAACCTCGAAAACGGGGAACTGGAGCGATCTTTTGCTCCTGTAGCGGGAAGCCGAATACAGGACGCGGCGTTTTTCCACTTCGGGGAGCAGGCGCGGGTGATGGTCTCCTCCCGACTGGGGGCAAACACCACCTTGACGATCGCCAATGCCGACGACTTCAGCGATCGGCGCGATGTCGCGCTGCCCGGTCTGGCGGTGGCGCGGCTGCTTCCGCACCCCTCGGAGGATCTCATGATCGCTCTCGTTCCAACGCGGGGAATGGTGGTCTTTCACGTCAATGACTTCGATGCCGGTCAGTTCCAGCAGCCGTCAGCGGCTTTCAATCCCACCGGCCACGGGGAGTTGGTCCATCTGGCCAACGGCGTGGTCTGTGTCGCGACGGCTTCGTCCGGTCCGGGCGAAACCACCCTCTACAACCGCCTTGTCACCCTGCCGCTGACCGGCCAAGCCACCGGTGCCGGCGGGCAGATCAATTTTCCCGCCGGCACCGTGGGCGCCGACGGCTTCGGCCTGCTTCTTGACAGCCTGCCGGCCCGGGCGACCCGCGCGACCGCCCTGCGGCCCCGGCGGTCGCTGGCTTACATCGCGGTCAATGGCGGCGGGACCGGAGGCAAGCGGGTGTTGGTCTACGATCTCGGTGGGCGCCAGGCGGGGACATCGCCCGACACGCCCATGACCCCCGAGGCCGAGGTGGCCCTGCAAACCTCCGGCCCGGTCTCGCTTTGCGCCGCACCCGATCAGTCCGCAATGATGGTGGTCACCGGCGACCGCTTTCGGTTGCTGGCTATCAACCCCTCCAACCACACCATCGACTTCGAGCACTTTGTGCCTGTGCAAGTCAACCCGTCGCACTTGGCGGTTAATCCGGTGTCCGCCCGAGCCCAGGTCGCGGTTGTGAATCAGACCAGCAACACCATCACCCTGGTGCCGGCGGTGCTGCTGAGTTCCGACCGGACCTCCATGGTCGAGCCCCTGCGCGCGTATCGGCGGGCGCTTCTCGATGCCTATCTCGGCCTTGGGACGCGTTTCTTACAGCACCTCAAGGACTGCGCTTGTGGCCGGCTCTGGAGAAACTGTCCGGGCTGTCCGGAGGTCAACCACATCGTGCTCGCCACCGTGACCATTCGGGGCGGGCGGGTCCACCACATCTGCCACGGCCACGCCCGCAAGGAAGTGATCACGGTTTCCAAACTGTTGTACTGGACCTCGCTGATTCCCGTGATCCCGATCCTGACCGCTTTGGTGAAAGAGTTCTGCTGCCTGGTCCTGCCCGATCTGCTCCGTAATCGAAGAGCAGATACAGTGACAACCGCGCCGGACTCCAACCTGGCCACAGGCGGAGTGGCGGCCGCAACCCCGCCGCAGCCTTCGACCGGCGGCCAGCGTGAGACGGTTCCCCAACCAACGACTGAAATGAACCTTGCACACTTCCGCACTCCCGCCGGTGTTCGCGAAATCTCCTCCGTCCTTTCGCGGACGGATCTCAGCCAGTTTCTGGCCACCAACCAAGCCCGCGTTTCCATGGCCGGGACGGTTCTTGGAGGCACGCTTTCTCAAGTGCTGACCCGCGCTCTGCAGCCCCGCGAGGTGGTGGCGGCGCCGAATGAGATCGTCAATCTCGATGCCGCCCAGGCCGGGGAAACTCTCGCCGCCCGGGGCGTGGTTGTGGACGAGACGGTGGAGATGAGCCGGGCAATCGAATCCGAGCCATTGAGTCGCTTCGTCGCCTTGCCGGCGGATTTGCGTGAAGGCGACCACGTCCGGTTGTTCACCGAGTCGAATCGGGTCGTTTATTACCAAGTCCAACGCGGTGGAGAGGACAAAACCACAGAGGCAACGCCCTCCACGCATACCTCGGCCGAGGTGCAGCAACTCAGCCGTGAAATTGCGACGATGAAAACGACCTACGACAATGCTCTCGTGATGCGTGATAAAGAGATTCAGGACCTGCGGACCGAACTGAACCAACTCCGCCGGCAACCCGGGGGATAAACGCATTTCCGCGCTCTCGTCGCAGCGTGCACCGCGCCGTCGCTCAGCCGAGGCTGGAAAGCCCCCCGTCGGGGATGAAGATCTGGGTGGCGCCTCCCGAACCGCGGTAGCGTTCGTAGGGCATGGCTCCCGGGCGATCCATCTTGCGGGCGGTGGACTCGAGCACGCGGACGGCCCGCACCACCCGCAACTCCACGCGTCGGCGGCCGGCGGCGCCGGAACCAATCCCGAGGGTGCCGAGATGACCGGGGTGGGAAGGCAAGGCAAACCATTGCCCGCCCAACGCTCCCTCCGGATAGGCGACACTGGGGAGATCCCGGTATTGCACGAGCCGGTCGCCCTCATCGAGCCAAGTCAGATAGACGGGTTGATTCCAATCAATGCCATCCAACACCGACTGAACGTTTTTGACACCGTGGTTGCGGAGCCACTCCCGGGTTTGTTGTTGGGTCAGGGGTTCGACCATGTTTGCTTCCCTGCAAGTCATGATGTGTCCGATGACCGGAACGGCAAGCGGTAAAGAACTGAGAGGAAGTGCGATGCAGGCGATGCAAGGATCGCGGTGGATGGTCCGTCGGCTGGTGGACTGAGGTCGGAGGATTGACGGATTCGGGCTTTTTCCGCAGCTTGGCGTGATGCAACCCGCACCGTTCACCCTGCCGGTGGTTCTGATGGGCTGCGCCATTGTTGGAGCGGTATTGGCGATGGTGGTGCCGCGGAGTTTTGCCGCACCCGCTGCCTCACGGACGGACCCGGAAGCCAGCCACCCTCCCGCCCTGCAGGTGAAGGGGAATCAAATCCTCGACGCCGCCGGGAGGGAAGTGTGGCTGCAGGGCGTCAATGTCGCCAGTCTGGAGTGGAGTACCGAAGGCGAGCATGTCTTGCGATCCATCCGGGTGGCGGTCGAGGATTGGGGCGCGAATGTCATTCGTCTGCCCGTGACGGAGGACCGCTGGTTTGGGCGGGCGCAGGGGCAGGAGGACGGTGGCCGCGCTTACCGTGACCTGGTCGATGCCGCGATCGAGGCTGCGGCCGGCCGCGGTGCTTACCTCATCATTGATCTCCACCGCTACCGTGCGCCGACCCCTGCGCACCTCGAGTTCTGGGAGTCGGCCGCGGTCCGCTATGCTAATCATCCAGCCGTGCTCTTCAGCCTGCTCAATGAGCCGCACGGCATCGACTGGGAGGTTTGGAAACACGGTGGACCGGTTGGGGTGGTCTCCGATGACAGCGATGGAATCGAAAATCCGGAGGCCCTGGAGGCCTTCGAGAGTGTGGGCATGCAGCGCCTGCTCGATGCGATCCGCGCCACCGGGGCGACCAACCCGGTCATCGCGGCCGGACTGGACTGGGGCTACGACCTCTCCGGGATCCTGCGCGGTTATGCCCTCGACGACCCCGCCGGCAACCTCATCTACGATTCGCACGTGTATCCATGGAAGCAGGACTGGCAGCGTGCCTTTCTCGAAGCTGCCGAGCGCTTCCCTGTGCTGATCGGCGAGGTCGGCTGCGAGCCGGAGCCGATGCCGTGGCAGAATGAGACCGAGGATCCCGCGACTTGGGCGCCGGACATGCTGGGGATCATCCAGGAACGCCGCCTCCACTGGACGGCGTGGTGCTTTCATCCTTCCGCCTCCCCGCGCCTGCTTGCAGACTGGGATTACACTCCCACCGCCTTCTGGGGTGAGCCGGTGCGGCGGGCGCTGGCCGGCCACCTTTTCCCTCCCGGGCGGTTGCGCTGAGACGGGTGTGACCGACAAAGGTCGAAACGAAAGGTGACCTCCTCCGGAGCGACTCCGTCGATGTACTCAGCCAGCGTGTGGTTCATCCCCTGTCTGAACGGGGTGCAGTCAAAGGTTGGCATCCACTTTCCTGAAAAGGGAAAAGCAGGCAGACCGCAAGGTCTGCCCGCTCATCCTGTCACCAAGGGGTGGGAAGGAGGTTGTAGGAACGGTTGTCGGTGGCCCGTCCGCAAACGAGGTTTGCCTAGGTGTGCCGCCGACTGGTGAAAAAAGTGCCGGCCAAGCCGGCAACGCACAAAACGGTTCCGAGGATGATCAGCCAGACCGACCTGTCGGTGGGCGTGCCGGTAAAGAATCTGGACACATCGGAACTGAAGGAGTCGACCGCACTGATCCCGAAAACCAGGAGTACGATGCCACCGATGAGCAGAGCGATGGAGATGATTTGATTAATGTTCATGATCTGAAGGGGGTGCCGTGTTGCCTAAAGTGGCCGAAAAGCATCACCAGGACCGCGAGAACGATCAGAAGGTGGATAAATCCACCGACCGTGGTGCCGATGATGAGACCGATCATCCAAAGGCCGATGAGGAAGGAGGCGAAGGCGAGAAACATGTTGGTTTAGCAGGTGTGCATTGGAGGGCCGGCAATTGCGGTGAGGAGTTGTCTCCTCGCCGCACGTTGGCTGGTCCCGCCCGAAGTCAGCCCAAACGGTGGAGATAGCGGAGCGGACAGGTCTGAGATCCCGACTTCAGGAGCTGCTGCGTAGCAGCAGCTTGACCTGATTTTCCCGGGCGAAGATTGCCTCACTATCGTAATACTATCGGTGATTCATGATTTGATTTCTCTTGTTTAGTGATTGGAACCATGGCTTTTGACACGTGCTGGCAGGGTTCATCTATGTCACTCACCCACTGGTCCGGCCGGTGAAACCCATAGGTGTTGCCGTCGCATCGGGGGATAGGCCGCAAGATGCACCTCGGTCCGCCGGTTGGAACCCGGCGGTGGCCCCGAGAAGACGTTGGGCTATTTTCATGGCATGACTATACGTCTGGTTGCCGCCATGATCCATGGGGTCTAACCCGACTTTGGCAACTGGGTCATTGAGAAGGGGGCTTTTTTAGCGTCTTCTTCGGTTGCCAACGGGAGGGAATCCGGGTTTTGGTCCCAAAACCGCTTATTGTGAATACCTGCCCATTTCTCAGCTGTACATAAGGGTCTGCAGAGGGAGGAGGTCGGGTATCTGCGTAGAACCAAACGGCGCAAGGACGGCAAGTGCCACTATTATTAATGGTCGCCCACAAGCACTTGCTTCGAGACGGATCCTTCCTTCGAAGGAGGCGCCAAACGCGCCAGTCGCCAATCCGTCCGCGGTCGCCGGACTGGAAGCGCGTCTTCCTGGGGGCGGCGGAGCACTTACCCTTCCTCACCGGCGCGGTTGGCTGTGAGCCGATGTCGTGGCAAGACGAAACTGAGGATCCCGCTACCTAGGCTCCGAACATGCTTGGGATCATCCAGGACCGCTGTCTGCACTGGACGGCGTGGTGCTTCCATTCGTCCGCCACCCCGAGCGTGCTGTTGGATTGGAATTACCGTCCCCCAGGCCCTTTGGGGGCGAACCGGTGCGGCAGGCTTTGGCCGGGCGGAAATTTCCCATAGGACGGTTGCGCTGATCGCCGGGGCCACGGCAGCTAGCTTCTGGACCGGTTTCTGAATGGCTTTCGAATTGACCAGTTTCGATGTCAAGCCGCATTCTATAAGCAAAACTTTCGTAAAAGCGGCCTCTGCCATAAGACAGACTTCTTTATATGCAAGCCGTTTCTTTTTTTTTGACGAACGCGATTCCTGATTTATGAGTATTCACGTCATGCAACACATTTATCTACTTCTATCCATCGCATTTCTTTGCATTGTTAAAATGAACGCTGCGAACCCCGGCGGTTCCGCCTATCTTACAGAAATTTATGACCATCCTGATGAAGTGTATTGGATGCATCCGGAAAGATTCTACAACGATACTGACTATACCGTTACCAACTATGGCGGCCAAGAAGCTTTTAACTATTGGATTCATACCGCATACTACGCCGATGGTATACAACTGGGGTTTGGTTGGAATGCGGAATCAACGCTGCAACCAAATGATGGATATTCGGGCTGGGCTTACACGAATGCCTTGGTTTCATTCACACAGCTATCTGGGAGCACTATTGTGCAATCAAAAAGCTGGTTGACCACTGCTGACAATTGGATTGGCGTGGAGGCAGAGGACCAGGTCACTATTTTTGTTTGGTGATAATCGCATTCCTAATTAGCTCAAAGCAATATGCGAATTCTATTAGTACTATCAATTACCCTGAATCTATGCTTCCTGGCGGTGATTGGCTGGAAGTTGAGTGAACGTTCCGACCCCAGCCGCGCATCTCCACACATTGAATCGATCTTCGGCGAGGAAGGTGGAAATGATGAGCATAATTTTACTGCCGGTGTCCAACGTGAAGGTGTGTCCGACGAACAGGCTAAAGTTGGCTGGATTGGCTACGATGCCGACAACGCCAGCCTAGGCGCCTATATACAACAGTTGCAGGAAGCCGGATTTCCGGCTTCGGTGATACGCGGTATAGTTTCCTCAATTGTGAACCGGCGTTATGAAGAGAAAATAGCAGCCATACAATATCCCGACGATGTGCCCTTCTGGGTGCGGCGCGATCGTGCAATGGAAGCCGAGCGTTCGCTTCAAATGATGGATTTCCGTATGGAAATTAACAATGAAATCCGAGATTTACTTGCTGATCTTCCCCGCGAGCGAAGTGCTGCTGAGATTCGTCAACTGTTATGGCGCTATGGCACGGCGAATACTGAAGAAATCGCTGCTTTGAATGCCATGCATAACCAAATGCGTCGATTCCAACTCCAACTTGCCGCAGACCGGGTTGAACCCGATGAGGCGATGGAAATGTATCGTGAGTTTCGTAGGGAGCAGTTGGCTCTGCATGAGCAAGTGCTTTCTGAAGAAAGCTACCGGGAATATGTGCTCCGGCGCTCAGGTGCCGCAAACACGGTCCAGTCTCAATTATCCCAATTATCACAACCGGAAGCCATTGACCGGGAAATTTATGAGGCATTGGTCGACGCGGAATACGAATGGAATCGACGCTTCCAGTACGCCAGCCAGGAAAACCCGTCGGCCAGTCTTGTGGGGCAGCTTGAGCGTGTGGAGATGCGTCGCCAGCAGCGTGAAATTCTGGGCGATGACCACTTTCTTGAGTTTCTTACCAGGGGAGCAGATTCGGACCTTCCTGAGGTGACGTATCCAGCTGCTGATCATCAGCTTTCATCAACTCAGATTTTAAACGCTTGGGAAACGGTCCGGGAAACAAAGTTAGAGATGCTTCTGGTCGCCTATGACCCTTCTTTGTCCAGAGAGCAGAGAGCGCAGGAACTTGACCTCTTACAAGAGGCGGCCGCCTCAACATTGAGCCGCATCGGTGGTGCAGATTACTTCCAAAGTCTGGTGGAATCACCACGAAGTTTTTGGCTTGGGAGCATACGCTCCGTTGGTTTGAGACGATCGGAAGAATATTTGCGAAGTCTGGAAACCCCCTGAGGCATCACCTTGCTCCTCGACTCATTTGCGAGCCGTCCGGGCGAAGCGAAGGACGTTCCAGGAGGCTTTGGGGAGGCGGGCGCGGAAGCCGCGTTCGACCGGTTTGGGGAGGTTCCGTGCGAGGCGGGGTTTCACCGTTTCCGGTTTTTTTTCGGTGTTGGAGGCCTTCAGATCGGCATGGTCGAGAATGAGGTGCTCGGCGGGGGCGAGTGTCGGGAAGGAGCGGAGGTCGAGGTTGAGGTCGAGCGGCTCATCAAGGGAGCGATTGACCGCGAAGACGGTCAGGCCGCCATCGTCGTTAAGGACGGAGGACGAGGTGAGGAAGGGCGTTTGCTCGCGCTCTTTGCAATCGTACGTGGGGGAGACCACAACGGGACGCAGGACCTTGCCGCGGCCGTGGTGGGAGGCGTGGAGGAAGGGATAAAAGATCGTCTGCCTCCAGGCGGGGCCGCCTTTGGCCGTCATGATGGGGGCGATGACATTGACGACTTGGGCGATGCAGCCGATTTTGACGCGGTCGGCGTAGTTGAGGAGTGCGATCAGCATGCCGCCGACGACAAGGGCGTCCTCCATGGTGTAAATATCTTCGAGGAGCGGCGGGGCTTCATCCCAGTCCTTGATCCGGCGCTTTTCGCGGTCGCCGTGGGAGTGGAACCAGACATTCCACTCGTCGAAGGAAAGGTGGATGCGCTTGCGGGACTTTTTGGAAGCGGCGACGGCGTCGCAGAGGGCGGCGGTTTCTTCGATGAACTCGCCCATGGCCTCCGGGCGGGCGAGGAAGGACGGGGTGTCGTTGTCGGCGTTGCTGTAGTAGGTGTGGAGGGAGAGATAGTCGACATGGTCGAAAGCATGATCGAGGACCTCGAGTTCCCATTTGCCGAAAGTGGCCATGCCGCGCGAAGAGGAGCCGCAGGCGACCAGCTCGATGGAGGGGTCGACCCAGCGCATAACCTTGGCGGCCTCGGCGGCGATGCGGCCGTATTCGGTGGCGGTTTTGGCGCCGGTCTGCCAAGGGCCGTCCATTTCGTTGCCGAGGCACCAGAGTTTGACCGCGTGGGGCTTGGCGAAACCATGTTGTTTGCGGAGGTCGCTGAGGGCGGTGCCTCCGGGATGGTTGCAGTATTCGACGAGGTCGCGGGCCTCGGCGGGGCCGCGGGTGCCGAGGTTGACCGCGAGCATGGGGGCGGTGCCGACCTTGCGGCACCAATTGATGAATTCATTGGTGCCGAAAGTGTTCGGCTCGGTGGTTTTCCAAGCGAGGTCGAGCTTGCGGGGGCGTTGGTCGACCGGGCCAACCCCGTCTTCCCAGTTGTAACCGGAAACAAAGTTGCCTCCGGGGTAGCGCATGACCGGCATGCGCAGTTCGCGGACCAAGTCGAGGACGTCGCGGCGAAAGCCGTTGGCGTCGGCGGTGGGGTGGCCGGGTTCGTAAATGCCTTCATAGATGTGGCGGCCAAGGTGTTCGGCGAAGCCGCCGAAGAGGCGCGGGTCGACATCGGAAACCTGGAAGTCGGGGTCGAGAATGAGGGACGCTTTCATGGGTGGGTTGATGCCGTAGAGGGGAGTGAGAGCCGAGGCAAGGAAAGGGCGGTTCAATCTGACTGGAAGACGCCGCTCCCATTGAGATTGGTGCGGCGGTCGGAGATTCATTTCACCGGTTCTTAATGCGGCGAACATTCGCCGCACATCCCCGCCAACCCCTTCCAACCTCCTGTAAACACCTATGAAAACCTCCCCTCCCGTTCGTATCGCCCTCGCGCTTTCTGCGGCGGCTTTGTTCGCAACCGCCTCGCTCTCCGCTCAGGCCGTCATATCGACGGCCCAAGGAAACGGCGCCGATACCTTTCTCTCCAACGACAGCCAACACGGCCCCACCGTCGTTCACGGTGCCGCCGGCAGCTTGAGCTTGCGCGCCTTCACCGATGTGCGCGCCCGTGTCATCATGCTTCGCTTCGATGTTTCCAACTACATCGCCGAGTCGCTGATCGAAGGCACCATCACAATGAACTTCACTTGGGCGACACGCGCCCGGACGTGGAACGTGTATGGGCTGATGGACGAATCACTCGGCGATTGGATCGAAAACG
This sequence comes from Puniceicoccaceae bacterium, assembly GCA_007695295.1. Taxonomy (GTDB): domain Bacteria; phylum Verrucomicrobiota; class Verrucomicrobiia; order Opitutales; family Opitutaceae; genus REEB01. The sequence goes on from REEB01000115.1 coordinate 23,908, forward strand.
AAACCAACTATAACAACGCTCCCGGCATCCTGCCCGCCTCCTTGGGCAACTATGCCATTGATGAATCCGTCTGGGCTCCGATTGGTACCTTCGCCGTCACCGCCGACACCGGGCTGCAGACGACCAATGTGACCGACCTCAACCTCGATGACCTGCTCACTGGCAACGAGAGCGGGCTGGTGACGCTGCTCTTTGCCTTTCCTTCCGGTGGCGACAGCAATCCCGACTGGGCTATAACGAGCAAAGAAGGCGATCCCGCCCTCGCGCCCACCCTGAACGTGCCCAACGCCATTCCCGAGCCCTCCACCTATGCGCTTTTGGCGGGGCTGACGGCGCTCATCGGAGCGATTTACTTCCGGCGGCGGAAGAGCTGATTCCCCCTCTTTCTTCGCTGACCGAAACATCAGGCCCCGCGGTTTCCGAACCGCGGGGCTTTTTGCTGCCCGTGATCACGTTTGCGGGAAACAGGAGCGCGGGGTAAAGCAGCGAGGGTATCTTTCTCCAGTGCGCAGCTTTGGGGAGCGCGGATGCGGGCGGCGGGGATGAAAAGAACATGGAAGGTCCCTCCACTTTGGCGGGTGTTCCGCCGCCGAAGGGTGGCGCATGGCGGGCACCTGAGCCCTAACAGGGGACAGCCCGGGGCACCCGCTTGGGCATGAACCGTCCTGCTGGACCACGATAGTGGCAGTGGGGCCAGGCAGGTCGAGGCCCGGTTTGAGGAGCGAAGGCTTGCGGGTCTCAATGGTGTGGTGGAAATGGTGGCGCAGATGGTTTAACCATGGAGGCTGATAAGTTAAACGGGGTTCTTTCTCTCCCTCGATTAGTCAGCCGCATGTTATCTACCGATGAAGGGGCCGGGGAAAGTGGTCTGGATGGAGCGTCCGACCCTGTGCGGATGCTTGGCGTGGAGATTTGAATACATCATCGGGTGGCGGAAGCGGCCTCGACGCGAATGAGCTCGTCGTAGGGCAGCCGCTTGAAAGCGCCGGGATGGCGCTTCCACGGATGGCGGTGCGGTGGGTCTATGGGGAAGACGGGGGGCTGGGGCTTCCGGCCTAAAGGAGGACTTTGGCGTCGGGGTCGGCGAAGGTGGGTGGGAGGTCATCCCACCCTGGTGTATCCGGAATTCGGAGGCAGCCGTCGCGGGCGTCCGCGGAGAAGCCGTATTCGACGAACGGCCCGAGATTGGGGGTGAGGGCGGCGAAGTGGAGGAGGGGGGCGTTGCGAAAGCCGTGGCCGGGGCTGTGGGGGACGACCGGGAGTCCGGCGGCGGCGGCCATGGCGGCGACCCGGCAGGCGCGGATGAAGCCGCCGCAGTAGAGCAGGTCGGGTTGGATGACATCGACCCCGCGGTGACGGATCATCCAGGCAAACTGGGGCAGGCTGGAGTCTTGTTCGCCGCCGGCAACGGGGATGGCAAGGGCATCGGCGACTTCTCGGGTGGCCTCGAAGTCCTGCCAAGGGCAGGGCTCCTCCAGCCAGGCGTAGCCGTGCGCTTCGAGGAGGCGGCCGATGGAGACGGCGGCGGGGGCGTCGTAGGAGCCGTTGGCGTCGGCGTAGAGGGTGATGTCGGGGCCGACGGCCTCCCGGAGGAGGGGGATGAGCCGTTCGGTGCGGCCGGGGGCGGCATCCTGGTTGAGGCTCATGCGGCCGCCGATCTTGATTTTGGCGGCGCGGGCGCCGATGGCCTGCAGTTGTTCGGCCACGACGGCTGCTTCCTCCTCCGGGGAGGTTTCCCGGGTAAGGCGGGTGAGGTAGAACGGGACGGTGTCGCGCAGCCGGGGGCCGCAGAGGGCGTGGACCGGTTGGCCCGCGAGGCGGCCGAGGAGGTCGAGGGCGGCGTGTTCAAAGAGGCCGAGGCAGGTGAAGAACGGCATGCCGCCGTATTTGTAATTGCGGTGGTGGAGGTAGACCTCGTCGACCAGGTGCTCAATGCGCCGGAGATCCTGGCCGAGAAAGGCGGGGGCGACGAGATGGGCGAGGATGCCGAGGAGGTTTTCGTGGCGGCTGTTGCCGATGGCATAGCCGGTTGCGCCGTCCGGGCCGTGGAGGCGGAGGAGTGGGTTGGAGGGGTCGGAAGGGAGGCGGACGAGCTCGAAACCGGTGGCCACGACCGGAGCGGAAAAGTGATCTCCGATGGCGAAGAGCGGGGTGGTGGGGCCGATCCGGCCGAAGGCGGCGAGGGGGTCGGTCGGGGTCATGGCGGTTAGTCCCAGAGGAGAATGGTTTGGAGGCGGCGGCGGTAGCGTTCGCCGATGGTTTTGGGAGAAAACCGTTCGCGGATGGTGGCGGCGGCGGCGCGGCCGACGGCGTCGCGGAGGGCGGCATCCTCGGCACAGCGGCGCATCTGGTGGGCGGCGTGGTCGAGATCGGGGTCGGCCCACTCCTGGCCGCGGGCGTAGGGGCCAATGGATTCGGTGAGGCGGATGGTGGAAGCGCGGACGGGGAAGCCGTTGGATTGGTTGACGAATTCGGCGGTGGCGGACCAGTCGGTGGAAATGACCGGCTTGCCGAGGAACATGGCCTCGGCGACGGCGAGGCCGAAGCCCTCGGAGCGGTGGAGGGAGACGAAAGCATCGCAGGCGGCGAGGAGGGCGTAGACGCGGGCCCGCGGGAGGGTTTCGGCGATGAGGCGGGCGCCGGGAAGATCGGCGAGCTGCTCCCGGAGGGAGGCGAAGGCGGCCTCGTTGCCGCGGAGACTGTGGACCTTGATGACCAGGCCGACGCGGGCGGCGTCGGGATCGGGAAAAGCGCGTCGGAAGGCCCGGATGACGGCGGCCGGGTTTTTACGTTCCTGGTAGCTGTTGAGGTCATACATGAAGAGGAAGTGAAAGCGGTCGCGGGGAAGGTCGAAGGCGGCGACGGCGGCGGGATCGGGGGGAGCGAACTCGATCGCGTGCGGCATGGTGACGACCGGGACGGGGCTTTTGCGGGCGATGGCCTCGGAGGTGAACGTGGACGGCGTCCAGACCTCGTCGAAGAAGCGGAAAAAGCGCACCCAGCCCTCGGGAAACTCCGGCAGTTCCCAGGCCCAGAAAGCGATGTTGTAGCGGTCCTTGCGGAAGCCGGAGCCGTGGTGGTGGTCGATGTCCCCGGCTTGGGCGGGGTCGAGGTGGAAGACGGAAAACGGGTGAGGGTTTTCGTCGCGGAGCAGGTGGTCGAAGCTGTGGTCGCCCTGGCGGGCGAGGCAGTTAAGCTGGAGGGGGACATGGGCGACGGGCAGGTCGGCGGCGGCGCAGGCGCGGGCGGCGAGGCGGACGGATTCGCCCACTCCCAGCTCGGCGCGAAACCAGCCGACGAGGTTGAGCCCGACCCGGAGGTGTTTCTTGAGGCAGGCCGGGTTAACCGGGGATGCAGGCAGGGAAAAGTCGAAGAGGGTTTCGTCGCCATCGCGGAGCAGCTCGAGGCGGAGGCGGCGGTTGCGGGGCTGGCGGCGGTAGTGCTGGAGCCAGCGCCAGGCGGCCCGCGGCTGGAGGACGGGCCGGAGGATGCGGGCGAGGAATGCGAGGGTGTTGGACCGGGAGACGCCGAGCAGATCGACAACGAGCTCATTCACCTCGGTGGCGGAGGCGAGCGGCCGCTCCAGCCGGCAGGTGAACGGACCTTCGGGGAGCGGGTGAAAGGCGGCGGTCTGGACGCCGTTGAGGGTGAGGCGGAGGCCGAGGGGGCCGTGACCGGCGGAGGGCTGGCCCTCGGCGGACCAGAGGTGGCCGTCGAGAAAAAGGTCTCCGGCGGGCAGGCCGGGTGGAAGTGTGAAGACGGCCTTTTCGCGGATCCAGACCCCGCCGGCGAGAAACCCCTGGAGGCGTTGGATGAAAGGATCGTCGGGGTTTTGCGTAATCAGCCCGGCGAGCCACTGAGGTCGATCGCCGGGTTCGCCTTGGGCGCGGGCTTTGGTGTATTCGTCATCGAGTTTCGGATACACTGAAAAGGCGCGGGTGGTGCGGTCGGCGGCGGCGGGCACATCCGCTCCGAGGGGGGCGGTGAAGACACCGGTGACGCGGAAGGCGACGGGCGGGCGGGGGGGTGGTCGTTTGTTGGGAGCGGCGGTCGTGGCGGGCATTTCCGGTGGCGGGTGGTCGGGGATAAGACGACACCAATGGCGTTCCTCGCGGTTCAAGGCGAGATCGAGGGCCCGGAGGGCGAGCGGGTGGGGAGCCCCGGCGGGGCGGAAGAGGGAGGCGAGGGCGGCACGGAGGGCGCCGGGCGGGAGGGAGCGGGGCCGGCGGACGCTGTCGCGCAGGACGGAGGCGGCCCAGAGGCGGGCGCCGTGCTCTTGGAGGGTGGCGCGGTGGCGGCGGGTGAGAAGGGCGCTGTTGGCCTCGTCGTGGAGCTTCCGGCCGGGGGAGGCGCTGACGTGGTGGCGGATGATGCTGCGGGCGGCGACGACGGTGCGGAGACCGCGGGCTTGGAGCTGGAAGCAGAAATCGACATCCTCGCCGCCGTTGCGGAAACCCTCGTGGAAGCCGCCGAGCTCGCGAAAGAGCGACCGCCGCAGGAGGCAGCAGGCGGCGGTGATGGCGGGTGGATAAAGCAGGCGTGGTCCGAGCCGCAGCCGCCAGCGGGGCGGGCGGAGGTGCTCGGGTTTGCCGATGGCATTGATGACGATGCCGGCGTGGTCGACGGAGCCGTCGTCGATGCGGAGCTGGATAGTGCCGGCGATGCCGGCACGCGGGGTGGAAAGGAAGGCCTCCAGCAGAGGCGGAAGCCAGCCGGGGGGGAATTCGAGGTCGCTGTTGAGGAGGACGAGCAGATCGCCGGCTGCTTCCCGGGCGCCGCGGTTGATGGCGGCGGCGTAGCCCTGATTACGTTCGTGGCGGAAGACGCGGAGGCCGGGCTCGTCGAGGCCTGCGAGCCAGTCCGCGACTGCGTCGGTGCTGGCGTCGTCGATGAAGAGGATCTCGTGGTCGAGGCCGGCGGGGAGGGAGGCCCGCAAGGTTTCGAGGCAGGCGCGGGTGATCGCGAGGCCGTTGTGAACCGGAATGATGAACGACAACCGCATGGGAGGGTGCTCGGGGAGGAAGGGCGGCCGGTCTCAGGGCTCCGGAGTGGAAAAACGGATACGCTGGGGATGGGCGTAGACGTTGAAGGTGGGCGGACGGAGGAAGGCGACGAGGGACTGGCCGGTTTCCCGCGCGGTGGCGACGGCGAGGGTGGAGGGGGCGGAAAGGGCGGCGACGAGCGGGATGCCGGCGGTGAGGGCCTTCTGGACGATCTCAAAAGAGACCCGGCCGCTGACGAGAAGCAGGCAGGACGGCAGCGGCCAGCGGCCGTCGAGGAGGAGGCGTCCGAGGGCCTTGTCGACGGCGTTGTGGCGGCCGACATCCTCGCGGAGGGCGAGCAATTCGCCGGAGGCGGAGAAAATCCCGGCGGCATGGAGACCGCCGGTCTGCTCGAAGGCGGCTTGGGCGGAGCGGAGTTGGCCGGGCAGGGCGAGCAGAGTCGCCTCCTCGACGGTGGTGCGGTTGTCGTGGAGATCCGGATACCGGGAGCGGAGGGTGTCGATGGAAAGCCGGCCGCAGACGCCGCAGCTCGAATGGATGGTGCCGTAGCGGGCGGAGGGGCCAAGGTCGGGCCGGGTGGCGAGGGTGAGGACGAGGGTGTTTTCCGGGTGGGGGCTTTCGTGGCAGGGGCGGGCGGAGAGCAGGTCTGACCGCGAGCGGAGGAGGCCCTCGGTGGCGAGAAAGCCGGCGGCGAGTTCTTCGTCGTGCCCGGGGGTGCGCATGGTGACGGCGAGGGTATTGCCGCCGAGGCGGAGTTCGAGCGGTTCTTCGACCGCGAGCTGGTCGCGGGCGGTGGCGACGGCTCCGGTGGCGGAGCGGCGCAGGATGGTGCCGGAGGCGGCGGCCGGTTCAGGCTCGGGCGAGGGTGGCATGGGCGTTGTAGTCGGGCACGCCGCCGGCGGCATCGACGACCCCGCGGGGGATGAGGACATTGCCCTCGGGCCAGTGGATCTGGAGATTGCCCGGGGCGATGGGGGCGAGGTGGATGGCGCCGACAAAACTACCGGTCCGGTTTTCAAGGCGCACCCGGTCGCCCTGGATGAGGTGGAGGCGGGCGGCATCCTCGGGACTGATGAGGACGGCGTGGCGCGGGGCGCCATTGAGGGGATCGACCTCGGCATAGATGAGGGAATTGAACTGCTTGCCGCGGCGGGTGCTGACATGAAAGACCCCTTCGGGGCGGTCTTGGTCGGGAAGGGGAACGGGGCGGATCCGGGCGCGGCCGTCGGAAGTGGGGCAGACGCCGTCCGGGCAGAGGCGGGGGCCGCCGTATTGGAAAGCGTCGCCGGTTTTGGCGAGGTGCTGAACTCCGTCGTAGAACGGGATGACCCGGGCCATCTCCTCGCGGATGGCCTGACCGGTGCCGCAGCCGAGGAGGTGGGCGCGGTCGGGGTCGACGGCGGCGGCGAGCTCGAGAAGGATTTTCCACTCGGCGCGGGCCTCGCCGACTTGCCGCGGGATTTCGGGCGAAAACATGACCCGGCGTTCGGTGGAAGTTTCGGTGCCGCCGTCATCCTGCTCAAAGCGGGTTTTGGCGGGCAGGAGGAGGACCGCTTCGCGGGCGGGGATGAACATTTGGTCGGTCAGGATGATATCCTGGTGGACGCGGACGGGGACATTGGCGAGGGTGGTGCGGACATGGTCGGGGTCGGGCAGGTTGCGGAGGAAATTGCCGCCGAGGCTGTAGAGCACCTCGAGATGGCCGCGGGCGGCGGCCTCGATCATCTCGGTGGCGGTGAGGCCGGGCTGGTCGGGGACGGGAAAGCCGTAGTGGGCGGCGAGGGCGGCGGCGTTTTCCGGGTTGACGGGCCGGCCGCCGGGAAAAGCGGTGGCGTAGGCTCCCATCTCAGCGCCTCCCTGGACGGAGGAGTGGCCGCGGATCGGCATGAGCCCGCAGCGGTCGCGCCCGAGCCAGCCCCGGAGCAGCCCGAGGTTGAGGATCATCTGGACGGCGTCGCCGCCGAAGGCGTGCTGGGTGATGCCCATGCTCCAGACCAGCACCCCGGTGGAGGCGCGGTGGAGGAGCCGGGCGAATTCCTCCATCATGGATCGGGGCAGGCCGGAACGGCGCTCGAGTTCGGCAAAAGCGGTGGCGAGGGCGGCGGCGCGCAAATCCTCGAGACCGGTGGTGTGGTCGCGGAGGAAAGCGTCGTCAGTCCAGCCGTTTTCAAGCAGGATGCGGATGGTGCCGAGGAGGAAAGCGATGTCGCCGCCTTGGGCGACGGGAAACCAGTGGTCGGCGATGGCGGTGCCGAAAAGGGCGCTGCCCGGAACCGAGGGCACCCAGTAGCGTTTCATGCCCGGCTCGAGGTAGGGATTGACGACCACGACGCGGGTGCCGCGCTTTTTGGCCTCGTGGAGGTATTTGAGGGCGACGGGCTGGTCGTTGGCGGGGTTGGAGCCGAAGAAAACGATGAGATCGGAGCCATACCAATCGCGGTAGGAGCAGGTGGAGGCGCTGACGCCGAGGGTGGCCTTCATCGCGGCGGTGGAAGGCGAGTGGCAGATGCGGGCGGCGTTGTCGATGTGGTTGGTGCCGAGAAAGCGGGCAACCTTTTGGGCGACGTAGTAGACCTCGTTGGTGAGGCCGCGGGAAGTGAGGTAAAAGGCCAGACGGCCGGGATCGGTGGCGCGGATTTTGTCGCCGATAAGTGAATACGCTTCGGTCCAGGAGATGCGGCGGAAACGGGGGGCGTGTTTTTCGCGGAGGAGGGGGCAGGGGAGGCGGCCGAGGTCG
>REEB01000174.1 GCA_007695295.1 Puniceicoccaceae bacterium
GATTTCGGCGCTGCGGTCAGCACCACCGTCCTGGCGGAGGAAAGCCCGCGCGGCGAAACCTACCGGCGGGTTCTCGAAGAGCACTTCAACGCCCTCGTGGCGGAAAACGCCATGAAATGGTATGCCATCCAGCCGGAGCCCGGCCCCCGCCTATGGACGGAGGCGGACCAATTCCTGGACTTCGCCGCCGAACGCGGGCTGCGATTTCGCGGGCACACCATCTTTTGGTCGAAAGCGCACTGGGTGCAGGACTGGGTCCACGAGTTGACGCAGGAGGCTTTGCGGGCGGTGGTCGAAGACCATCTGCGTAGCGTGGTCCAGCGCTATGCGGGGCGGCTGACGGGCTGGGATGTGAACAACGAAATGATGACCGGCAGCTTCTTTCTCGACCGGCTCGGTCCGGAGATCCGGCCCTGGATGTATCGGGAAACCCGGCGGTTGGATCCTGGCGTGCCGTTGTTTCTCAATGAATACGGCCTCCTGCGCGACGACGCCAAACTGGACGCCTTTCTGGAGCACTGCCGTGAACTGCTCCGCCAAGGTGCGCCGGTCGGGGCCATCGGTTTGCAGCAGCACCACCTCACCGAGTTGATCGTGGGCGATGAGCGGGAGGGGCCGGGGCAGCTCGAGCGCGGCGGCCTCGACCCCGCCGAGGCGATTTCACCTTGGCAGATCTGGGAACGGCTCGACCGGCTTTCCGGTCTGGGCCTGCCGATCGTGTTGACGGAGATCAGTTGCGCGACGCCGGACGAAGCCCGCAAGGCTGATGCGCTCGGCACGCTGCTGCGGGTGGCCTTCGCCCACCCGCGGGTGGAGGGTTTTTACCTGTGGGGTTTCTGGGAAGGAGCGCACTTCAAAGGCCGGCAGGGAGCGCTGATAACCCGGGATTGGGAGTGGCTGCCGGCGGCCGAGGCGGTTTTCGATCCTTGGAGGGACGAGTGGCGAACCCTGCTGGAGGCCATGCCCGACGGGGAGGGTGAAATCGCCTTTCGCGGCTTTTTCGGAGATTACCGGATCGCCTGGACCGGGGAGGACGGCGCCGCCCGCGAGGTAGAGGTGACTCTCGGGGCGGATCGTTGGCGGGCCGCACCTTGAATCCGGCGCGTCACTGCTCCGGCAAGGGCGGAGGCTCGGGGGAGGGACCGTAGCGTTCGACGGCTTCCTCGGCGGTGAGGACGGTGTCGCCGTTTCCGATGCGGAAGCGCCCGGGCAGCGGGGCGATGCGGGGCCGGTATTCGTTGGTGAGGCGGTCGGTGACGAGGCCGCGGGCGATGAGCTCGCTTTCGGGCACGGCGCCGAGGTCGCCGTGTTTATCGAGAAACGCCTCCAAGGCGGCGCGGTGTCGGCGGAGGGCGTCGTGGTGGGCGGAGTCGCCGGCGAGGTTTTCGACGCAGTGCGGATCGGCGGCGGTGTCGTAGAGTTCCTCGACCGGTTTGGTGTCGGCCATGAAGGCGGCCTGGGCGGGGGTGAGGGTGCCGGCGGCGCGGCCTTCACGCAGATCCCGGGTGGTGAGGCCGCTTTCCATGTAGCGGTTGCGCTGCATGTAGGGGAGCTGGGGGTAGAAATTGCGGATGTAGTGGAAGCGTGGCGACCGGCAGGTGCGGATGCGATCGAACTGTTCATCCATGCGGTCGCGTCCGCTGAAGACAAAGGGCGGCGGCGGGGCCTGGTCCGGCCCGAGGAAGACGCGGCCCTGGTAGTGCTCCGGGACGGGAGCGCCGGCGAGGGCAAGGAGGGTGGGGGCGAGGTCGACCCAGGCGACGAGGTCGTCGTTGACGGAGCCGGGCTTGATCCGCCCGGGCCAGCGGACAATCAAGGGCAGGTGGAGGCCGGCCTCGTAGCACCAGCGTTTTTCCCGGCAAAGCCCGCGGCCGTGGTCGCTGAGGTAGATGACGATGGTGTTGTCGGCCGCGCCGGACTTTTCCAGGACCTCGAGGGCCCGCCCGACCTGGATGTCCTGGACGGTGAGGTTGTCGAAGTGGCGGGCGATCTCCAGGCGCACGCCCGGAGTGTCGGGCAGGTACGGCGGCACGGGTGCGCGGGCGGGGTCATGGCGGCGTTCCGGTGGCAGATCACGCCAACGGGATTCGAGATCCTGGGACTTGTCCTCGACCTTGTCCCAGGCGCCCGATTCATGGGTGACCCCGAAATTCCAAAAGGCGAGGAACGGCTGGTCGCCGACCGGCAGTTCGCCGCGGTCGAGCCAGGGGACATCCGTTTCGGCAAACCCATCCGGCGGGGTGAAGTTGAAATCGGTCTTGGTCGGCCAGAGGACGCGGTAGCCGGCGTCCTGCAGCTCCTGGGTGAAGAGCCGGGGCGGCTTGACCAGGGTGGAGCGCATCTGGTGGGTGCCGAAGGTCCAGGGGTGCATGCCGGTGAGGAGAGCGCTGCGGCTGGGCGCGCAGACCGGGCTGTGGGAGAAGGCCCGGTCGTAGCGGCAGCCCTCGGCGGCGAGCCGGTCGAGGCTCGGAGTATCCGCATAGTCATGACCATAGCAGCCGTGGTGGCGGCCGGTGTCTTCGGCGACGAGGAGGAGAATGTTGGGGCGGGGGGCGGCCATGCCGGCAAGCATTTGCCCCGCCCAAGGGAAGGGCAAGCAGCGAACGGGCCCGGAAAGCGCGCTCCGGGTGGCCGGAGCCGCCGACGGAGAGATGCCGGCTAGTCGAGCAGCTCGGCCCGGAGGCGCAGAAAACGGCGGTCCTCCGATGAATCGAGTGAATGTGTATCCAGGATCCGGATGAGGCCATGCTCATCGGCGGGAACGGCGTCGGTGCGCGAGTCGTAGAGGATTTCGCCCCAGTCGGCGGGATCGCTGGTGGCTTCGACGATGAGGGCGAGGTCGTTTCTCAAGGGATCACGGGGAAAGCTGAGGCCGAGGTGGTGGTCCATGATTTCGGGCCGGGGGAGGTCGGCGGGGCCGGCTTCCGGGCCGAGGTCGAGGGCATAGCGCAGCAGTTTGGGCAGGCCGCGTTGGTGGGGATCGGCGGTGGGGTCGGCGGTGGCGGGGGTGGCGCCGGGATAAGTGCGGTCGAGCCAGGCGAGCCAGCTGTCGTTTTGCCGAACGCCATTGCAGAGGTTTCCGGAGACGATGGTGCCGGGGCCTTGGCTGACGAGGCAGGTGTTGTTGTCGCGGAGGTCGTTGTTGAGGATGAAATTGTGGCTGGTGCGGGGAAGGGTTTCGCGAATGCCGAAGGAGCAGCCGGTGATGGTGAGGTTGCGCACGGTGATGTTGCGGGCGGGGTGGTGGTCGGGGCCGGGTCCCTGCCCGAGCTGGCGGGAGGTGATGCGGATGCCTTCGGCGCCGCAATCGGCGATGGTGCCGCCGTTGACCACCATGTCCTGGGTGTCCTCGATGAGCATGCCGTGGCTGGAGGAGCCGGAGATATCGACCTCGTGGATGGTGATGCCATGGCTGCCGGAGACGGTGAAGACACCGCGGCCGCACTCGCGGGCGATGACCTTGTCGACGACGATGTTGGGGCCGGCGTTGTTGGCGGTGCGGAAGCCGGCGTAGCCGCCGCCGAAGTTGGCCCGGAAGGCGTCGATCCGCTTGACGTGGGCATTGCGGGTCAGGTTGAGCAGCAGGCCGGCGCCGCCGGTGTTGCGGGTGACCAAGTTTTCGACGGTGAGGCCGTCGGTGCGCCAGAACTCGACCCCGTGGTGGCGGGTGTTTTCGACGGTGATGTCTTCGAGATGGACGTCGCGGTTCCAGACCCCGTTGCGGTCTTCGAAGCGGATGCCGAGGCCGATGTTGGTGGCCTCGGGAATGGAAATCTGGATATTGGAGAGGAGGACATCGGTGCAGCCGAAAAACCACATGCCGTAGCGCGGATTTCCGAGGATGCGGAGGTTGCGTACCTCAATGTGGCTCACGCGGCGGGGGCGGATGGGTACAATGAGCTCATCGCCGGGGGTGTCGTTGACGAGGATGGTGTTTCCGTGGAAGTCGAGAATGGTGTAACTGGGGATGTTGATGCCTTTGACATCTCCGTTCCAACTGTGGGTGCCGGTGGCGCCGGAGCTGCGGATGTGGACGGTTTCCTTGGCGGTGCGGCCTTGGGTGAGGGCATTGGCGGCGGCTTGGATGGCGAGGATCATGTCGTTGCCGGTGTGGGCGACGCCGCTTCCGCCGGAGGCGAGATTGGTGATGGTGACGGTCCAAGTGTTGCCGGAGCGGGTGACGTCGGCTTCGCGCTGGGCGTGCAGGCCAAGGGGAGTGGCCAAGGATGCCGCGGCCAAGAAGCCGGAGCAAAGGATGGGGGGGAAGCGGAACATGAAGGCCAGGTGTTGGGGGAGGGGGCGTCGGAGTGCGGGGACCGGCGACTGGGACCATGGCCAATTTCCGCGGGATGCGGCGGGAGGCAAATCCGCCGGGCTGCTGACAGTAAGAGCCCGGGGCGCCAAAACAAAGCGCCCGGCCTTGAGGGGCCGGGCGCAGGGCTGGGTTGGATCGTGGCCCGGGATCAGATAATGATGGTGATGGTGACGTTGAGGACGCGGACGACGATTTTGATTTCGCCTCTGGTCCGTTCTGTGGAGGAGCTTTCCAGAGTGCAGCTTGAGGAGTGAAACCCGGACTGGCGCAGGAAAGCATCGACTGCGTCGCTCCCCCTGGTGGCGGCGGCGTGGAGGTTGGTGGCGAACGTTTCGTCCGCCCCCAGGCGGTGGAGGAGCCGGAGGGCCTCGCTGGTGGCATCGCAGACCTGGTCGACCGCCTTTGCAGTCGAGAGGTAAAGGGAGGAGGAAGGCGGGCTGGCGACACGGGTGGCCTCGGGGGAAACGGAAGCGGCGGGGGTGGGCGAGCGCATCCGGCCGCCATCTTGGGCCGGGAGTTGGAGGGCAAAAAGGAGCGTTCCCAGAACGAGGGAACCTCCGGTAAGGATGCGAAACGATGGTTTCACGACAGGCTTGGGTTAAGGGTGGATGCCGACGCCGATGGGGCGGAGGCGAAGCGCCGATCGTTGTTGGCTGTAGCCGGATTGTAACGACAAAACTTATCGCTACTTAATATTATTAGTTAGATTAATTCAAAGCGTCACAGGGCGGAAATCGGGACCGGCGATTGGGGCACCGGGGTTGCGGGGTAGGGAATAGGCAAAGGGTGTCCCCTCGTTCGCGGCGCAAGATTAAGAAAGAGGCGGGAGCATCTTGCTCCCGTGCGGCGGCCGTGGAGGACCGCCGTCTGACGACGGCAGCTACGGGGTGGGCCGCGATGAGAATTGCGGCGGAGACCAAGCTATTGTTGCCGAGCCGCCGAGGTGGCCGTTGCTTCAGCGGGCGGCGGAGGGGGTGTTTTCGGCGGCGTCGACGGGGGCGACGAGGGTGATGCGGGTGCCGCTCCCGGGGGCGCTGTCGACCTGAAGGCTGCCTCCGAGGAAGACGAGCCGTTCCTTGATGGAAAAGAGCCCGAAGCAGTCGTTGTTCTGGGCCTCGCGGGTGAGGGTGGCGCCGGGGTCGAAGCCGGCGCCGGCGTCTTCGACTTCTAGGGTGAGCCTCCCGGGGCGGTCGGCATGAAGGATGAGCGTGGCCTCCCGGATGGCGGCGTGCTTGATGACGTTGTAGAGCATTTCGCGGGAGGCTTGGAACAGGAAGTGGGCGAGGCTGCTGGGAATGGTGGTGGGGATGGCGCGGAGGCGGAGGTTGACCTTGAGGCCGTGTTTTTCGCCCAGCCGACCGGCCAGCCACTCGAGGGCGGGGATGAGGCCGGATTCGTTGAGGATGGGCGGGCTCAGCTCGACGGTGAGATTGCGGGAGGTTTCGATGGCTTCCCCGAGGAGGTCCTCGGTTTGGGAAATGCTTTGGCGGAGGGCGGGATCAACGCAGCCGCGGCGGAGGGCGCCGAGGTTCATGCGGGCGACGACGACGAGCTGCTGGAGATTGTCGTGGAGGGACTGGGCGAGTCGCCGGCGCTCGCGTTGCTCGGTTTCGGCCAGCTCGGCGGCGAGCAGGCGGACGCGGGCGGCGTGGCCCTGGGCGGCATCGGTCTGCTCACTGATGCGGTGCTCGAGATGGCGGGTGAGGGAGCGGAGCTCTTCCTCGCCCCATTTGCGTTCGGTGATATCGGCGCAAAAGAGGGAAATGCCACCAGAAAATGGATACATGCGGATTTCCAGCCAGCGGCGATCGGCGGCGCAGTAGTGCTCGGACCGGCGGGTCTTGCCAGTGCGGATGGCGTCGCGGATCTCGGACTCGAGCGGCGAGTGGAGGGACTGGGGAAAGGCGTCGGCGAGGGGGCGGCCGAGCAGTTCCTCGGAGGAACGGCCGAAAAACTCAACCGCCTGCGTATTGACATACGTGATACAGATGCGCTCGTCGAGAGTGACGAGGATATCGTGGATGCTGGCGAGGATGGCGTTGCGTTGTTCGAGGAGCAGGCGGACCTTCTTTCCCGCCCGGGCCAGTTCTTGGCTCTGCTCTTCGAGGCGCCGGCTCTGGGCGGAAATTTCGTTGTTTTTGATTTCGAGGGCCTGGGCGGATTGGCGGCGGAGGCGGGCGCGGTTGTGGAGCAGACCGACGAGGATGAGGCAGAGAACGAGGCCGCCGGTGAGGGAGTTGCGCCAGAGGACGGCCATGGACTTCTCGCGTTGGAGGAGTTCGAGGTCCTGGGTGCGGGCGCGGATGGTGAGGTCTTGGATTTCCGCTTCCTGGCGCAGGAGGCGGATTTCCTGCTGCTGGCGGTCGCGCTGCAGCTCGGACTCGATCTCGGCCAGGCGGCCGGAGCTTTCGGAGTTCACGAGCAGGTCGTGCAGGGTTTTGAAGCGGACGTGGTAGTTGTAGGCGAGCCGGTAGTCCTGGAGCAGGGCGTGGGTTTCCGCCAGGAGTTCGTAGGCTTGGACAAGCTGCGGGGTGACATCGAGATCGTCGGCGAGCCGGCGGGCTTCTTCGAGCAGGGGGAGAGCTTCTTCGGGCCGGCTGAGTTGGTTGAGGAGGCGGGCCTGGCCGAGGAGGCTGATGACCTGGTAGCGGAGGGAGCCCAACTCACGGTGGAGCAGGTAGGCATCGCGATGGTACTCGAGGGCCTTGGCGGTGTCGCCGAGGGCGCCGTAGACTTCCGCGATCAGGTCGAAAGTGAGGGCCATGGCTTCACGGCGGCCGAGGGTTTCCTCCATGGTGAGGGCCCGGAAGTGAAATTGCAGGGCGGTGTCGTACTCGCCGAGGAAGAAGTGGCTGCGCCCAAGGTTGTCGAGGGCATCGGCGAGAGCCGGGCTGGGTCCGAGGGGTTCGAGAAGATCGCGGGCCCGGCGGTGATAATCGAGCGCGCGGTGGTAGTCGCCGGTCTGCAGGTAGATGATGCCGAGATTGTTGTAGGAGGTGGCGACGCCGGCTTGGTCGCCGAGTTCCTCTTTGATCAGGAGGGAGGCGTGGTGGTTTTCGGCGGCGTCGACGTAGTTGCCGATGAGGCTGTGGAGGAGGCCGAGGTTGTTGAGGGAGCGGGCCTCGCCGTCTCGGTCGCCGAGGTTTTGGCGGAGACGGAGGCTGCGTTGGGTGAGGCGGATGGCATCCGGGTAGCGGTTCTGCTTCCAGCGGATGGCGGAGAGTTGGTGGACGGCGCTGGCGATCCAGTCATGGCGCCGGAGGGATTCGGCGATGGTCAGGGAACGTTCGGCGAAACCGGCGGCGAGGTCGAGGTCGGGCTCGGGAATGTATTGAGCCGCGTAGCTGAGGCTGGCGGTGAGCTGGTACTCCCGGACGGGGTCGGGGAAAACCCGGAGCAGATCAAGGGCGCTGCCATGGAGCTCAAGGGCGCGGGCGGGATTGGTGGTGGCCAGCTCGGCGACGCGCTCGATGAGTCTGTCCCGCTCTTCTTCGCCCGCCACGGTGGCCGAGATCGTGCCGGAAGGTTGGGCCTGGGCGATGGAAACGGCGAGCAGCACCGCGAGAAAAAAGCGGACCCGGACCCGGGGGCGGGAAGCGCCAAAGTGGATTCCCCGAGCTCCGGAAGTTGGCTGCTTTGTTGGGAGGGCCGTCATAGGCAACCTTGTAGTGGAAAGGGAGGCAGGAAAAACCCCGGCTCCCGGCCGGGGAAAGCAATGGCTGCCCGGCTAGGACTCGAACCTAGACAAACAGAGCCAGAATCTGTCGTGCTACCATTACACTACCAGGCAGTGGGCGAAAAAGTGACCTTAGGGGGCGGGTGGCCTCGGCGACAAGCAGGAAATCGGGGCGGCGCGAAGGCCGGGGGATCGGTGACGGCAGGCGGGGCCGGGTGTGGTCAAGAAGGGTGGCGCATCCGCCTGGCGCGCGGCTGAGTGGAAAACAAAGAATCAGCGCCGGGCGAGCCAATCCTCGGAGCTGTAATGGTCGGCGAGGACCTGCTCCTCCTCGTCCCAGTCGGGCCAGGCTGTTTCCGAAGGATCCGCCTGTAGGTGGCGGGCCAGGACAGCATGGAAGGTGGGGGCGAGGTTATCCCAGTCGAGGTCGAGGCCGAGGCCGCGGTTGTCCACGGAACCTTGGAGGAGGAGGCCTTCGCGGGTGCGTTTCTGGGCGGCGCCGGCGACCTTGCGGCCGGAGTCGGGAAGGACGAGGTCGTCGATTTCCGCGGCGGGGAAGCAGGCTGCGGGGCCGTTGGAGGGCGGGCGCGGCTCGCGGTTGAGTTCGACGTGGGCGCCAAGGTCGGCGAGAGCCTCGGCGAGGGCGGTGTGAACGAGCCGGTAGGTTTGCCCGGCGGGTGCGGCGCCGGCCGGGTGGGTTGCGGGCAGGACGAGCGCGTAGGTCCAATCCTCGCGGTGATCGACAATGCCCCCCCCGGTGGGCCGGCGGCAGAGATCGGTGATGGCTTCGGGAAGGGCGGAGCGGACCTCCTCGTAGTGCTGCCGGTAGCCGTAGGTGGCGGCGGGCGACCGCCAGCCGTAGTGGCGCAGGCGCGGCGCCTCGCGCGGGCCCGGCCAGCGGCGCAGCAGGAGAAAGTCTGCGGCCATATTCTCTGCGGCGGAGCCTGTGCGAACCGGGAGCAGGACGAGAGATGCCATGGGTGTGTCGTCAGGCCGGCAGCTGGTGATACCACTCTTGGAACGGGCGCGGCACGATCATTTTCTCCAACTGCTGGGCGAAGGATTCCGGCTCGGTTTTAAGACGGCCCGCGAGGGGACTGGTGACGAGGGAGAGATCGGGCGGGCGGGGGGCTCCGGCATGGTCGGCTCGGGTGCCGGGGCGGACCCAGTCTTCGGGGAGCTTGAAGTGCCGGGCGACCGCCGCGGCCATGGCATGGCGGGAGAGCGGCTCGGCTCCGGCCCAGTGGACGGTGCCAAGAAAGTCACTCCGCTCGCAGAGTTCGATCAGCGCGGCGGCGGCATTTTCGGCCGAGCAGGGCTGGCGGATCTCGTCGGTGAAGGCGGTCACGGTTTTTCCCTCCGCCCACTGGGCGAAAAGGCGTTCATGGAAACTGCGGCGGCTGGTGAGGCTGTTGCCGGTGAGGAGGGGAAGTCGGATGACGGTGGTGAAGGCGGCGGCCGTACCGCGGGCGGCGGTTTCGCCTTCGGCCTTGAGGCGGCCGTACAGGGAAAGGGGCGAGGGCTTGGCGCCGGGCAGGTAAGGGGCGGCGCGGCCGTCGAAGACCTGCTCGGTGGAGAGGTGGAGATAGCGGGCGCTGAGATGGTTGGCGAGGCGGCCGAGGAGGCCGGGGAGGACGGCGTTGAGCAGGCGGGCGGATTCCGGGTCCTGCTCGCAGAGGTGGTTTTCCGAGATGGCGGCGGCGTTGACGATGGCATCCGGAAAGAGGTCGAGCACGTTGCGCGTGACCACCTCTTCGGAGCGCAGGTCGAGCCGAAGGATGCGGCTGGCGCCGGGCACGCGGTCAGGACCTTGGCCAACCACGCCGATGACCTCGTGGCCGCGGCGATTGGCGGCGAGCGCAAAGTTGGAGCCGGCGAGTCCGGAGGCGCCGGTGAGGAAAATCTTCATCGCCGCCACCGTGCCGGACGGTCACGGCGGGGTCAATCCGTCACCCCGCCGGAGGCGCCGGTTCGACCACTGGCTCCAGGCACATGAGCGCAAAGGCGCGGCCTTCGTGAAGGAAGCGTTGGACGGTGACCTTGAGCGGCAGGACCTCCTCGTGGAGACCGCGGGCAACGCGCAGGGCCACGTCACCGCGGCCCGTTCCCTTGTTGAAGGCTTCGAGGGTGGCTTGGATGGCGTTGCAGGCGCGGCAGGAGTCCATCGCTCCGCAACCGGCGAGCTGGTCGATGGCGTGATTGCAGCCCACGAGTTCGCCGAGCCTCAGGCCGATGAGATCGCGGAGATCCTCGACCCCGGCAAGCTCCGCGAGGGCGCGGTTGCCGAAGACCATCTGGCGATGGTCGTTGATAATGACCTTGGGGATGGGATCGGCGTCGAGCAGCAGCGGCACAAGCGCGGTCTCGCGAAAGCGTTGAAAGTCGGCGGCGGCTTCCAGAAACGTGGCCCGCTCGACAGGGGCGAATTGGGTTTTGGGGTTGAGGGCGTAGCTCATGGCTGGATCGGGGGATTGCGGCTTACTATCACCGACCTTGCGTTGGATTGCCCCGCGGGGGTTGCCCAAGGGTGCGCATCGGTTGTGCTGAAGGAACACCATGGGCCGGAGGCACGATTCCGCTGGTCAAGGCGGGCCGATGGCGGTGGACTGGCGCCCATGCCCCCAGACCCGTTTCGAGTTGCCATGATCGGATGTGGCAAACGCGCCCAGGCGATGGCCCGCGGATTGACGGCGGAGCCCCGTTGCCAGGTGGTTGCCCTGACCGATCTCAAGCAGGAGGCGGCCGCCGGCCTCGATCAAAGCTTCGGCTTTGGCGCGGCGGTCTTCACCGATCACCGCCGCATGCTCGCCGAAGTAAAGCCGGATGTGGTGGTGGCGTCGCTCTGGACGCCCCTGCACCTGCCGGTTTTCCGCGACTGTGCGGAAGCGGGGGTGAAGGCGGTGCTCTCGGAAAAGCCGATGGCGCCGACTTGGGGAGAAGCGCTGGAGATGGCACGGATCGCCGAGAGCAGCGGCTGTCGGCTCACCTTCTGCCACCAGCGGCGTTTCTGCGAGGGCAACCGTGCCGTGCGCCGTCTCTTGGCCGAGGGGCGGTTTGGGAAAATCCTCGCCATGGATCTTTACTCGCCCTGCTGCCTGCTCGACTGCGGCACCCACACCTTCGACCAAGCCCTTTCCTTCAACAACGAATCACCCGCCAAGTGGGTGCATGCGGCGGTCGATGCCTCGGAGGTGAAGCTGCAGTTCGGGGTGCCGGCGGAGAAAATGCTGAGCGCCCTGGTGGTCTTTGAAAACGGTGTCCGGGCCTGGATGCAATCGCTCGGCCCCGACCGCGACATGCCGACCGGCCTGCGCATCCATGCCACCAACGGCCTGCTCGAGGTCGGCTGGGACGGGCAGATCGGCCGCGCCCATGTCTTCGACGATCCGGCCTGGCGGCCCCCGGAGCTGCCGGCCCCGGAACAGGATGCCGCGATGGCGGGAGTCGTGCGGGACACCATTGACGGGCTCGCCACCGGGAAAGAGCCGGAACTCTCCCACCAGAAGGCGCTCCGGGCCACCGAGATCATCTTCGCCTGCTACGAATCCGCGGCCACCCACCGGCGGGTGGAGCTGCCGCTGACCCGGACGGACAACGCCTTCACGACCGTCTTCGGCGAGCGGGCGCCGGGTGCCTCAGGGGCCTGAGGCGGCGCCCCGCAGCCGGGAGAAATCCTGGACCTGCCACTCTCCGATGCCGTGCTTGGACGGGGGGCATCTTTACAGCGCCGGAGGCGCGTCGGAGACGGCCCGGGGGTGTGAAGAGAGTAGCGGGAGCATCTTGCTCCCGGGCGGAGGGATAAATGGTCCGCCTACGCCGCAGGCAGACTCCGGCGTGACAGCCTTCGCTCTCCGCGACACTCCGAGCGAGGGTTGCTGGCACCCCTCCGGGGTACGGTGTGGGGTAGGTGTGTGAGCGGTGGTGTCGCTGTGCTCAACCACCGGCTACACGCTGGCATCCCTCCGGGATGGTCTCGAGATGGGACCTTTCGAATGCGCCTATGGCGTTAAGGGCGAGATAGGGACAGGCTATTAGTCGGGTATGCATAGGGCCGGTCTCGCCGATGCCGTGCTTGGACGGGGTGGTGTCTTCACAGCGCCAGAGGCGCGTGGGAGACGGCACGGGGGTGTGAGAGAGTAGCGGGAGCATCTTGCTCCCGTGCGGCGGGGGCAAATGGTCCGCCTACGCCGCAAGCGGACTCCGGCGTGACCGCCTTCGCTCTCCGTGGCACTCCGAGCGAGGGCTGGAGGGTCCCGCCGTCTGACGACGGCAGCTACGGGGTGAGCCGCGAAGAGGATTGCGGCGTAGGCCAGGACGTAGCCGCCGAGGTGACGAGGCGGAGGTGGGGTCAGAGCCGGAGTTGCGAGCGCTCTCCGGTGACCTTTTCCAGCGCCTCCATGAACTCGAGGATGCGGTTGACGGAGTCGCGGGATTCATCGGCGAGGCGCTTCACCTCCTCGGCCACGACGGCGAAGCCCGCGCCCATGGCGCCGGCCCGGCTGGCCTCGATGCTGGCATTGACGGCCACGAGGTTGAGGGAGCGCAGGAGCTGGAGGATGTCCCGTCCGGTGGAGCCGATGCCCGCGCCGCAGCGGCGGATTTCGGCCAAGGTTTTTTCCCGGGCAATTTCCTGCTCCTTGCGGTCCTCGATTCCGATGAGGGCGCCTTCGAGGTAAGCGACGGTGCCATCGGGCCCGAAAACCGGGCCGCCGGTTTCATGGCTCCAAAGGGCATGGCCGTCCCGGTGGAGAAGGCGGTAATCCAGGGACCATTCGGTCCGGTCCTTGACCGCTTGGTTGATGGCGGCATCGACCCGATCGGCGTCCTCGGGATGAATGATGGAGGCGAAGGAGCGCTCCGCATTGTTGAGAAAGGCCTTGGGTGGATAGCCCAGCCACCGCTCCACGGAAGCGGAGAGGTAGACCATGGTGAACTCCGGGTCGAAGCGGCAGCGGTAGAGGCAGCCATGGAAGCGCCCGATGATGCTTTCAAGCATGCCGAGGCGGGAGGCGGTGGCCGGAGCGGCCACGGGGGCTGGGACGGATTTGGACTTGGGTGCGGAGGAGACCATGGCGAAAAGCGTCGTACAGGGACGGCTGTACCATCGGCCCGGCGGGGCGGGACTTCAGCTCGGGCGCACGGTGCGGCTGCAAGCCAGGGGGTGCCGGGCGGAGGGGCGGTCGTGGGACTGTGGGACGGAGTGGCGGCGGATCACGTTTTGAGGTCTTTTGCGCTGGCCGAAGAAGACGACCAGAATTTTTGGTGATTCGCGGAAGTGACTGCAAAAGCTTAGGGTCACTTATGAGTCCCTCATGGCGGACTTAGCAACGGTCTCCGCAATTATTTGCATACAATGAAAACTGCCCCATGCATCAACAAGCTCTCTGAGTCTTATCTCGCGTCACACATTCGGGTCCCCGCCTGGATTATAACCATAAGCTCGATCGCTCCGCTGATCCAGATGCTTATTGTACATTGGTTGAAACGCGGTCTTGTGCCGGCTTGGCTGCTGGCCGCGGTGCTCGGCCTCTGTCTGGCCGCCCCCGCCGCAGCTTGGACCTTGCAGGGCGGCGTGGCGTACTCCCGCCATTCGGGAGTGCGTGACTACCTGCCGCCTTGGATGGAAATCACCAACCTGACCAGCAGCCGCACAGTCCCTTGGGTCCGCTTGGGCTATGAGTTCAACGAAACCTTTGGAGTCGGCGTCGGTTACACCGCTTACCGGAATCTGAGGCACACGGGGTTCTCACCACACTTTCCGGTTACCGATGATGGGAGTATCGTTTTGCCGGTGATCGTGGAAAATAGCCTGAGCGAGAACATCGACCGGTTCACCTTTGACTTCCGCTACCGCCTGCAGCTTGCGGATGAGACCCGAGTTTTCGTCGAACCCTCCGCATCCTTGGTTCGGTCACGAGCCAAGCTTCATCGAGGTTTGGACTTCGACCTCGACAACATGGTACGCTTCAGCGACACCAAACTCCGCGGTGGCTTGGGGGTTGGCTTGGAGCAACGCCTCTCCGCCCGCTGGAGCGGTGAGGCGGGTGTGTTCTACTTCGACCCACCCGGAGGGCGCACCATCCGCGACTTCCGTTTCATGCTCGGCTATCACTTCTGATCGCCCGGTGTTGGGTACGGCGCGGCTGCAAGTCGCGCCGTTGCTTGATTGCACGGTCCGGCTCCGGCCGGACCGTTGCGGTTTGGTCGGGGATCACCGGTGGACACTGATCCGGAATTGATGCAGGGTCCGTCGGACCGCGCCTGCGGGCGTAGCGGAAGCGCGGAGCGCTTTCGGTCATAGGTGCTCGGTGGCCGTATCAAACGAAGCCGCTCCGCGTCTCCGCTACGGATGGCGTCGTTTGCTGAAGGGCTGGCTCCGATTGGACCGTTCGGTGCCGGGGGCTGACGAGCAGAGTTGCCCGTGACCCCGGCGGTCAGGGGGTTGATACGGGCTGCAGGCGGGCTTGGAGGGACTGCCAGACGGCGGCGAGGCGTTTGGGGGAGACGCGTTCGGTGGTGCCCAGCTCCTGGGCGAAGAGGGAGACTTTGTATTCCTCCACCAGCCAGCGGTAGGCGTCGGCTTCGGCGGCGGCGGGGGCGGGGAGTTCGGCTGCGCGGAGGCGGCGGAGGTTTTCGAGGTGGGGGGCGAGTTCTTGGGCGCGGGCGGTTTCGCGATCGGGGCGCTGGGCGGCTTTGGTCCGGCGGAGTTCGATCGTCTTGAGGTAGCGGGGGAGGTGGTCGAGCCGCTCCAGGGGGATGCGGAGGAGGAAGTCGGGCGGGAGGAGCGCTTCGGCCTCGGGGGCGAGGGCGGGGTCGAGCACGAGGCGCTGGCGGGTTTCGAGGAGGGGCTTGAGCTGGTCGGCCCAGCGGAGCGGGAGGCCGCGGGAGGCGGCGGACTGGCGGGCGACGAGGGCCTCGAAGGCGGCCGCGGTGCGCTCCGGCAGCGATTGGCGGCAAAGGTGGCGGCGGAGGTGCTCAAAGGCGTCGTCCTCGAAGCGGTCGGGCGGCCGGAAGGCGACGACGAGGGGGCGCAGCGGCTTGAGGGCGCCGGCGAGGTCGCGGCGCATCCAGCCGAGGTCGCGGCCGAGGCGGTGTTCGAGGAATTGTTCGAGGCCGGCGGGAAAAGCGGCGCGGGCTTCCTCGGGTTGGCGAAAGAGGCGGAGGCGCGGGCCTTCCGGGCCGGCGGCGAGGCCAGGCCAGGCTTTGACGGACAGGCCGTCGAGATCGGCGACGGTGATTTCCTCCGGCGGGGCGGGTTCGGGCCAGCGGTCGAGCGGGCCGCGTTCCCATTGGGCGACGGCGCGGGCCCAGGCCTGGGCGAGCTGGTCGGTGGAGGAGGCGGTGGCAGAGCGGGCGGCGCCGGCGACGGTGCGGAGGCCGGCGACTTCGCGGCGGAGCGCGGCCAGGTCGCGCCCGGCGGCGAGGACCCGGCCGCGGCGGTCGGTGACTTCGATGCGGGGCCGGAGGTGGTCGGCGAGGGTGGCGTCGCGCCAGGTGGCGGCGGGGAGGGCAAGGTTATTGCGTTCCCGGAGGAGGCGGAGCAATTGGTCGGCGAGGGTTTCTTCACCGGGGCGGAGGGCGTTACGGAGGGAGCGGGCGGTTTCGGCGATCGGGTGGAGGGCGCGGCGGATTTCCTTGGGGAGGGCGCGGAGGAGGGTGTGGACCTTTTCCTCGAGGTGGCCGGGCACGGCCCAGTCGAGGGCCGCGGGGGTGAGGGCATCCAGCTCCCCGGGGGTGAGGCGGAGGGAGACGCCGTCGATTTCCTCGCCGGGGCGGTAGCGGTAATCGAGGGGGAGGACGGTTTGCCCGAGCCGCACCGCATTGGGGAAGAGGGCGGCGGTGTGCTCTTCGTCGGCCGGGTCGAAGAGGTCTTTTTCCTCGAGGAAAAGCAGGCGGGGCCGGGCGGCGTGCTCGCGGCGGAGGAGGCGGTTGAGATCGTGGAGGGAGGAGACGTTTTGGATGCGGGCGGCGTAGAAGGTGGAGAGCTGTTCTTCGAGGGCGAGCCAGTCGTGCATCCGGCGGCGGGTGCGGAGGTCGGCGACTTTTTCGACGAGGGCGCGGTTGTGTTCGAGGAAGGGCAGGGGGTGGTCGGCGGGGTCGTGGATGAGGGCGCCGCGGATGAAGAGCTCGGTGGCGTGGGTGGGGTTGATCCTGCCGTAGTCGACCCGGCGGGAGGCGACTTCGAGGCCGCCGAGGCGGATGCTTTCACGCACAAGGACCCGGCCGGCGCCGGGATCCCAGGCCGGCTCGGCGTGCGAAATGCGGCAGGCATGGCGGCCGAGATCGGCGACCCACTGCGGGTCGATGCGGGCGGCGGTGCGGGCGAAGAGGCGGCTGGTCTCGACGATTTCGGCGGCCATGAGCCACTTCGGGTTGGCGGGTTTGGCCGGTCGGTCGCCCTTGCGTTTGGGGCGGGGCAGCCGGCGGTGGAGGGTGGAGCCGGGGAAGACCTGGACCACGCGGTCGCCGGTGGCGCGGTAGAGGTTGCCGCCCTCCTCGCGGGCGACATTGCCGAGCAACCCGGTGAGGAGGGCCCGGTGGATGGCCCGGTAGGCGGCTCCGCCGAAAGCGCGGTCGGCCGAGGCGGCGGGGGCGGCGCCGAGGGTGCCGCCGAGCTTGTATTCACGAACCACCGACAGGAGTTGGTCGTGGAGATCGCGCCACTCGCGGACGCGGGTATAGGAGAGGAAGTGCTGGCGGCAGAAGCGCCGGAGCTGGTTTTGGGAGAGACGCTCCAGGTCCTCGTGAAAAGCCTCCCAGATGTTGAGGAGGGTGAGAAAGTCCGACTCCGGGTGGAGAAAGCGCCGGTGGGCGCGGTCGGCCGCCTCGCGGGCATCCTCCGGGCGCTGGCGCGGATCTTGGATGCTGAGGCCGGCGGCGATGACCAGCACTTCATTGAGGCAATGCTCGCGCCGGGCCTGCAGGATCATCCGGGAGAGGGCGGGGTCGGTGGGCAGGCGGGCCATGTCCCGGCCGAGGGCGGTGAGGTTGCGATCGTCGTCGATGGCCCCGAGCTCGGCGAGCTGGAGGTAGCCGGCGTGGATGGCGGCGGCCGGCGGCGGATCGATGAAGGGAAACGACTCGACCCGGCCGAGGCCGCTGTCGAGCAGGCGGAGGATGACGTCGGCGAGGTTGCTGCGGCGGATCTCCGGCGGGGTGAAGCGCGGCCGTTTCTCGTAGTCTTCTTCTGGATACAGACGGATGCAGAGACCTTCGGCGATCCGCCCGCAGCGGCCCGTACGCTGATCGGCGCTGCTGCGCGAGATGGGCTCGATGGGCAGGCCGCGGGTGCGGGTGCGGGTGTGGTAGCGGCTGATCCGGGCGAGGCCGGTGTCGATGACGCAGCGGATGCCGGGCAGGGTGAGGGAGGTTTCGGCGATGTTGGTGGCGAGGATGACCTTGCGGCGGCTCGAGGGTGCGAAGGCCCGGTCCTGCTCGGCGGCGGTGAGCCGGCCAAAAAGCGGAATGAGGTCGAGGCGGTCGCCGAAGCGGCTGCGGAGCAGGTCGTGGGCTTCGCGGATGTCGCGCTCGCTGGCGAAAAAGACCAGCACGTCGCCGTGGGGGAACTCCCGGCAGACGCGCTCGAGGGACTCGCCGACGGCGTCGAGCAGGGTGAAGTCACCGCTGGATTCGCGGCTTTCATCGAGCGGGGCGTATTCGACCGTGACCGGGAAAGTGCGGCCGCTGACCTCGATGACGGGGGCACCGCCGAAGGCCTTGGAAAAGGCCTCCGTGTCGATGGTGGCGGAGGTGATGACGACCTTGAGTCCGGGTCGTTCCGGGAGCAGCCGGTTGAGGTGACCGAGGAGGAAATCGATGTTGAGGCTGCGTTCGTGGGCCTCGTCGACGAGGATGGCGTCGTACTCCCGGAGCATCGGGTCACCCCGGATTTCAGCCAGGAGCATGCCGTCGGTGAGGAATTTCACGACCGTGTCCGCCGAGGTCTGGTCCTGAAAGCGCACCTTGCAGCCGACCTCCCGGCCCCAGCGGACGCCCAGCTCCTCCGCCACCCGGCGCGAGACCGAGCGGGCCGCGACTCGCCGCGGCTGGGTGCAGGCGATGCGGCGGCCCGGCCGCGGCAGGCCGGCGTCGAGGAGCAGCTTGGGCAGCTGGGTGGATTTGCCGGAGCCGGTTTCACCCTGCACAATCAGGACCGGGTGGCCGCGGATGGCAGCGAGGATATCCTCGCGGCGAGCCGTGATCGGCAGTTCCGGCGGGTAGTGCGGCGGTGCGATCGTCACGCCGGGCCGGCCATTGGCTTCAGGTCCCGACCGCCGGACAGGAACCCTGCCGGACCCGGTCGAGGGCCGTGCGCAGTGCCGAAAGCGAGTAAGGCTTGGGGAGAAACTCCAGGAAGCGGTCGGCTTCGTCCATGAGAATGGCGTCGTCGCAGTAGCCGCTGGAGAAAATCACCGGCAGGTCGGGAAACTCCCCGCGGATGCGGTAAAACGCTTCCAAGCCGTCCATCACGGGCATGCAGAAGTCCATGATGACAATGTCGATCCGGCCTTGGAGGCGGCGAACGGTGGCGAGGCCCTCGGCGCCGTTTTCAGCGGTGAGGACCTCGTAGCCGAGGGCGAGAAGGATTTCCCCGGTTGCCTCGCGCAGTCCGGGTTCGTCGTCCACCAGGAGCACGAGGGGTTTCACTGTCGGGCGCATAATCAATGGAAAAAGAAAAAGTTGCGGAGCGGGCTTGGGAAGCGCGGGAGGAGCTGGAGCCGGACCATCAGCAATAGAAATCCGCCACTTCCGCCTTTCAAGCAAGACCGGGTTATTACAAGTTATTCACAGCCTGTTCACCGGCTGTGACCAATAAAAATACATGCGTTCCGACTGGTTCCGACCGCTTGCGTTCCCTTATTTTGCCGTCCCATGCCCGCAACCGCCTGGAGTCACCTTGTAAAACTGGCTGATCGCGAAGTTCGCGCCGCCCTGCGCGCCCTGCCGCCGGAGCTGAAGGAGGCGGCGGCCGCCATCCCGGTGAGTTACGAGCCCTTTCCGGGGGAAGACCTGCAGGCCGATGGGCTCGAAGCCGACTTGCTCGGGCTGTTCGTGGGGGAGGCCCATGCCGAGACCGGGATGACGCATCCGCCCCTGCCGCCGCAAATTTTTCTCTTTTTGGAAAACCTTTTCGACTACTGTGAGGGCGACCTCGCAGCCTACTGCGACGAAGTCCGCACCACCTACCTGCACGAGCTGGGCCACTACTTCGGCTGGGACGAGGATGACCTCGCCGAGCGGGGATTGGGATAAGCGCGGGCTTGACCCCCGGGCCGGCGGCTCTGTTCTTTGGCGGCGATGCTTGGCGCACGGCCCAAAAAATCCATTCCCGCCCCTCCGGAAGCGCGGGCCCGCAACCCTTGGATCCGCATCTGCAACTCCGGCATCCACGGCCGGGGCGTTTTCGCGGCCCGGGCCATACCCAAGGACACGCGGATCCTGGCCTACTATGGCGAACGCATCACCAAGACCGAATCCCTCCGGCGGGCCGTCGAGCGCCTGGAGCGGGCGCGCAAGCGGGGCGGAGGAGCGGTTTACATCTTCGATCTCAACAGCCGCCACGACATCGACGGCGCCTTCCCCTGGAACAAAGCCCGGCTCGTCAACCACTCCTGCGAGCCCAACTGCGAGGCCCAGAACATCCGGGGAAAAATCTGGGTGGTGGCGCTCCGTGACATCGCCGCGGGCGAGGAGCTGACCTACGATTACGGCTACGAGCTGGAACACTGGGAAGACCATCCCTGCCGCTGCGGCACCCCCTCCTGCCCGGGCTACATCGTCCACCGCAAATACCGTGGGCTGCTGCGCCGCAACCTGGCACGGCGGGCCGCACGGAAAACGACCTCCTGAAGGGCTGGCGCAAACCGGCCGATTGGCATCGACAGCCGGACCCGCTCCGCGCAGGGATACCGGATGGACGAACCCGCGGGCTGGCGTCCGGCCGCGCCGCTCCGATGCAAGGATTGAATGACTCCTGAACCCGCCCCCCCTGCCGCCGCCAAGCGGCGTCCCACGGCCCTCCTTCCCTTCATGCTTGGCCTGCTGGCGGTCCTGACGGCCATTGCCCTCAGCCTGCTGTTGGAGCGGGCGCCGGACGGTTCGTCCGATCTCGACCTGGAGGAAATCCCGGTGCCGGCCGCCCCGGCCCTGCCGCCACCCCAGTGACGTGCGGGGCGACCTCCCGGCCCGAGCGGCCGGTGCCCGGACGAGCCTCCCGGCGGCGTGGTTTTCCCCCGGTGCGGGTGCTGGAGGAAAGCATTTCCGGATTCCATCTTTACTTTCTTGCAAAACATATCGATGATTAGCCGGTGAATCCGAGTTTCCCCTCTGCCGAGACCCTCCCGGACATCGATCTGGAAGCCGCGGGCGCGGAAGACCGCGTGCGCTGGGCCGCGGAGCGATTCGGCGAGCGGCTGATCCTGACGACGAGTTTCGGCATCCAGTCGGCCGCCATGCTGCATCTGGTGACGCGGGTGCTACCCGAGATCCCGGTGGTGTTCATCGACACCGGCTACCTCTTTCCCGAGACCTACCGCTTTGCCCGCGATCTCACCCAGCGGCTCGGACTGAACCTGAAGAAATACCTGCCCGCGCAGACCGCCGCCGAACAGGAGGCTCTTCACGGAAAGCTTTGGGAAAAGGGGCTGGAGGGCATCAAGCGCTACAACTTCATCAACAAAGTTGAGCCGATGGAGCGTGCGGTGCGGGAACTTGGGGCGGAGGCCTGGCTGGCGGGGCTGCGCCGGGTGCAGTCCTCAACCCGTCAGGAGCTGCCGGTGGTCCAGCGCCAAAATCGCATGGTGAAAATCCATCCCATCGTGGACTGGAACAACCGCATCCTGCACGAATACCTGCTCAAGCACGACCTTCCCTACCATCCGCTCTGGGAGCAGGGCTATGTCTCGGTGGGCGACTGGCACACCACCCGGCGCCTCGAGCACGGCATGAGCGAGGAGGAGACGCGTTTCCATGGCCTGCAGCGGGAATGCGGTCTGCACGAGCCCTCCGGCCGGGTGGATTTCCAGATCTGAGCGCTTCCGGATCGGGACAAAAAAAGCCCGGCGGCGAGCCGGGCTGAAAAGATGGGCTGAGAGGGCTTCAGGCCTTGGTCACGAGACCGGCCTTGATCGCTTTGACGGAGACATTCATGCGCTTGACCTGGCCGGACGGCAGCTTGACGCGGATGCGCTGCACGTTCGGGCTGAAGGTGCGCTTGGTGACCTTGGTCACGTGCATGCCGATGCCGCCGCTCTTTTTGCTTTGGCCCTTGCGGTGGATGATGCTGCCGGTGGTGGGCCGCTTGCCGGTGATTTCACAGATCTTAGCCATGGTGAAAGGGAAAAACGGCAAGCAAACCGGTCCCGCGCTCCGAGCGCAAGGTTTTTTCGGAAGAATCACGGACGAGACAGGGGAAAGGAGTGGGAGGATCTTGCTCCCGTGCGCCGGGCGGGGAGGCCCGCCGTCTGACGACAGCAGCTACGGGTTCGGTCAACTGCTATCCGGCCCGGGGCCAAGGGCGACGGCATGCCCGCGCCCATCAGAATGCAGCCGATGCACGCGAGTCGGCCTTTCCCGACCTCCGCAGGCAAAGCCGGCCTCCCAGCCAAGCAGAGGGCAGGGCGGTCAACACCAGCAGGATGGGAAACCAGGCCGGAGCGAGGCCTGCGGGGATGGACGCGGCCGCGCCGAGGGCACTCAAAACGGTGCCGACGCCTCCCAGGACCAGTGCATGCCCGACCGGGGCATGGGGTGCGAGTCGGGCGGTCACGTACCCACCGACAATCCCATAGGCGATGCGGTAAGCCGTTGCCAGGAGCAGCGGCGCAGTGGCGAACATCGGCTTTCCCCATGGGGGATAAACGCCCAAGGTGTGGAAGACATGGTCTGTGCCGAAGGACAGCACGACAATGGCGATCAGGCCGGCGAAGACCGCGCCGATGCTCTTGGGCCATGAAGCTTTTTCAGGGGCTGAAAGTGGCATCAGGGGAGGTAGAGGTGGGGGAGGAGGTTGGCGTAAGGAGAAATGGGTGAGGCCGTAACGGGTAACCCCGCGTTCGCGGGGCAAGCGGAGGGCGGGGAAAGGAGCGGGAGCATCTTGCTCCCGTGCGTCGGCCGGGATGTAGCCGCCGTGGTGACGAGGCGGGGGAAATGGTCCGCCTTCGCCGCAAGTGGACTTCGGCGCGCCAGCCTTCGCTCTCCGCGGCGCTCCGAGCGAAGGCTGGCGGGGGCGGAGCCGTGGCTTCGGGGGAGGATCATCCGCCCTGGTGGGCGGCCATTTGCTCGGCGAAGGCCTTGGCGCGCTGCGGGAGCTCCTCGGGCGGCACATCCTCGATGTGCGTGCTGATCGACCACTGGTTGTTCCAAGCGTCGATCACGGCGCCCCAACGGTCGCCCCAAAACATGTCCGCCGGCTCCATCATGGGCTTGCAGCCCGTGTCGACAGCGCGGCGAAAGACCGTGTCGGCATCGCGGACATAGAGGTAGAGGCTGGCGGGCAGGGGCCCCCGCTCGGCGCAGGCTTCGCTGATCATAATGATGGAGTCGCCGATGCGGATCTCCGCATGCATGATCGATCCGTCACGGGTCTTGATTTCCTCGACGAGGTCGGCGTCGAAGACCTTGCGGGTGAAAGCGATGAAGCCGGGGGCGTCTTTCACATTCAGGTAGGGGGTGATGGTGTGGTAGCCGTCGGGCTGGTGTTTGGTGCTCATGGTTGGGTGGGTTGGTGGTGGTTGATGTGGCGGCCGGACCAAATAAGGACGAATGTGTCGCCACGCACAGGACAGAGTCATGCGGGTTTTTTCAGAAAAACACTGCCTGGCTTACACCGCCAGCAGGGTGCCGCCGGTGACCCCGAGCTGGTTGGCGGCCCCGAGCCGGTCGAGCAAAGTCGCGGCATCGACGGCGCCGCCGAGCAGCTCGCGGTAGGCCGTGATGAGCCGCGTCGTCTCGGCGGGGGTTTCGTTGAGCAACTCGATCCGGAAGCGGTTCAGGCCGAGGGCGCGAAACGCATCCACGAAGGCGGCCGCGCTCTGCGCCTTGGCGTGGTAAACAGTGTTGCGACAGCCGACATCCACCCCCACGGGATGGGCGACGCCGACACGGTCGCGCAGGGAGACGCGGTGGCGCTCGCAGGGCCGCCCGCAGTCGAGATGGGATTTTCCCTCGGAGAGGAAGGCCGCATAGACGCAGTGCTCCATGTGAAACATGGGCATGTGGTGGTGGACGATGAGTTCGAAGGGCTCCGGCCCGGCCTGTCGCAGCAGATCGGCGACCTGGAGGTGGTTGAGGTCGCAGGAGAGGGTCAGGCGGTCGAGGCCATGGTCGAGGAGGGTGCGGGCGGTGAGGGCATTGGCGACGTTGAGGGAGAAATCGCCGATGCGCTCGAACGGTGTTTCGCGGAAATACTCCAGCCCGCCGAGGTTGCGCAGAAGCACACCATGGGGCCGGGCGCGCTCGATGACGCCGAAGAAGCCCTGCTCGCCGGCCTTTTGGATGCGGGGAGTGGCGAGGAAGATCCGGCTGGCGGGGTGCGGCCCCGCCGCCGCCACCGCCTCCGCATACCGGCGAATGTCCTCGAAATCCAAATACACCACCGGGATCTCCGCCTCAAGGGCGGCTTCGAGCTGCTCCAGGGTGCGGCAGAGCACGGTGAGGAGCGGAGGCGCGTCCGGTGCGGGCGGGTCCGCGGCCTCGCCGCGGGCCTTCTCCAGCAGCCGATCGAGGACAATTCGGGGGTCGGGGCGGCTCGGTGCCGGCGCGCGCTCCTCCGTGGTCGCCCCGAGGGCGGCGACGAGATCGCGGCGGGCGCGGTTGAGGGCGCCAAGGGGCAGGAAGCAGGGGGCCTCGAAGGCGCACGCCAGCCCGGCGAGCCGGTAGCCGGTGCCGCCGAGCCGGCCGAGCTGGCGCCGGAGTGTATCCGTATCCAGACTACGACCACGGGCGGGTTGAAGCCGTTCGGTGGTGGCCAAGCCGGCCCGCCGGCCGCCGCACTCGGCTTCGATCCGGAGGGGTTCGCCGGGCGCGCCCCGCACGGCGAGGGTGACGGGCAGCAGCGGCGTGGTGTCGAGTTCCGCAAAACTCCTCCGCAGGTTGGCCTCGAGCCGGGGGTCGCTGGTTTTCCAGATCGTCATGCCGGGGCGGACGCGACCGAGGGCGGGTTTGCCGGGCGGGAAATACCAACGGTCGCCCTGGAGGGAGTGGATGCGCCCGCCGGGCTGGTGGTCGGGGTTGCCGCCGGTGTCGAAGACGACTCCGTCGCCCGGGTTCAGCGCGGCGGCATCGTCAACTTCCACGTAGTGCCGCCCGACGCTGCGGACGGTGCCGGCCCGCGGTCCCCGGCGAGTGCCGAAGCGGGCGTGGACCAGTTCCTGGTGGTTGACGCCGTGCAGCCAGCCTGGGAAGAGGCCGCGGCTGAAGGTCATTTCAAGCTGGTAGCGATCCTCCGGAGGCACCGGGGCGGGCCGGCCCTCGAGGGCGCGGTCGAGGGCCTGGCGGTAGACCCGGGTGACGGCAGCGACATATTCCGGGGACTTGAGGCGGCCTTCGATTTTGAAGCAGGTGATGCCAAGCTCCACCAGGCGGGGCAGGTCGTCGACGGCGGCCAGGTCCTGCGGTGAGAGCAGGTAATGGCGGCCGCCGAGGTCGTGCCGCTCGCCGTCGACGAGGAAGTCGTAGGGCATCCGGCAGGCTTGGGCGCACTCACCGCGGTTGGCGCTGCGCTGGCCGAGGGCTTCGCTGGTCAGGCATTGGCCGGAGTAGGCCACGCAGAGGGCGCCGTGGACAAACACCTCCAGGGGAAGCCCGCCCGCCTCCGGAGCGGGGAAGCGCTCCAGCTCGCGCAGGGACAGCTCCCGCGCGAGCACCGCCCGCTCCACCCCGAGGCTGCGGGCGAAGTGCACCCCCTCGGGCGAGGTCAGCGTCATCTGGGTGGAGGCATGGATCTCGAGCGCGGGTGCGACCGCGCGGGCCAGCCGGACGAGGCCGAGGTCCTGCACGATGATGGCGTCAACCCCGGCCGCCTCGGCGGTTTGAAACAGCTCGGCGGCGGCGGCCAGCTCGGCGGGGAAGGCGAGGGTGTTGACGGTGAGGTAGCCGCGCACTCCGTGACCGTGGAGAAAGTCCATCAGCCGGGGCAGGTCCTCGGTGGTGAAATTGTCCGCCCTCAGCCGTGCGTTCATCGCGGGCAGGCCGAAGTAAACGGCGTCCGCGCCGTTGGCGACGGCGGCCCGGGCGCAGTCCCAGTTGCCGGCGGGTGCGAGCAACTCGGGGGGATGGGGGGCTGAGGACATGAGAGCAGTATCGCGGCTTTGCGGGGAGGAGCAATCCCGCTCCCCGGAGCCGTCCGTCGGGTTTATTCGCCGGCCTGGGCGCTGCGGGCCTTGGCGACCCCGCCGAGGATCTGGCCGTGGTCGAGGAGGACTTTCCGGAGTTCGGCGTAGTTGACCTCCTGCACCGGGCAACCGCGATCGACCGCGAGGGCGGCGGCGAAGGCGGCGGACTGGCCCAGGACCATGAAAACCGGCTCCATGCGGATGGATCCGAAGGCGATGTGGGTGGCGGAGAGGCAGCAGGGGACGAGCAGGTTTTCCGCTTCGCCGCGCCGGGGGATGATCGCCCGGTAGGAGATGGGGTAGGGTGGGAAATCATGGACCTGGACATCGCCTTCGTTCCAGACCCGGCCGTCGCGGGCGAAGCGGCGGCAGTTGTGGGAGTCCATGGTGTAGGCGGCGAGGCCGACCGGATCGTCGGCCACTTGGTGGCCGCGGCAGTGGTGCTCGGTCATGACGGCATCGCCGATCATCCTCCGGGCCTCGCGGATGTAAAGCTGGTGCGGCCAGCCGCCGGTTGCGGTGAATTCGTCCGCGCACAATCCCCAGGCGGCATAGCGGGAGCGGACTTCCTCCGGCACCGAGGGGTCGTTGGCCATGAAATAGTGCAGGCCGGATTGCCAGGAGACATGCTCCTGGAAGATGACTTCGCGTTCGGCCGGAGCGGCGATGGGAAAGGCATGGTTGGCGCCGATGAAGTCGGTCGAGACCGCACCGTGGTTGTTGAGGTCGACCTTGTCGCCGCGGATGGGGTCGAACTTGGTCCAGATGTCGCGCCAGCCAGCCCGCAGGTAGCGGGCGAGCAGCTCGTAACAGGCGGGATCGTAGTCGACCGGCTTGGGAAAGGGCCGGCGGTTGTCCGGCCGGTTCGTCAGGCACAGGCGGAAGTTGTAGGCTTGGATGCGGTGGTCGCCGCGGCCCTCGACCGGCTCATCCGCCTCGATGCCGGGGAGCAGACCGCTGGCGGGAGCTCCCTCGCGGCGGTAGGGGCTGACCGGGAAGTCGAACTGGTGGGTCGGGCGGACCTGGCTGCCATTGAGCGTTTCCTGATAAACGCTGTTGTCCTCTCGTCCGACGGTGAAGGAAACGCCCGCGGCGGCGAGCAGGTCGCCTTCGTAGCCGGCGTCGATCCAGGCGCGGGCGCGGATGCGGGCGCCGTTTTCCAGGGTGATGGAGCGGATGCGGCCCGCTTCCATTTCCGCCCCCGCGATAAAGTGTCCGAATAAAACGGATACACCATGCTCAGCGGCCAGCTCCTGGAAGACCGCCTCCGCCGCGGAGGGCTCGAAGCGCCACTCTTCCTCCACGCCGTAGCGTCGCCCGACCCGGCGGTAAAACTCCCGTGAGAAGCCACCGATGGCGTGTTTGTTGCCGATGTCGGTCAGGCTGAGGCCTCCGGCGGTCATGCCGCCGAGGTGGTGGCCCGGCTCGACGATGAGGGCCTTCAGGCCAGAGCGCACGGCCTGGCAGGCTGCGATGACCCCGGCGGAGGTGCCGCCGTAGACGCAGAGTCCAGTCTCGTGGACGGCGGAGGAGGTTTCGCGGGAAGGCTGGTGGTAGCGCAGGCGGGGATGGAGCATGGCAGTGGTTTCGAGCGAGGGGGCGCGGGGGACCGGCCGGATGGGTTCCAAAGCGACGAAGACAGGTGCGGCAGCCGGGCCGCGGAGTCAACGGTGGTTGACCGCTCTCCGAAAGCGGCGACGATGCCGGTCATGAGCAACGCCGAAGAATCCTGTTGTGGCGGGGGTGGGGGCGCGCGGAGCCCGTCGGCCGGACCCAAGGAGCGGGTGGCCCCGTCGGGAGGATGCTGCGGATCGGAGACCCCGGCGGCCGCCACGGATCCCCGCCGCGTATCCGGAGGCTGCTGTGGCGGGGAGGAACCCGAGCCGAAGCCGGCGGGCGGCGGATGCTGCGGGAGCGGGGGGGATGATGCGGACGATCCCGATGCGCCGGTTTACATGGGGCTGCCAAAGGCGGAGCGCTTGATGCCGCGGCTCTATGTGGCCCTGGCCTGCACGGTGCCGCTTTTAATTCTGTCGATGGGTCCGATGGTGCCGGGCGTTGGTCCGGTGTTGGATGAGGCGGTGCCGTTTTCGGTCAATGCCTGGCTGCAACTACTCCTGGCGACACCGGTCTTTTTCTGGGCGGGCGGGTTTTTCATCCGCCGCTTCCTGGTTGCGCTGCGCCGGCTGGATTTCAACATGTTCACCTTGGTGGTGATCGGGACCGGGGCTGCCTACGGCTACAGTGTGGTGGCGACGCTGGCGCCCGGGGTGTTCCCGGAGGCATTTCTCGTCATGGGCTACCCGCCGCTTTATTTTGAAGCGACGGCGGTGATCATCACCCTGGTGCTGCTGGGGCAGATCATCGAGCAGCGGGCCTATGCGCGGACCGGGGAAGCGGTGCGGGCGTTGATGGAGCTGCGGCCCGCCCGGGCCACCCGGGTGGATGCAGAGGGCAATGAGGCGGAGGTCGCGATCGAGGACATCGCGGTCGGCGACCGTTTGCGGGTGCGGCCGGGCGAGGCGGTGCCGGTGGACGGCGAACTCGTGGAGGGCCGCAGCGCACTCGACGAGGCCCTGCTGACCGGCGAACCCGTGCCGGTGGAAAAGGGCGCAGGCGATGCGGTCATCGGCGGCTCCCTCAACACCACCGGCGGCTTCATCATGCGGGCGACGCGGGTGGGAGGTGAGACCTTTCTCGCCCAGGTCATCCGGCTGGTCGAGCAGGCCCAGGCGAGCCGGCCTCCGGTGCAACGGCTGGTGGACCGGGTGACCAATGTCTTCGTCCCGGTGGTGCTGTCGGTGGCGGTGATCGCCTTTGTGGTCTGGATGGCGGTGGGGCCGGAGCCACGGCTGGCCTTTGCGCTGCTAGCCGGCGTGGCAGTGCTGATTATCGCCTGTCCGTGTGCGCTGGGCCTGGCGACGCCGGTTTCGATCGTGACCGGGGTGGGGCGGGGAGCGCGGGAAGGCATCCTGGTGAAGGATGCGGGCATGCTCGAGCGGCTGCGTTCGGCCACGGTGGTGTTGTTCGACAAAACCGGCACCTTGACCGAAGGCCGCCTGCGGGTGCGGCGGATTCACGCGGACTCCGGGTTGGAAGAAACGCAGGTGTTGGCCCTGGCGGCCGCGGTCGAGCGGGGCAGCGAGCATCCGCTCGGGCGGTCGCTGGTCGTGGCCGCGGAGGAGCGCGGGGTGGCGATTCCCCGGGCGGAAGACTTTGCCTCCACCACCGGGGGCGGGGTGAGCGCGACGGTGGAAGGCCGCTCCCTGCGGTGCGGCCGGGAAGGGTTTGTTTTTGAGGGCGGGGCGGAGGCGGCGGGCCGCGAATGGAAGGACCGCGCCGAGGCCTGGCGAAAGGAAGGGATGACGGCGATCTTCCTGGCCGAGGGCGGGCGGGTGCTGGCGGCCTTCGGGCTGGAGGATCCACTCAAGGAAGGCTCCGCGGAAGCGGTGCGGGAGCTTCGGGCGCTGGGCCTGCGGGTGGGCATGGTGACAGGGGATGCGCCGGCCACGGCCGCGGCCATCGCCGCCCGCGCCGGCATCGAGCCCGGGGAGGTCACCGCGGGCGTTCCACCCGAGAAGAAACAAGCGCTGGTCCAGCGGCTCCGCGAGGAGGGCGAGCGGGTCGCTTTTGTTGGCGACGGCATCAACGACGCCCCCGCCCTGGCGGCGGCGGATGTGGGCGTGGCCCTTGGCACCGGGACGGACGTGGCCCTGGAGAGCGCGGGCCTCGTGCTGGTCCGGGGCGATCCGCGCCTGCTGGTGCGGGCCTGGAAGCTGAGCCGGGCGGTGTTGGCCAACATCCGCCAGAACCTGTTTTTCGCCTTTGTTTACAACAGCCTCGGCATTCCGATCGCGGCGGGGGTGCTTTACCCGCTGCTGGGCTGGATGCTCAACCCGATGGTGGCGGCTTTTGCGATGACCCTCAGCTCGCTCTCGGTGGTGAGCAACGCGTTGAGGCTGAGGATAAAGCGCATCTGAGGCGGGGGCGCGAGGGCCGCCCGCCGCTCCGGAACCGGGAGGTTTGCCCGGGGTCGAAGATTGGATCCGCCGCCGCTGCTTGCGGCGGTCCGGGATTTAATTCACTTTACCACCGTTATGAAACGCCCGCTACTTCTCCTGCTGCCGGTTGTTCTTCTCGGCTTGGTTGGTTGCAGCACCGTGGAAACCCGCATTCAGCAGAATGCCGACTTTTTCGCCTCCCTTGATCCGGAGGACCAAGTGAAGATCGAAAACGGGCAGATCGATCTCGGGTTCACGCCGGACATGGTCTACCTCGCCTACGGCCGACCGGACCGCAAGAAGGTCGAAGTCACCGCCGAGGGTGAAAAGGAGGTCTGGATTTACCTCACCTCGGAGTCCAATTACCATGGCGACGCCTTTTACGGCTGGCGGCCCTACCGCTACTACTGCCCGGTGCGCGACCGCTGGTTCGTGTACCACCGTCCCATCTACCGTCCGGTCTACCGCAGCGATGTCTACGAGCGGGCTTCGGTGGAGTTTATGGACGGGCAGGTGGTGGCGATGTCCGAGACCGGCCGCCGTGCCGGCAGCCGCGGCTACTCGACCCTGCCGCCCCACGCGCCGCTGCGCGGCCACTACTGGTAGAGGCCCCGGTGCTCGGTTGTGGCCCCGGCCTTGGCTCGACGGCGCGGAAATCCCCGGGGCGGATCCGGCGCCGCCCGTCCTTTCCATTGCCAGCTCGGAATCGGTCCGCCAGCGTGCCCGGCGATGCGTCCCCGCCGCTTCAATCCCGTCCCTTTTCCCTATCACCACGAGCTGGAGCTGGAAATAACCACGCTGACCAACCACGGCCACGGCCTTGGCCGGGTGGAGCTGGACACTCCCGCCGAGGAGGAGGACCAACCCGCGCGCGGCGGCTGGGTCGTGCTGGTGGCCTTCGCGCTGCCGGGCGAGCGGGTGCGGGTCCGCGTTTTCCGCAACCACAAGAACCACAGCGAGGCGGACTTGGTCGCGGTCCTGCGGGCGTCGCCGCACCGGGTGGAGCCGGTCTGTCCGGTCTTCGGCGAGTGCGGGGGCTGCCAGTATCAGAATCTCGACTACACTGAACAGTTGCACTGGAAGCGCCGTCAGGTGGCCGAGCTGCTCGAACACCTCGGAGGCGTTTCCCACCCGGTTGATCCGGTCGTGCCTTCACCCCTGGCCTACGGCTACCGATCCAAAATCACCCCGCACTTCCAGCCCCCCCGCCGCGACCGGCCGCTGAAAATCGGCTTTCTCCGCCAAGGCACCCGCTCGGCCTTGGTCGATGTCGAGGCCTGTCCCCTGGCCAGCCCGGCCATGAATGGGGAGCTGACCCGGCTGCGCGCGGCGGTCCTTTCCGGCGAGGCCGGCTACCGCTCCGGCGCCACCCTCCTGCTGCGCGAAACCGCCGCCGACGGGGTCGTGACGGATGCCCGCCAGACCGTCACCGAGGAAGTTGACGGCGTCCGCCTGCGCTTTCCCGCCGGGGAGTTTTTCCAAAACAACCCCCACATCCTCGAAGCTTTCACCGCCCACGTGGCCGCCGAAGCCGCCGGAGCGGGAGCCCGCTTTCTCATCGACGCCTACTGCGGCAGCGGACTTTTCTGCCTGACCGCGGGGCGGCGCTTCCAAGCCGCCCTCGGGGTGGAAATCAACGAGCATTCGCTGCGCTGGGCGGTGGAAAACGCGCGCGAAAACGGCCTCGAGTCCACCTGCTCCTTTCGCCTCGGCGATGCCGCCGCCATCTTCGAAGGCATCCCCTTCGCCCCGGCGGAAACCGCCGTCGTCATCGACCCCCCGCGCAAAGGCGCCTCGGAGGCTTTTCTGGAGCAGCTCGCCGCCTTCGGTCCGCGCACCGTCGTCTACGTCTCCTGCAACCCCGCCACCCAGATGCGCGATCTCAAGCTGCTGCGCTCCCATGGTTTCGGCCTCCGCCGGGTGCAACCCTTCGATCTCTTCCCCCAGACCCGCCACCTGGAATGCGTCCTCACGCTCGATGGCCCGGACTTCGCGGGAGAGGTAAACGGTAAGTAAACCTTATGAAAGACTTGCCAAGTAGTTCTTCCGTCTAACACCCCTCCTGAATTCAACCTTGGGACACCCTGTCCAAGCCCCTAAATCGTAATCCTGCTCATAATCGTAATCCTATTGACTAGTCAGCAGCATAGGAGACGCTTTTGGCATTAAAGAATGAACGGACCAAAGATTTGTCGCGTTTGATTTTGGCAAGGTCCGACTCCACCC
>REEB01000267.1 GCA_007695295.1 Puniceicoccaceae bacterium
CGGTCGGGACAGGGGGGATACCATGAAAAGGCGGACTTGTTTTGGGGTTGGACGGAGGAGGAAGGAAAACCGAGCAAAAAGCGGCAAGCAAGGGTAGGCAGGGCCTTTTCTGAAGCGGATTGACGAAATGGCAAGACAAGAAAAGCCCGGAAAGACAGTGGGGAAGAAGAGACGACCAAGCTTGTCACCGGCGGGCAAACCGCTTGATCTGGGCACTAATGAAATCCGCCATCCCCGTCATTCTGGACACGGATATCGGCAGTGATGTCGACGACACCTGGGCTTTGGGTCACCTGCTGCGGTGTCCGGAGCTGGATTTGCGGCTGGTAACGGTCGGCACGGGGGACACCCCATACCGGGCGCGGCTGACGGCGAAATTTCTGGAGGCGGTTGGTCGGGCGGATGTGCCGGTGGGGATCGGCCCGCATCCGGAGGATCCCGGGACCGGCCACCAGCACCAATTGCCTTGGGTCAAAGGGTATTCATTGGATGACTACGCAGGCACGGTGCGCGAGGACGGCGTGGAGGCGATGATCGACACCATCCTCGGCTCGAAGGAGACGGTGACGCTGATCGCGATCGGTCCGGCGGTGAACATCCGGCTGGCCTTGGAGCGGGAGCCGCGGATCGCGGAGCGCTGCCGGTTTGTGGGGATGTTTGGCAGTGTGCGTGAGGGCTATGCCGCCGGATCGCCGCCGGAGCCGGAGACAAACGTACGCCTCGATGTGCCGGCCTTCCGGGCGGTGCTGGCGGCACCCTGGCAGGACCTGCTCCTGACTCCGCTGGACACCTGTGGGCGGGTCGTGCTCGACGGCGAGGACTACCGCCGGGTCCGCGACAGCTCGGATCCGCTCTGCCGCGCGATCATGGAAAACTACCGGGTGTGGGCGCCGCGGGTGCCATGGATGAAGTGCAACTTTGTGGAAGAGCGATCGTCGACGCTCTTTGATTGTGTGGCGGTTTGGCTGGCCTATGCGGAGGACTGGGTGGAAATCGAAACCCTTCGCCTGGCCTCGACCGACGATGGCCTGACGGTGGAAGACCCGGCGGGTCAACCGGCGCGGGTGGCGCTGCGGTGGCAAGACTTGGCGGCGTTCAAACGCGATCTGGCGGAGCGGTTGACCGGCGGCTGAACGGGCCGTAGAGCGGCCTTTTGTTTTGCGCCGGGCGATGGATGGCTTGAGCCTGAGGCATGAGCCGGAAAGTATTCATCACCGGAGTGAGTTCGGGGCTGGGCTGGGGACTGGCCCGGCAGTACCTGAGTGAGGGGGCGATCGTCCATGGATGCAGCCGCCGCGAGCCTGCCGATCTGGCGGAAGGGTTTCCCGGGCGGTTGGTTTTTCGGAGCGTGGACTTGAGCCGGGAAGCCGAGGCGCGGGCGGCGGTGGAGGAGCTGCTCGTCGAGGCCGGCGCGATCGACGTGGCCGTGCTCAACGCCGGCATCCTGCCGGAAGTGCGCGATCTGCGGGATACTCCCCTGGCCACGCTGCGCGAGGTCATGGAGGTGAACGTCTGGAGCAACAAGTGGCTGATCGACCTGCTGGCCTCGCGGCGTGAACCGGTCCGGCAGGTGGTGGCGATATCCTCGGGGGCCGCCGTCTCGGGGATGCGCGGGTGGAATGCCTACAGTGTTTCGAAAGCGGCGCTGAACATGCTGGTCAAACTCTATGCCGCGGAGCTGCCGGAGATTCACTTCACCGCCTTCGCGCCTGGTCTGATCGATTCCGCGATGCAGGACTACCTCACCGGGCTGCCGCCGGATGAACGGTTTCCTCCCTTGGAGAAACTCCGCCGGGCGAAGGGCACCGAAGCCATGCCGGGACCGGAGGAAGCGGGCCGGCGGGTGGCGGCGGCGATCCCGCGCCTCCTCAAGTATCCATCGGGCGACTACGTGGACATCCGGAACATGTAGAACCGGTGACCCGGCGCCGGCCGGGTCTGTCCGGCCCGGATTACCGCCGGCGGGAGAGGATGGCGATGGCGAGGAGGAGAATCCCCGCGAGGGCGTAGGTCGACGGCTCGGGCACGGCGCCGATGGGATGGCCGGTGGCGGAGGAGAGTTCGGCCTGGAAGGCTGCTTCGAAGAAGTCGTAGCTGTGCCAGACGCCGCCGCCGAGATGGATGGCGAGCGAGAGATCCGGATCGGTGTCGAGCAAGTAGATGGTATTGAGGCCGGCGGGGTTCTGGGCGGGGGCGTTGACGGAGACGAGGTAGGATTGGCCGCTGTCGACGGCGAGGTTGGGGAAGAAGTCGAACCACTGAAGCTGCGGACCCGGTTCGCCCGGCAGGCCGAGACCGAAGGACAGGCTTTGGCTGAAGAGGCCGGCTCCGACGGCTCCGGCATTCCACTGGTGGAGGGAGACCTCGATGCTGCCGGGGACGACCGGCTGGTCGTTGAAACTCAGGCCCAGGTAGAGGCCGAAGCGGTCGAGGATGAGGTCGCTGCCGGCGGGGGCCTGAAAGATTTGGCCGAAGTGCTGGCCGGGCTGGAAGTTGAAGACTGCAGTGGGGTCGAGGGAGGCGGTATTGTCGATCAACTGGGCGGAAATCCCGGAGGCGGCGAGGAGGGAACCGGCGAGAATGGCGGAGATGCGGAGCGTTTTCATGGCGCGAGGGAGGTTAAGGTATCCGGGGGAGAGGTTTCAGCGGCGGCGGAAAAGCCAGACCATGGCCAGCGCCCCGAGCCCGGCCAGGAGAGCGAGGGTGGCGGGCTCGGGGATGGCCGTGTGGACCGGGGTGTCGAACAGGAAGAAGCCATTGTTGGCTCCGGGGACGAAGGGCTGTCCGGTCCCGGTGGCGTCGACGACGACCAAAGTCAGACTCCGGAGGCTGACGGCGTCGTCGTGGCGGAAGAGAGCGATGCGCTGGGTTTCATCGAGCGCAGCGTTGTTGCCGCCGGCGGTGAGGTGAAAGAAGTCGAGGGTGACGGGGGCGGTTGCGGTGAGGCCAAGGGCGCCGATGCCGGTGTTGAAATTGGGGAAAAGGGAACGGGGTCCGGCGGAGGTGTCGGCGGAAAACGTGCTCCCGAGAGGGCCGCCCGCGAGCTGGCCGAGGTAGGACAAAGCGATGAAGTCGCCGGCCAGCATCTCGATGCCGGTATAGAGGGAAGGATCGGGGACGGGGAGAAAGGTGAGCCCGTTGAGAAGCAGACTGCCGTCGACCTCCTGGGCCAGCCCCGGCAACTGGTTTGCCGCGCCGAAGGCAAAGCTGTCCGGGAGGAGGGGCTGCACCGTGAGGTCGGCCCGGAGCGGGAGGATGGCGAGACCGAGGAAAGGAAGCAGACGAAGGATGCGCATGGCGGGAAGGGATTGGTCTTAAGCGGCGGGTTGCGGAGACGATTTCAGGCAGGACCACGGAAGCGGTTAGCTGGGATGGCCCTAGGTTTCCTTGCCCACCGACACTGGGGTATTCTCCCCGGGTCGCAATGAGGGCGCCGGTCAAACAATTAACGCACGGATGCAGCAGAACCGGATCAGGCTGAAAGATGTGGCCGAGGCCGCGCAGGTAAGCGTGGCCACGGTGTCGCTGGCCTTGCGCGGTCACCGTCGCATCCCTGCGGAAACCCGGGAAATGATCCGGAAGCTGGCCCGCCGCCTGGGCTACCGGCCCGATCCGGCGATGGGGGCGCTGGCCGCGTATCGCAACCGGGCCGGGAACCGGGCGCCATCCTTGGAGTGCCTGGCCTTGCTGCGGCGCAGGAAAGAAGAAGAAACCGACCGGGAGGTTGAGTTGGTGGCGGGCATGGTGGCCGGCCTGGAGACGGGGTCCGGCGAGGCTGGCTTTCATCTCGAAGGCTTTGCCTGCCCGGAGGAGCCGCGCTTGGTGCGGGCGTTGCTGCGGACCCTTCATCAGCGCGGCATGGCGGGGATCTTTCTGGATGCGGGTTCGGCCGAGCTGGTGGCGGAGGCGGGCATGGGGGCCTGGGAACGGATGCCGGCCGTGGTGCTCGATCCCTCGGGCCGGCCGGGAAACTTTCCCGTGGTGGCCCTGGATGCGGCGGGCAACGGCCTGCGCCTGGCGCGGAGCCTGGTGGAAGCCGGGTACCGCAGGCCCGCCCTGGCCTGGGGCAAGGAGACGCCGCCGCTGCTGGCCGCGTGGTGGGAAACGGCTCTGCGGCTGGGCTGGCCGGGTGGATTCGCCGGTGAAACCTTTCCCCGGGAAGCGGAGGCCGCTGATCTGAGGGCTTGGCTGGACCGGCATCAACCCGACGTGGTGGTGGCGACCGACCCGGAAGTGGAGGAGCGACTGGCGGCGGTCGGCCGGCGGGTGCCGCTGGAAATCGGCGTGGTGTTGGCGGAATGCGCCGGCCGGCCGGAGCGGTTTACGGGGATTCGAACCAACTTGGGCGGGTTGGGTGCGAAGGCGGTGGAACTGATGCGTGAGCTGGTTTTCCGGGGAGAGCCGCCGGCCGAGGATGCCTTGGGGCGGTACGCGCTGGCGGGCGTTTGGCAGGTCGGGAAGACGGCCCGCAGCCCGGTGCCCGGCGTGGCCTCGGAGAATTGACCGACCGCCATCGAAGCCCGCCCGTCTCCGAGGGATACGGAAAGGAAGGACTCTCCCGCGCTTGCACGGTGTGCGGCGCTGGGCAGGCTGGGCAAAGTGTCAACCCGAGAACCCATCCAGTATTACCACCGGTATTATGGCCGGGTGGAGACGGAAGCCATCTATGGGGAAGCCTGGTTGCGGTGGATTTATGAAACCGCCACGGGCCGCCTCTTGCTGCGGCTGGCGGTGGCGCGGGCCTGGTTTTCGAAGTGGTATGGCTGGCGGATGTCGCGGCCGGCTTCGCGGCGGCTGATCCGCCCCTTTGTGGCCAAGTACGGGCTGGATGCGGGGGAGTTCGCCGAGCCGCTCGAAGCGTACCCGACCTTCAATGACTTTTTTTATCGCCGGCTGCGGCGCGGCAGCAGGCCGATCGATCCGGACCCGCGGTCGGCGGTGTTTGCGGCCGATGGGCGGCACCTGGGCTGGCCGGACGCGGCGGCGGCCGGGGAAGTCTATGTGAAAGGCCAGCGTCTCGATCTTGCCCGGCTGTTGGGAGACGCGGCCTGGGCGGAAAACCACCGGCGGGGGGCGCTGGTAATTTCCCGGCTCTGCCCGGTGGACTACCACCGGTTTCATTTCCCGGTGGCGGGGAGGCCGGGTCCGGTGCGGACCCTGCCCGGCCGGCTTCACTCGGTCAGCCCGATCGCCTTGCGGCGGCGGATTGACTACCTGCTGGAGAACCGGAGGACCTTTTGTCGGATCGACTCGGAGATCTTCGGAAACGTGCTCATGCTGGAAATCGGGGCGACCTGCGTGGGATCAATCCGGCAGACCCACCGGGAGGGTGAACCCTGCGCGAAAGGCGGTGAGAAAGGTTATTTCGCCTTTGGCGGATCGTGTGTGATCCTGCTTTTCGAGCCGGGGCGGTTGAAGCCGGCGGATGACCTCGTGCGGGAGACGCGGGCTGGGCGGGAACTTTACGCACGG
Organism: Puniceicoccaceae bacterium; assembly: GCA_007695295.1. GTDB lineage: Bacteria > Verrucomicrobiota > Verrucomicrobiia > Opitutales > Opitutaceae > REEB01. The sequence goes on from REEB01000267.1 coordinate 5,473, forward strand.
ATGGGGGACCTGCTGGGCGTGGCGGCCGGCTGATTCCAACGGGGGGCCGGCACCGGCCGCGCGGATGGGGACACCGGATGCAGGGGGCGGGTGGACAAAACCGGACCTTGGAAGTATGGCGTACTATGGAGAAAAAACCGGTATCCGCTTCCGAAGGAGTGCCCATCCAGACCTATTTTGTGCGCTACCGCAACGTGCTGCTGGCCCGGGCGGATTTCGAGCCCCTCTACATCGACTATTACCTGCACTTGGCGGAGGCGGGTTTCCGGATGGGGCAGCGGCTGGACAGCCTCTTCAAGACCGCTCTGGCCGCCTTTGCCCTGCACTGTGCCTCTCGCCCGCGAAATGAAACGATTGGCTGGACGCTGAACTTCCAGGATCCCTTGGTGAATCTCTTTCTGGGGGGCGACAACGACGAGCAGACCGTGGTGGGAAGGCTCTTCGCGGAGAATGTGAAGGAGGCGGAGGAAAACAGCTTTTATGCGGAAGTCGCCCGCGGCAACGGCCCCGTCATGCGGAGCATAGCCCCCTTCGAAGGGGAGTGCCCATTACGAGCAGTGGAGGCCTTTTACCGGCAAAGCGAGCAGCGGCCGGCGCGGCTTTTCGCCCTCGGGCCGGAGGAGTTTGCCATGGTGACGGCGCACCCGGACTGCGACCAGGAGTGGTTTGACCAACTGGACGAAGAGGAAGTCCACGGACTGGGGGGCTCACAGACCTTGGCGCCGCTGGAAAACCGGCGTTACCGCTGGCGCTGCGGGTGCTCGCGGGCGCGGATACTCGGGATTCTGGGGGGGGCGGCCCGGGGCGATGTGGAAGGGCTCTTCGGGGAGGAAAGCGAGTTGAAAGTCAATTGTCCCCGCTGCGGCCGGGTGTATCCGGTACGCCGTGACGAATTGGGCGGCTGACGGCGTTGACGGGCGCGGGCATCAACCCAACCACCAGCCCATGAACAGGCCGCTTCCGATCGAGAACGCGATCCAGAAGCCGACATAGAGGACAGTGAACGGTAGGCCGATGATGCGTGGCGCCATCAGCACGGTGGGCAGGCAGGTGCCGACGGAAGCTTGCAGAAAAGTGAAGGCTGGGCCGATCCCCACGCCGAGTTCCAGCAAGGCGAGGGTTAGCGGCACCTCGCTGCCTTCGCAGACATAGGCGGGCAGACCGATGAGGATGGCGCCCAGGTAGGCGGAGAAACCGCTCTGAAGGTGCGTTTCGGCAAACTCTCCGGAAATGAACGGGCTGAGAAAGGCGGCGGCGAGCAGGCCGATCAGGAAAACCGGCAAAAGGATCCGGGTGAGGTTCCAGATCGAGGCCAGCACTCCGGCGTCGTCGTTTGCCTCTCCGGGTGGGGAGCCGCAGCAACCGGCGGCTGTATTGGCCGGCCCGCAGCAGCCGCTGATGGTTTCCGGAGGCGGTTTTCGGGAACCTGGGGTGCGGGCGAAGCGATTCACGGCCAGACCGGCGAGGATGATGACGAGAAAAGGCAGGACGATGCGACCGGCGGTGATCTCCGGCCCCAGGAGAGCGAGAGAGAGGAGGATGGAAGCCGGCCCGAGCAGGGCGGCCATGACGATGAAAGCCAACAGCGTTCCGAGCCGGGCTCCCTGGTCGCGCAGCACAAAGGCGAGAGGGATGGTGCTGAGCGCACAGCCTGGAAGAAGTGCGCCGACGCCGGCGGCGAGGGTGGGCGAATCGCCGATCCGGCGGATGAGGCTGCGGGTGGCGGCGTGGCG